>JAMOVK010000087.1 GCA_027067775.1 Deltaproteobacteria bacterium
ACCAAGGTTAGTTTTCGCTTCACTGGTCTTTGCCTTTAGCTGGAACTTCCTATACTGAGGGATAGCCACAGCTGCCAAAATACCAATAATTGCTACAACGATCATCAATTCAACAAGAGTAAAACCCTTTTCACTCTTGTAAGTCTTTGGTAAAAACCTTTCCATAATCATTTTTTATTCCTCCTTATTTGTGTTTTTTGATTTTGTAAATTTGTAATCGGCCTAGTTGTTAAGTAGCTTTAATTTTCTCACCTCCTTGATTTCTTGCGTTTCATTTAAGTTGCCTTTCTTAATGCACCACCTGTGCCAATTCGTTTTAACAAAATGATTTTTATTTGATGGGTTATTTAGGGCAAAAATCAGCTCAAAAGAAAAATTTTAGACTTTTTGACAAAAATTGTTCTTGTGGGAAACAAAATTTGGCTTTATACAAACCTAATCAGGATATTTAAAATAGCGTATAACGAGATAGACAGTCCAAAAAGGAGGACAAAAATGAAAAGGGTTTCGCTCTTTGTTATCATTATCTTGACCATCTTCCTTGCTGGTGGATGTGCTAATAAAGATATTGAGCCTACCGGATTTTTAAGTGACTATTCCAAACTGCAACCAGGTCAAGGAGACCAGCCGCTAAAGCGTTATGTGGACCCCACCGTAGACTTTTCCAAGTACAAAAAGGTCATGATAGACAAGGTGATCTTCTATTTTAAAAACGATTCCAGGGAAATTGGAATAGATCCTGATGAACTCAAAATGCTTGCAGACTACTTTCACGATTGCCTGATTAAAAATCTGCAGGATAGATATCCAGTTGTAAGTAAACCTGGTCCTGATGTCCTTAGGATTCGGGTTGCTATTACGAATGTAAAGGCTGGGAATCCTGTCCTTGGTGCAGCCTCTGCGGTCCTGCCTGTTGGAGTTGCTGTCAACGCCCTTTCAAATGTCACTACTGGAGAATCTATAAATGTTGGAGAGGCAACCATAGAAGCCGAATTCCTTGATTCTGAAACAGGAAAGGTTGTAGCGGCTATCATGGACCGCAAGGTGGGCTCAACGTATTCAACAGGTTCTGTGAAAGGAAAGTGGGGCCATGCAAAACAGGCATTCCAAGAATGGGCCCAAAAACTTCGAAAATGGCTTGATGAAGTACACGACAAAAAAGCCCGTAATTAATAATTAATATATTATAAAGGTAAGAAGGTGTTCATAAATCCTTTATCGGCCATCTTGGATGAAAAGGGCAAGGATAGGAATTTGACTAGACATTTGGGAACAGGGCCTAGAGATTCTTGGTGAAGCGAAGCAGCTGAAACCTCCATTTAGCGAGCATGAGCGAGCGGCTTTGGAGCGTTTCAGCGAAGCAAACCTATAGAAGCTCTTGGCCCTGCTTTCCAGTCTAGTCAAAACCCTTCCTTGCCTGTCCACATTCACCAGGAGAAAAAAAATACAGCATACTTTATCGTCAGAGCAGTAGAGAGCCTTGTACAATCTGTCTTGACTTGCGCGGAAAAATCCACTATATCTTCTACAATTTATTTTCGATCTTACAATATATTGTGCATGCATAATAACAAATAAATCGTTGTCGTCTGATTTCTTCGTACAGCAGGCGGGAGGTTAAAATAATGGAGCTCGAGCTTCCACGTACATCCTTACCCTTATCTAACAACGCTCTTGTAGTCTTGGCCAGACGATATCTGAAAAAGGACGAGCTTGGCCAGGTTATTGAAACGCCTGAAGACATGTTCCGCAGGGTTGCCAAGGCCATCGCAAAACCAGACAAGAAATACGATAAAGATGTTGACTTAAAGGCCATTGAAGAAAGATTCTACGGCATGATGACCAGCTTCAAGTTCATGCCAAACAGCCCTACTCTCATGAATGCTGGCCGTGTGCTTGGTCAACTGTCTGCCTGTTTTGTACTTCCTATAGACGACTCTATCGAAAGCATTTTCGAGGCAGTAAAACATACTGCCATGATCCATAAAAGTGGTGGAGGAACCGGTTTTTCTTTTTCTAGAATCAGGCCGGAGGGCGACATAGTCAAAACCACTCATGGAGTGGCAAGCGGTCCCATCTCTTTTATGACCATATTTGATGTTGCCACAGAAACCATAAAACAAGGTGGCACAAGACGGGGCGCCAACATGGGCATCCTCAGGGTGGATCACCCGGACATTGAAAAATTTATCAGCTGCAAGACACAAACCGACAGGCTCAACAACTTTAACATATCAGTAGCGCTAACTGAAAGGTTCATGACCGCTGTCCATAATGGTGAAAGTTACCCGCTTATAAACCCAAGGACAGGACTCGAGGTAAAAAGACTTCCTGCCGACCAGGTCTTTTCGGAAATAGTCCAATCTGCCTGGGCAAGCGGCGAACCTGGCATTATATTCATAGATCGCATAAACAAGGCCAACCCTACCCCGCAACTTGGTGAAATCGAAAGCACCAACCCCTGCGGTGAGCAGCCCCTGCTTCCTTATGAATCCTGTAACCTTGGCTCTATAAACCTTGGCAAGTTTGTAAGTAAAGACGGGACCATTGACTTTGACGAATTAAAAAGCGTTGTATGGGATGCAGTGCATTTCCTGGACAATGTAATAGATGCCAACAGGTTTCCCTTAAAGGAAATCGAACGCATGACTAGGCGTACAAGAAAAATAGGGCTTGGAGTCATGGGCTTTGCAGATATGCTCATTTCCATGAAGATCCCATACAACTCTCAGGAGGCCATAGAGGTTGCCCAAAAGATAATGAAGTTCATAGATGAAGAATCCAAAAAGGCCTCGGCAGAACTGGCAAAAAAAAGAGGCAATTTCCCTGCATATGAAGGAAGTATCTACGACACACCTCAAAGTCCGTACATGAGAAACTCCACCACCACTACCATTGCCCCTACTGGCACGATCAGTATCATCGCAGGGGCGTCAAGCGGCATAGAACCGCTTTTTGCCATAAGCTACATCAGACGTGTGCTTGACGGAAGCGAACTTATAGAAGCCCATCCACTTTTTGTTAAGGAGTTGAGGGAACGTGGACTTTACTCTCAAAAGTTAATGGAAAAGATAGCCTCTACCGGCTCCATACAAGAGCTTGATGAAATCCCTGATGAAATAAAAAAGATCTATGTGACATCAATGGATGTCACCCCTGAAGACCACATAGCCATACAGGCGGCCTTTCAGGAATACACGGATAACGCGGTGTCCAAGACCATCAACTTTCCTGAAGATGCCACCATAGATGATGTAAAGAAGGCATACATACTGGCATGGCAAAAGGGACTTAAAGGGCTGACCATTTACAGGTACGGCAGCAGGCCTGTACAGGTCCTTAACCTGAAAGAGAAGAAAAAGAAAGGGCAGAAAACCCCTGAATTAACCGAGGTCACGAATGGCAAAATTGCTCCAAGACCAAGGCCAAGACGCACGCGCGGCATAACCGAAAGGGTCAGGACAGGATGCGGGAATCTTTACGTAACCATAAACTGGGATGACGATGACTTTTGTGAAGTCTTTGCCCAGATGGGTAAGGCCGGGGGATGTGCAGCCTGTCAGATAGAGGCGGAAACAAGGCTTATTTCCTTGGCCTTGCGTTCTGGCATAAGCCCCAAGGCCATAATAAAACAGCTTTCAGGAATCAGATGTCCATCCCCAAGCTGGGATGAAGGCAAACAGATACTTTCCTGTCCGGACGGGGTTGCCAAGGTGCTGGCAGAGGCAGCAGACATTGAGATAGAAAAAAAGGAGCCAGATGTTATGAACTGCCCCGACTGCGGTTCCACCCTGGACTTTGAAGAAGGATGTGCCCTATGCCGGTCTTGCGGCTACTCAAAGTGCAGTTAGCTGATAGGCAGCCCAGCTCCTCTTCCCCTGATCCTTTTATATGACATTTACCTTGCCATGGCACATTGTGACCTTGTCTGTATTTTTTTCTTTAATATCTTAATGGTAAGCCAATGCCTCCAACTCCAAAGGTATCAAAGACAAAAAAAGACACGCACGATAAAAACACCTCAAAAGACACATGCGCCCGATGCGGGGCCTGCCTGTCCTTTTGCCCTGTTTATCAATCCCATCCGATCGAAAGGTTCTCTCCTCGTGGCAAGTATTTCCTTTTGCGTTCAGCTTCTATAAAAAAACGCCAAAGACTGATAAAGGAGACGATAGCTGCCTGCTTGCAATGTGGGGCATGTTCCAGACTCTGCCCTTCCGGAACAGATGTTGCCGATATTATAAGAGCTGAAAGAGACAGGGTGGCCTATTTCAGATCCTTTCCCTACTCACTCTTTGACATATGGGAAAAGCTTGGACAGGAAAGAGGCATAAAGGCCGTATCATTTCTTGAAAAGATCTCTGCCTTGTTAAGGGACTTTCAAAACGCTGTGCCCCTTGCCAAGGCGCCCTTTCTTTCAAACCTTAACCTGTACATCCACTCTTTTCCGGGCACGATCTCAAGATGTAAAGTTGATGAGCGTGCAAAAAGGGCAAAGGTGCTGCTGTTTTGCGGCTGCATGCAAAACCATGTCTTTCCTGATACTGCTGCAAAGATCGCTGCCATACTAGACTGGGAACTTGAAATACCTGAAAATCAAGTTTGCTGCGGACTGCCGGCATACAGCCAGGGGGCAATGTCCCGGGCAAGGTCCTTTGCAAAAAAAAACCTCGATATTTTTCTTAATAGGCAGGCCGATATCATTCTTACAGGCTGCGCCTCTTGTGCCTACATGATAAAGAGCTGGCCTTCCCTTTTTGGAATACAGACCCCAACCTATAAACACGCCACCAAGATAGCAACACGGGTGATGGAATTCAGCCAGTTCATGGCCCGCTATCAGGCAAACACTGGAGCTAGGAAAAACGGCAGCATAGCCATACAAATTCCCTGTCATCAGCGTTACGGGCTCGATTCGGAAAGATCCTTGATAACCGTGGCCCAAAGATTTTTGTTACCAGACCAACCACTGACAACCCTTGGATGCTGCGGCCTTGGCGGAACCTTTTCCCTGTTTAATCCAGACATATCAAAAAACATATTTGAACAGAATATTGCATCAAAAACTGGATGCTTTACATTAGAGAAAACAGGCCCTGTCTTCACCACCTGTTCAGGATGTCTCCTTAGACTCCGCCATGCATTTGAGACCCTTGCCAAAGAGGAAGACAGCGCACCTCGGGCATACCATCTGGTAGACCTGATGGTCCACAATAAGGAGAACCCAAAAGGATGAAGGAGATCAAGGATCACTACTTTTTTAAGGCGAAAAAGGAAGGTTATCCTGCCCGCTCTGTCTACAAGCTTATTGAGGCGCAGGAACGATTCAAGTTTCTGGGTAAGGGGCAGAAGGTCCTGGATCTGGGAGCTGCCCCAGGTTCCTGGACAAAGTATGCAGCCAAGGTAGTTGGCTCAGATGGATTTATTGTGGCAGTAGACCTTCACAGGCTTAAAATAAACCAGGATAATGTTGTCTTTTTGAAGGAAGACATCTACCAGCTCATCTCTTCAAAGGAGTTGGAAGAGCAGGCCCCCTTTGACGTGGTGCTTTCAGACATGGCCCCAAAAACTACTGGCAGGAAGGACAGGGATCACTATCTGTCTGTAGACCTTGCCAGAACTGCCCTTCAGATAGCCTCGAGATTCCTTGTCAAAAACGGGGCTTTCTACTGCAAGGTCTTTGATGGCGAAGACTTTCCAGAATTCAAGACAGAGGCACAGCGGATCTTCAGGACAGTGAAGATCTTTAAGCCCAAAAGTTCAAGAAAAGAAAGTGTTGAAAAGTTCCTCTTTTGCAAGACAAAAAAATAAAATATCCCCTGCCGGACTTTATGTTCATATCCCATTGTGCAGGAAAAAATGTCCTTACTGCTCCTTCGTTTCCTATGAAGGCCAGATGCATATGGCCAAAAGCTATATCGAGGCCATAAAGAAACAGGTAATCTTGATAATTGACCAGGGCCTTACAAAGGGTCTCACTTTTAACACCGTCTACATAGGTGGGGGCACGCCCTCTTTGATCCAGGCAGAACTTATATCTGAGCTTTTGGAACATCTGTTCCTTCAGTTTCCAACAGTATCTCCAAAGGATATGGAGATCACAATTGAATGCAATCCAGAGTCTGTAACAGGGTCTTGGATCAGGAAGGTAAAAAAAACCGGCATTAACAGGATAAGCCTTGGAGTACAGGACCTTTCTGATAGGGGCTTAGGACTCCTTGGACGTATACATACGTCTAAAGAGGCCATAGATGCTGCAAGAATTATAAAAGACCAGGGTCTATCAAACCTGTCTCTGGATCTTATTTACTGTCTGCCAAGTCAAGATCTTGATTGGCTCGAGAACACCCTAACACGGGCCATCTCCTTGGACCCGGCACATATCTCGGCATATGAGCTTACTGTAGAGCCAGGAACAAGATTTGCCCGAAAGATGAAAAGGAAAACCCTCAAACTTCCAGACCAGGATGCGAGCCTCGCCTTGACCAGACTGGTGGAAGGTTTTCTGCACTCGCATGGATTCTTTCAGTATGAAATATCCAACTTTTCAAGACCGGACAGGGAATGTAAGCACAACATAAATTACTGGACAGGGGGACAATATCTGGGCCTTGGATGTGGAGCTGTATCTTTTATAAATGGCATCAGGTACTTCAACATCAAGGACCTGGATACATTTATTAAAAGGATAGAAAGAGATGACTGCGCCATTGAATACCAGGAAAAACTTGACAATGAGGCAAGATTCAGGGAAACGCTTGTCATGTGGTTGAGAATGACCTCGGGCGCAAAGGCCCAGGTGCTAGAAGAACGCTTTGGTATTGATCTTTTTACCTATTATGGGCCTCTTCTGGATAGGCTTGGTGAGAAAGGGGTTATTGAGGCAGACAAAGGCTCTGGTACACTAAAGTTAACAGAAAGGGGCAGGCATATATCCAACTACGTTTTGAGCTATCTGGTATGAAGCCCAAACTTCAAACAGTGCTTATAGTAACAATCTTGAGCTTCTTTCTTAACGGGTGTGCAGACCTTGGAAGAAAATGCGCTGATGTCTGCAGTCCAGACGTTAAGATAATCAGCTATCATGTAAAAAAGCACTATGAAAATATAAGGACCCTGGCCCAAAGACTCTATGCCAGAAATCCCTGTTACGAACCAGACCCTGACGTACGCATGGCAAAAATCCAGGCCGTTTTTGGAGAAAAATCCACATATCCTGTACCGGCTTCGATAAGGCTTCCAATGTCCCATGAACTGTTAACGCTTGCCTTTAGCAACAACCCGCCAATATCTGACAGGGTTCTAATCTTGATTCTTGGGCTCAAAAAGGGAATAGATGAGGCCTATGATACTGGTAGCGGCCCTTTCATTACAGGGTGTCAAATAGATGCCAGGAGGCTTGAACGCCTTTACAAAAACATCTCCCAGGTGAACTGGCGCCTTAAAACATATAAATCGGCCACAGGAACGCCTCTTTTTTTCACCAACCAGGCCCTGGAGTCGGGATATATCAATATGGGGTTTGAGGTTATAATGACTCAAATGTTGACTCGGATTCAAGATGATATTTATCTTAGAGGTGGCCTTGAAGGAAACCTTACCTTCAGAATTGGCGCCCTGTTTTTATCAATTTTGTAATTAGGATACGGCTTAAAAAGGAGAAACGAGATGTCCCAAGGACCAGAATCATATCTTGACGATTCCAGACAGCTTACAGACGAAAGCACCTTTTGCTTTTCATGCACACCTGAGAAAAAGTGTTTTACCAGGTGTTGCTATGACATCAATCTAGTACTAATGCCCTATGACATACTCATGCTCAAGAACAAGCTCAACATGAGTTCGGGTGACTTTTTAAAAAAGTACACCTCGGTACATGTTGGCTTTGGCTCTGGACTGCCTGTGATTGTCTTAAAGATGGAAGGCCCCTATCTTAGATGCCCGTTTCTGGAAGAAGGCAAGGGATGCACTGTTTATGACTCAAGACCTGGGGCATGCCGGACCTATCCACTTGCCAGGATGGCAAAACGTAGCAAGGACACGGACGAGGTAGAAGAATTTTACTACATTGTCAGGGAACCAGACTGTCACGGATTCAAAGACTGTAAAGAATGGACAGTGAGGGAATGGAAGGAGAACGAAGGAATTGAAGAGTACAACAAAATGAACGACATATTCGGAGAACTGCTCCAGGCCAAAACCGAATCTGGCATAGAGCATCTAAACGCTGACCAGATAGACATTTTCTACATGGGCTGTTATGACATAGACTCGTTCAGGCAACACTTCTTGGAAGGTCCAAACCTGGACAGGTATATGGAAGACCCTCAGGTAATAGAACTAATTTCAAAAGATGAAAAGGAGCTGTTGAAGTATGGGATGCGCTGGGTCAAGAGAAAAATATTTGAAAAGGGATGCGTTGCATGCGCAGGTGCCTGTGGAACAGAAAACAAGTAAAGAGCTGGTTTCAAGGTTGAAGAAGTTCTTGAAACACCCCCTTACTGTTGCTGGCGCCCTGCTTCTTGCCAGGTTTGGGATTGATCTTTATACGCAACGCAAACTCGACAGTGTGAACAAGAAGAAAAGGCAAACAGAGGAGGAAAACCATGTCTCTTAAGGCGTACATTCTGATAAATACCCAGATAGGAAAAACGGCAGAGGTTATAAAGCAGCTAAAGGAGATGGAAGAAATCAAACACCTTGATGTCATAATGGGGCCTTATGACATTATTGCTCAGGTAGAAACAGACTCCCATGACTCCCTGTCACACATTGTAATGCAGAGGCTTCAGGCCATAGATGCAATAAAACATACCATGACGTGCACAGTGGTAAATCTGGACCAGACAGGTTAAGAAGTTGTTCCTGTGCAGATAGTATCGGGCCGATGTCAAACAGATACGCTTTTTATTGATATGATAAGCTCAACTTCTCCTGTTGTCAGACCTGTTGACTCGGCTATCTCGGCAATATCCACACCCTTATCATACAACAACAGCACCTGTTCTTTGATATTGTTTTTCCCTTTGATGTTTACTGGATTTTTAGAGCTGTGATAACTCCTAAGATTATTCTCCAGGGCCTTTGCCAAACGGGCCTTTTCTTCAATTATGGCCTGCAGTCTATCAACCAGGGCCTGGCTCTCCCTTAGCTCGTTAATAAGACGTTCAAGCCTTTCCGGGCCTAGACCCTTTACCTTAAAAAAGAGCCAGACAATAAGAAAAAAGAGGACTACATCACAGCAGATTGAAACCGCTATCAATATCTCCATGGTTTCTGACTGCATATTCAAACTCGTATGTCTATGTGCCGTACTGACTCGTTGTTGTCTTTTTGGGAGACTTTTTTCCCGGGTTTGGGAGGACCCTGTGGGTCGTCATGCCCTTTTGCAAGAACCGATACCTTGTCTTTTACAAGCAGGGGCCTGTCTTCCAGGCCATCCCTGTCTTGGTCTCCTTTGCCTTTTCCCTGTTTCTTTCCTCCTCTTCTTCTGCGCTCCTGCCTTATATTTGATGGATGGGGTCTGACCGGTGCTATCTGATTCAGGGGAGAAATATCCTTAACAAAATCCTCAGCCATCCTTTTACCTCAACAGATAGCCCATGAGTCTTATGTCTTCAATCTTTAGTGGAGAAAATTCCCGGTTAAGCCGGCTAAGAAGAGGGGCCCTGTAACGGCTGAGTATATCTCCCTGGATACCTCTCGAGATATCCAGCCCCTTGAGTTCCTGATAGATGATGTCTCTAAGCCAGGCCTGACGCCTCAAAAGCTCCTGTTTGGTTGTTGCATCTGGCACAATGAGTTCTACCTGGAGCTTGAAAAAGACAAGTTCGCCGCCGCTTTTGCCTGGAATGATAAATGGCGCCAGATCAATGGCCTCCTGCTGAGATACTGTCCCTGTAACTGGCTGTTGACTCTGGGCCTGTATGTTGCTCCTGTTAATGTTACCCCTGGCAGATGCCTTGGGTTTTATAACGTTATCAGAAGCAGTCACCTGCTGTTCAGTCACAGACGGAGAATTCCAAAGAAACCAAATGGCAATTACTGCAAGGATGGTCAAGATGGAAGACAGGCCCGTTATCAGCCATGGAAGCAAAGCTGAAATCAGACCTACACTAGCGCCCTGGCCACCGGTCTCATCTTGCTGTTGGCTCGAAGGAACAGACTGGTCCTGTTCTTGACCTGAATCAGACCCATCCTGGACATCTCTAGATTCTTGAGCCTCTACGCTCGAATCATCAGCGGCCCGTTCCTCACCCTCCACCTTGTCTTTATCCTGTTGGTCCTGCTGTTCTTTTTCTTCTTCTTCACTTATCTCGCTTAACAGCTCTTCCTCAAACAATGGGATTTCTTCTGCTTCTCCTTCATCCCAAAGCTCATCATCTTCTATGTTTATGCCTATCTCATCATCGCTGCCATCTTGGACAGAATCTTGATCTGTTTTGCCCACTTTTTCAGCACTATCCACACCCTTCTGTGAAGAGACAGTCTCGGACACGTCCTCTGCAACAGATGCGGAATCGTCAGCCGTTTCTGAAAGAACATCCATTGAAGCAGTATCAACAGGTGCTTCCACATTGAGATCCACTTCCTCGTCAGCGATCCCGTCTTTATCCAGGCTTACCTGATCTTCCTTTACCGAACCGTTAACTTCTTCCATCTGGCGACTAAGTTCCCCTAATTTTTCATGTATATCAATGTATGTCTCAGTAAGCGGCTGCCCCATATAAAGAATCTATCATGCAAATATCTTTTCTATCTTTTCGCCAAGGGTTTCTGGAGTAAAAGGTTTGACTATGTAGTTGCTTACCTTTGCCTTTACTGCCTCTATGATATTTTCTTTTTGCGCTTCAGCAGTGACCATGAGAAAGGGAATGTCTTTGAGTTTCTCATCGGCTCTCACCTTTTTAAGAAGCTCAATGCCTGGCATCTTGGGCATATTCCAGTCTGAAACAATAAAGTCCACCTGCTCTTTTTGCAAAATCTCCCAAGCCACAGAACCATCGTCTGCCTCAATAAAATTCTTGAAACCAAGCTGGGTAAGGATATTTTTAACTATCCTGCGCATCGTGGCAAAATCATCCACTATCAATATCTTCATATCGTGATTTATGGCCATTTAGAACATTCCTCCTGACTCACTTTGGATTTTAGTTATTCATCGAACTTTTTACCGATATTCATAAATGAGCCGCTATCAAAAGATCTCCTTTATCTGTGATAACTCGTTTTTATCAAACACCTCTGCAAGTTTTGTTCTGATGGTCATGACGGCCTTGGTATGCATCTGCGATATCCGGCTTTCTGTATAACCCATGATCTCTCCTATCTCCTTCATTGTCAGATCTTCAAAATAGTAAAGGGATACCACCAGTTTTTCCTTTTCTGGAAGTGCCTTGATACAGTTTATTACGATCTCCTTTATCTCAAGCATGTTGAGCCTTTCAAAGGGATCGCTCTGATTGTCATCAGCAATCAAGTCAAAAAGATCTTCATCAGTGGCATCCGGCATCCGGCGCCTGATTGCATCTATGTCCAGAAAGGTTACGCCTCTGGTTTTGTCCAGAAGTTTATAGTATTCTTCCAAACTGATGCCCATTTCCTTGGCGATTTCTTCATCTTCAGGCATCCTTTCCAAACGCTTTTCCAACCTCTCTATGACCTGTTCTAATTCTGTTGCCTTTTTTCGCACGGAACGAGGCACCCAGTCCAGGTGTCTTAATTCGTCCAGCATTGCCCCTCTGATACGGAACTCTGCATAGGTCTTGAACTTGATCTTTTTGGATGGATCAAATTTTTCAATGGCATCAATAAGCCCTATTACCCCAGGCCCTATCAGATCTTCAGGCAGGATATGGGGAGGTAGCCTTCCCGCAAGCCTGTTTGCAACATAGTTAACCAAGGGGGAATATTTTATAATCAACTCTTCACGTTTTTTAGGAGTCAGACTGCGTCCCTGTCCGAAAAACTCCTCTGTATAGTCCTTCAATTTGGGGGCTGCACTTGTTCTTGCCATAATTATAGCCTCAACAGATTTTTCCAAAAAAATTTTATGTTTCCATCATTGCCACTCACATCAAGGTTTAGGATGTTTTCCGCAAGCTGCCTAAAACCCTGGCATGCCCTGCTTTGTGGAAACAGCTCCAAAGCAGGTTTCTGCTGCCTTACAGATTTTGGGATAGACGTATCCTTTGGTATGTGACCAAGGAAATGAAAAGACAGAAAACCAAGAAACCTGTCAGCAACCGCAGTTAACTGCCTGAATATCTTGTACGCCTCCTGGCGACTGTTTGTCCAGTTGACCACAATGGAAAATTCCTTAATCAGATATCTCTTTGACAAAACCTTGATAAGGGCATAGGCATCAGTGATTGATGTTGGCTCCGGTGTCAAAATTATTACTCTGGCCTGGGCCGCCATGTTAAAATACATGACGGTGTCAGAAATCCCAGCAGCATTGTCTATAAGCATTATATCTACTGGTTCTTCCAGACAATCGAACTCGTTAAGCAAAAAGAGTTTCTCGCTCTCGCTCAGATGGCAAAGCTCCTGAATGCCAGAGCTGGCCGGAAGGAGCTTGATACCGCCTGGTCCCTGCATTATTACATCAGAAAGGGAACGTTCACCTGAAAAAACGTGCTGAATAGAATACTTTGGCGTAATCCCAAGCATTACGTCGATATTCGCAAGACCAAGGTCTGCATCTAGGACCAGAACCTTTTTCCCTATCTGTGCCATGGCGATGCCAAGATTCGTCACAATGCTTGTCTTTCCCACTCCACCCTTGCCGCTACTAAAACATAAGACCCTGGGATGGCTGGATGAATTCATGCTCTGTTTTTCCTGCCCGTCTACAGCTGCTCCATCAAAGGAACAGTAGGCTTTCCATTGCTTGAGTGTAGCAGCTTGATTCATAAGGTCTCCGGCACCACTTTAGAATTGTCGTTGTCCAGATCTCTGGGCATACCCAGAAGCCTTTCAAGTCCCTTAAGTGGCTCAAGCGTGATGTGAGCGATCTCAGTTGGACTAGCGAACCTGATATCTTCAGGCACCCTCTGGCCATTTGTTACGTATGAAAGAGGAAGTTCAGCCTCTATTATGGGAAACACGGATGAAGCCAGAGACCTTGTCTCATCTATCTTGGTAAGGCTCCAGCCTGCTAACGGATACTGTCTATAAAAACTAATTGCTCCCATAAGATCCTCTCTCTTACTAGTTGCACTAAGCATTACCTGTGCCATAAGTCCCGGTACAGAGTCAAAGAGACGGTGCAACTCTGTCTTGTGAGCAGAAGAGAAAGGATTTCGGCCAGTTGTATCTACAAAAATAAAATCCTTTTCTTTGTACTGTCCAAACAGCCTCAAAAGATCCTTGTTGGTTCTGGCAGTTTCCATGGGAATGTCCATTAAATTGGCATACCTTCCAAGCTGTTCTTTGGCTCCCAGACGGTAGCCATCTACACAGATGAGCACCCCGTCCTTCTTGCATAGGAATTTCAGTCTTGCCGCAATTTTGGCAAGGGTAGTCGTTTTTCCGACACCCGTGGGCCCTACAAAAGCCCACCAGCATCTGCCCTTTGCATCTTCGGCCGTATCCCCCTTTTCTATTCCGGAGCGTATAAACCTTGAAAGCCTCCTGGTGATCTCCTCCCAGTCGCAGCTCTGTCTGGCATCCATATCTGACAGAACCTTTGCCACCATCTCTTCGCTTCTTCTGTCAAGACCAAGACACGATGAAATCCCTTGGCACAATCCCGATCTTGAGGTGTCAGAATGGGCATTGTTGACAGCATTTTTGCCATCTCTCGACCTGTTGATGGAAAGAGACTTTACAAAACCTGCTAGTTTTCTGATTTCTTCCTTTAACTGATCTATTTCCCTTAGCAGGATCTGGCTTGAAGTGTGTGATTTTGAATCCCTTTTTTCACCATGAAGACCAGCCTTAGCCGCCTTGATCCGAGGTTCTTCACTCTGTCTATCAACAGCAGCCACCACTTCTACAAAATTTATGCTACGTCCTGAAACTCCATCTCTTACACAGCGATTCTTGGTACTCAGTATTATGGCCTCGTCACCAAGCTCTGCCTTTACCTTTTTAAGAACCTGGGAAACATTCTTTGCGCTAAAACGTCTCAGCTGCATGGAGCCCTCCTCTACTCAAGTGTTATGACACCCACCGATTCAAGACGTATGTTTCCAGGTATCTCAGAATGTGAGATGACATAGGCATCTGGAATAAAACGCTCTATCAGCCGCCTGAGATGTCTTCTGACTGTTGGATTTGTGAGAATGACGGGGGTAAGTCCTTGACTTTCTATCTCTTCGACTCCCTTTTTAACCGCATTGATAATCCGTTGGGCAGCCGCAGGATCCAGGGTGAGAAAAACCCCATGCTCTGTCTGCTGCAGGCTGTTTCTGATGGTTTCTTCAATCTGGGAGTCAAGGGTAAGCACCCTTAATGTCTCATCTTCGTCTACAAAAGGTTTGACTATGGCCCTGCCAAGCCGCTGCCTTACATATTCAGTCAGGATCTCTGGATCCTTTGTCATTTCTCCATAATCTGCCAGAGCCTCCGTTATGGTCAAAAGGTCGCGAATGGATATGTTTTCCCTTACAAGATTCTGAAGCACCTTCTGTATAATCCCAAGGCTCAGTACAGAGGTTACCTCTTCAACCGCCTTTGGGCTTGTCTTTGAAAGCGCGTCAAGAAGACGCTGCACCTCTTGCCTGCCAAGAAGATCAGCAGCATTCTTCTTTATGACCTCAGCAAGATGGGTTGCAATAACGGTTGAAAGATCCACTACCGTGTAACCGGCAAGCTGGGCCTCTTCCTTCTGTTCCTCTGTTATCCAGACGGCAGGCAGGCCAAATGCAGGCTCAGTGGTTGGAATGCCGTCTATTTCCTTTCTGACGTCTCCGGGATTCATGGCAAGCAGATGACCTATCATCAGGTTGCCCTTTGCCACGTCAATACCTTTTATAAGAAATCTGTACTGGCCTGGCTGAAGCTGAAGGTTGTCCCTGACATGGAGAGGCGGCACGATTATTCCCATCTCCTGGGCAAACTGGCGTCTGATTGATTTTATCCTGTCAAGAAGATCACCACCCTGCTCCTCATCAACCAAGGGGATAAGGCCATATCCCACCTCCAGTTCCAAGATGTCAAGCTGTAAGAGCCTTTCCACCTCTTCCGGTTCTGAGACCTCTTCTTCAGGCCCGCCCTCTTCCTCTGCTACCTTGCCAGCGACCTCCTCTTCAACGCGACGGGCCTCTCTAAAGGCTGCATAGGCCAAAAAACCGATCCCTGCTGACAGGGCCACAAAGGGTATGGTCGGCAGGCCTGGAATAAAACTGAACATGAACACGATTACCGAAGTAACGGCAAGGGCCTGGGGATGAGAGGAAAACTGTCTGATAAACTCCTTGCCCATGCTCGCCGTTGAAGCAGCACGGCTTACCAAGATGCCTGCCGCAGTTGATATAATCAGTGCCGGAATCTGGGACACCAGTCCGTCACCAATGGTCAAAAGGGTGTAACTCTGGGCAGCGCTGGAAACCGGCATTCCCTGCTGGAGAACCCCGATTACAAACCCCCCAATGACATTTATAGCCATGATTATAAGCCCGGCAATGGCCTCACCCCTGACAAACTTGCTGGCTCCATCCATTGCCCCGTAAAACTCCGACTCTTTTGCGATCTCCTCCCTTCTGCGCTTGGCCTCGGCCTCGTCAATAAGGCCGGCGTTGAGATCCGCATCTATGGCCATCTGCTTTCCAGGCATGGCATCCAGGGTAAATCTGGCGGCAACCTCTGCAATCCTTCCTGCACCCTTGGTTATGACAACAAAGTTGATTATCACCAAGATGAAAAAGACTATGGCACCAACTACAAAGTTGCCTCCCACCACAAAGTGGCCAAATCCCATTATTATCTTTCCCGCTGCATCCACGCCTTCGTGGCCATGAAGGAGTATGAGTCTTGTTGAGGCAATGTTTAGAGACAACCTGAAAAGCGTTGTTATAAGAAGCAAAGATGGAAATACAGGAAAGTCCAAGGGTTTGAGGATATATATGGACATGAGAAAAACCAGGAGCGAGATGGTAATATTAAGGGCCAGAAAGAGATCAAGCGCCGGGGCAGGAAGCGGCAGTATCATGAGGAGTAGGATTCCCACCACCCCTACCGCTGCAATCAGGTTGCTCTTATCCACCTCTATTTCTGTCCACAGATTCCTAACTGCATCTATGCTTGCCACTTCATCTCCTCCTGATCCTTACCTTCCGGTCCTTTTGCCCTTTAGCCTGTAGACGTAGGCAAATATCTCTGCAACCGCCTTGAAAAGGGTGTCTGGAATAATCTCACCAAGCTCAACGAGCTTGTACAGGCTCTGGGCCATGGGCTTGTTCTCTATAACAGGAACCGAATGTTTTCTTGCAATCTCCCTGATCTTGTCCGCTACAATACCCGCCCCCTTGGCCACCACCATCGGAGCATCCATCTTCCCTGGCTCATACTTCAGGGCAACGGCAAGACGCGTTGGGTTGGTGATGACCACGTCTGCCTCTGGAACTTCCTGCATCATTCGCTTTTTTGCCATCTCTCTCTGGATACTCCTAATGCGTGACTTCACATGAGGGTCACCCTCGGTCTGTTTGAATTCCTCCTTGACTTCCTGTTTTGTCATCTTGAGGTTCTTCTCGTGCTCATAACGTTGGAACATATAGTCAAGTATAGAAAGCAATATCATTGCCAAACAGGACTTCCAAAAGATCTCAAAACTCACCATGCCTATAAAAGAGGCGATATTGTAGGGCGTCATATCAAGAAGGGGCATGATACGGTCCATGCCTTTAGACACTGTGGAGTAAACTATCCAGCAAACCACCGCCAGCTTAAAAAGCGACTTTACAAACTCCATAAGGGCCTGGAGGGAAAATAGACGCTTTATCCCCTGCATGGGGCTTATCCTTGAAATCTGCGGGGTCAGGGGTTCAAGAGTCAAAAGAGGGCCAACCTGCAGAAAATTTGACAGTACAGCAACCACTGTTATTACCAAAAGCAGGGGCGCAAGGATCGCGCCCATCTGGGCAAGCCCTGTAAGACCCATGGAACGCATATTGGTAAGGGTGACAGGAAAGCTGTGCAGGTTTTCAAGATAGTAGATAAGCATCTGATCTAGTCTTGTCATGAAAAAACTACTGCCCCAGTAAAGGGTAAAAAGGGCAGAAAGTAATACTGAAACAGAGGCAAGCTCCCTGCTCTTTGGAACCTGGCCCTTTTTTCTGGCCTCCTCCCGCCGTTTCGGGGTTGCCTGTTCGGTCCTTTCCTGAAAGGATTCCTCTGCCATTTCAGCCTCCCATTGCCTTTAAAGCAAGGGGCATAAGCTTTACAGCCTTGTCCAAAGAGCGTGAAAGCACTGGCCAAAAAAACTGAAGGGTAAGTCCGAAGAAAAAGAGTCCCAAGGCTACATTGATGCTGAAACTGACGATGAGCATGTTTATTTGAGGAACGAGCTTTGCCAGTATTCCCAAGGCAACCTGGGAAAGAAAGAGTATGGCCATGACAGGAGCCATAAGTTTTATGGAAAGGACAAACATCTCATGGCCCATTGTCATAACCATCTCATAGAGAGGTCTTGTAAAGATAAGTTTTCCTGGGGGTAGGATTTCAAAACTTTCAAAAAGAATCTTTAGTATGGCGTGATGACCATTTGCCACAAGGAACAGAAGTAGCGCTATCATGTAAGCAAACTGTGAAACTATAACAGACTGCACACCCGTCTGCGGATCCATGATATTTGCAACGCTCAATCCCATCTGAACACCTACCATCTGACCGGCAATCTGCAGCCCCGCAAAAATCATGCGTAGAAAAAGTGACAGTATCAGCCCAGTTAGCACCTCCTGCAAAACTATTAGAAAAAAGCCGAAGCTGGTGGAAGGAAAGGTTCCATCAGCCACATGAATCAGAGGGGCAACCATCCAGGAAAGCATCAAGGCCATGGCTGCCTTGACGGGCATGGCTATGGTCCTTGAATTAAAAACAGGCATCATAAACAAAATGGTGGAAATCCGTACCAGCACCAGCACAAAGACCTGATAGTGGGCCAAAATCCATGCCACAACATCGTATTCCACAACGCACCTCTACCTTATAAAATGAGGAATGTTGACAATTATGTCCCTGGTATAATCCACCATCTTGTTCATCATCCAGGGGAATGCGATGAGCAGCCCTATAAGGACAGCCACTATCTTGGGAACAAAGGTAAGGGTCATCTCCTGTATCTGCGTTACTGCCTGAAAGATACTAACTGCAAGCCCTACTATAAGCCCAAGACCAAGCATGGGAAGGCTTATGAGAAGGGTTATCTCAACTGCGTTTCTTGCAAGGCCTACCACCATATCCTGAGTCATTTTTTGCCTCCCTACGTAAAGCTTTGCAACAGAGAGCCTGTTAGAAGATGCCAGCCGTCGACCAATACAAAAAGCAGCAGCTTAAAAGGCAGGGAAATCAGCACAGGTGGCAGCATCATCATTCCCATAGAGAGAAGGACGCTAGAGACCACCATATCTATGATTAAAAAGGGAATGTAAAGCACAAACCCTATTTCAAAGGCGGTCTTCAACTCGCTGATCATAAAGGAGGGAATAAGCACAGAAGTGGGAATGTCTTCCTGATCCTTTGGATCTTCTATCTTGGCAAAATGTGCAAACAGGGCAAGGTCTGCCTCCCTTGTGTTTCTGAACATGAACTGGCGCAGGGGTCTTTCCACATTTTTAAGGGCCTGCTTAAAGTTGATCTCGTCATTCAGATAGGGCTGGATACCCTTTTCGTTTGCAACGCTCCATACTGGCTGCATTATGAACAGGGTAAGAAAGAGGGAAAGCCCGATAAGGACCTGGTTGGGAGGCATCTGCTGAGTGCCAATTGCCTGACGCAAAAAACCAAAGACAATTATGAGCCTTGTAAAGGAGGTCATCATAAGGAGAATGGACGGGGCAAGAGACAGGACAGTAAGGAGAAGAACTATTTCAATGGCAGCAGATATCTTTTGAGGATCGTCTGTACTTTCTATCCCTATGTTTATGTTTGGGATATGAACGGCAAGGGCGTCTGTTGAAAAAAAAACCATGCCGACAAAAACCAGAAGAAGGCAAAGACGATCCCCTTTCATCCTGCCACCTCCTTGCTATTCATTTCCTTCTCTTTATCACTGAGTATTTCCTGAAAGCTTTGAATATCTTTGCCATCAATGGAACCAAGAAGACTGACTGACTGATCTGTAGAACCCAGTAAAAAATATTTTCCTGCCACTCGGACCAAAGAGACATGACGCTTTGGCAGAAGAGGCCTGTTTTCTATCACCTCAATCAGCCCTTTTCTGCCAGCCTGACTGACCAGTCCAAACCTCTTTAAGAGATAGGCAGCCATAAACAAGACGCCAAGTATTATGGCCAGGGCACCTGTCATCTTGGCTACAAGCTCAAACGTATCCATTACGGCCTATCCTAGAGACTTTACCCTTTCCTGAGGACTTATGATCTCAGTCAGTTTTATGCCAAACTTTTCATTTACAACAACTACCTCTCCCTTTGCCATCAACTTACGGTTAACATAGATATCAGCGGGCTCTCCGGCCATCTTGTTCAGTTCCACAATGGAACCCTGGCCAAGCTGCAAGAGCTCCTTTATCTTCATAGTGCACCTACCAAGCTCTACCTGAATTTCAAGGGGAATCTCAAGAAGAAAGTTAAGTTCCGGCTTTGTGCTAGGCTCAGCCTCTCCGCTGGCCGTGAGCTCGTCAAACTGGGCAGCCGGAGCCGGCTCCTGGCTTGGAGGATCTGCCTGTGCCTCTTCGCTAAGACCCTGGCTGACAGCCTTTTGAGCAGCTGAATCACCTCCTTCTGCAGCCTCCTTGAATGCGTCTGACCAATCTATGTCATCGCCACCTTCAGAGGAAACCTCAGTTGAGGGACTGTCAGATTCCTCTGAATCTGCTCCGTCAAGGAGTTTGTCAAGCTCCTCTTGGTTAACAGCACTACCAGTCTCTCCTTGTTGCACATCTGCACTGTCTGAATCAGCAGCTTCAGCCGCTGCTTCCCCCTGGGCTGCCTCTGCTCCGCCACCCTCTTCTTGCAAAAGTTTATCCAGTTCTTCCTGAGTTAACATAATCCGCCCCTGAATGGTTTATTCATCAAAAAGCACCTTGTCTATCTTTAGGGCCTTTTGCCCCCTGTATATTCCGGGTTGCCCCATGAATTTTGGTTGTTCCTTTATAAAAGCAGTCAAAAGGTCATCGATTCTTGTATCAAGCTGTATGATATCCCCAACTTCCAGATCAAGTATGTCAGAACCTGTTAGCTCTGCTGTTCCCAGGGGAACATCCAATCTGACAGGCACCTCAAGCATATTTTTCAACATGGCCTGTCTCCAGGCTGGGTCCTCTGTCTCATCTATTTGAAAAGATTTTTGGAGCTTGCTCTTTATTGGCTGAATAAGGCTGACAGGCAGACAGATGTAAATAATCCCGCTCATCTCTTCAATGTCCAGCTGAAACTTGCATACAATCACAGCGTCTTCATCTTGAATTATCTTGGCAAACTGGGGATTGATTTCACTTCTGACGTACTGGATCTCTATTGGATGAATAGAAGACCAGGCCCTGCTCCAGTCCTTTAATATAGAGTTGACTATCCTTTTTATCAGCCTTTGCTCAATGGATGTAAACTCCCTTCCCTCTATCCTGCTCTTGCCTATGGTGGTGGAACCCAGAAATATCTCAACAATGCAGAAGACAAGCTGGGAGTCCATCACAAGCATGGCATGCCCCCTCAAAGGCTCCATCTTGACTATATGCAGGCTGCTTGGCACAGGCACCTTCTTGAGAAAATCCTTAAAGAGTATCACCTCTATGGGAACGGCAGAGCTATCCACCATAACCCGGAGAATAGAAGACAAAGTGCTTCTGAGTCCGCGGTTGAAATGGTCATTAATTACCGCAAAGCCAGGGAACTTGACCCTGGACATGGCAGTAGCATTGGCAAAGTCATAAGGAATAACATCGCTAGCGGCCTCGGCACCACCGGGTTGCTCTTCGGATTCCGCCTCTACTGCCTCATCAAGGCCACCAAGAAGCGCATCTATTTCGTCTTGGCTCAAGACCTGCGACATTTCCTCTCCTCCTACTGCACAACAAACTGGCTAAAGTAGACATCCTTTAACCTGCCAGGACCAATTATTCTGCTGACCCTGGACATTATCTCGTCCTTCAGCCGAACCTTTCCTTCAATGGTTATTACGTCTTCCAGTGTCTTACTGCTTAACAACAAGAGTATGTCGTTACGGATCTTTGGCAGAAACTTTTCAACAAGTCCCTTGGCCTCATCATCCTTTACCTCTAAAGAAATGGTGGCCTTTAAAAAGTGCCTGGCCTTTGGATCGGCAAGGTTTACCAAAAAGGGCTTCAGGTCCACCATTACCCCTATGCTGTCAGGCGAAGGTGCAACAATCTCCTGAGGGGTTTCATCCTTCTTTATCTCCCTTGCAACTTCCTCATCGCTGGGAGCGGAGAAGAGAAAGAAAAAGGCCCCTGCTCCACCAACAATAATCAGCACCAGAAGGGCTATAATGATCAAAAGGAGTTTTGATCCTCCCTTTTTCTCCTTGTTCTTTTTGGCATCTGACTTTTTCTTCTTTTCTTCCTTTGCCATGGCTACTCCAGAGTTTGTCATAAATTTGTCAGTAGTTGCTTGAGCAACCACTGTGCCAACTAATTCCTACAAACATAATAGGTTGAAATAACAAATGATTATGAACAATAGGGACATGTAAAAGGTATTAAGGGAAAACAAGCAGGCTACAAAAGAGTCATATTAATGACGCTCGGGGAACACCAAACAGGGCAATGACTTCCTTACCATGAATATATCCCTTTGAAATAACAGAGAATCTTTTCAGGCACATATTATTTTTCTTATATCTGACAAGGTCTTTCGCATAAAGAATCAAAAGGCCTGTCTCTGGAACATCACATACCTTTTCAATTGAAGACAAAAAATGTATCCGGTTTGGATAGTATCTGCTGTAAAGACTGTATTTAAGGCCATCACCGTCTGGCCTGATTTTAACCAGAAAGACAGAACCTGCCTTTACCTTGGCTTCTGTATCCAAAACAAACCGTCTTCCTGATTCCCTCTTGGAAATCCCAGGCTGAATAACAAGGCTTACCCCTGCAGTGACGATGACAACAGAAACTAAAAAACTGGTAACTGATACCAGCCTGGTGTCAATTAAAAGACGAAAGGCTCCAAGGACGAGTGTCCCAATGAAAAAAAACATTATAACTGACCACAAGGGCACGTTTGAATGAAAAGGATCCCAAAGATACAGAATCAGCACAGCAACATAAAGGATGGCAACCAGAATCAAGGCCAGCTTTTTAAGAAGGTTTTTGGTCCCGGATGTCTCGCTTTCTATGGTTTGGGATAAAAAACAGGCCAGCAACCAGGCTATGGGAGGAAAGGCTGGAAGAAGATAGCGGCCGTGTCTTGACGCGGCAAGGAAAAAAGGCAGCAGGCTGCATACGCCAAAGACTGCCATAAAGAGCCCAAAATCCGTTTTCATGTACTGTTTAAAGATTTTCCCCATTTCAACAAGCCTGTTTCTATAAAAAAGGCCAGTCAAAAAGAGCGCGGGCAGAAAAGAAACAATCAGAAACTCAATGTAGTAGTAAAAGGGTTTGTTTGCTGGACCAGAAACCCTCGAAAACAACTGGGCATTTAAGACCTGCTTCACAAGAGGCAGGCCCCCCTGGCTATAAATCCCAATCATATAGACCCCCATTACAAGGGCCGAAGTCAGGGAAACAAAAGACAGAAAAGAAAGAAGAGAACCGGTCCGCCTCTTAATAAAAAGAAAAACTACCGTGGGCATAACTGAAATCACAAGACCAATGGGCCCCTTAACAAGATAAGCAAGAGACATAAACAAGAAACCAAGCGCTCTTTTATGCCCCGGCTTTTTATCCTGGGTACCATAGCCATCAAAAAATGAGATATTTGCCAACAGGCAACAAAGGGCAAGAAACATGTCTATAGTGGCCCCTTCAGCCATTGACCAAAACTTTGGCGAGGCAGCAAGAATAAGCGACGATATCAGGGCCGCACTCTCTCCTGCATGTTTCTTGGATACCAAAAACAAAATGATCAACATTGAGGCACCACTTAAAAGACTAGGCATGGATAGGCACATGGAGCAGACATGGCCTACAGGTTTACAAAATGCCAGGGAAGCAAGAAAATAGAGTGGCGGATAATCTGGATATGGCTTGCCATAGAGAAGGGGGCAGAAAAGCCCCTTTCCCGAAAACATGCCCCTGACAAAAAGCCCAATTCTTGCTTCCATGCCGTAAATATCACGCAGGCCTAGCACAAGCATGCCAGAGAGCAGAAAGAAAAGACAGACTGTTACCACCAACAAATAAGGCGACAAATCAATCCTGCCGCCTTTTGATACAGGCCTTTTCATATTACAAAGGACCCTGTCTGTAAGAGCCGCCCCAGGCTATACATCTCCTGGCCGTCCAAGCTCTTCTAGGCCAATATCCCCGGAATCCACATAAAAAGATATTGTCTTTTCCAAGGCCTCCCTAAGCCCTACTTTTGGCTCCCAGCCAAGTATCCTTTTGGCATTGGAGATATCCGGCACCCTGTATCCAACATCCTGATAATCAGGTCCATAGTAGTCTCGTGCTGAAACCTCGTTAAAAGCCACCTTTTCGGCAAGGTGGGCAAGATGGGGAAAGCCCTTTACCACCTCCAGCATCATCTGTGCCAGGTCCCTGATAGAATAGTCGTTGGCCGGATTTCCAATGTTGAAAATCCTTCCGTCACAACACCCATCTCTGTTTTCAATTATCTTAAACAGACAGTCGAGTCCGTCATCCACATAGGTAAAACACCGCCTCTGTTTTCCACCATCTACCAGAGTTATTGGTTCTCCCCTGAGGATGTGACCAAGAAACTGGGTCACCACCCTTGAACTTCCCTCCTTTGGGGTGGCAAGGCTGTCAAGGCCAGAGCCAATCCAGTTAAACGGCCTTATCAGAGTGAACTGGAGGCCTTGATGCTTACCCATGGCCCATATCACCCTGTCCATCATCTGTTTGGCACATGCATAAATCCATCTCTGTTTGTGAATTGGCCCATAGACCAAATTACTTGTCTCTTCATTGAACCGCTCATCTGGACACATGCCATACACTTCGCTGGTTGAAGGAAATACGACCCTTGTCCCATACCTTGCACACTGTCTGACAATGCGCAGGTTCTGCTCAAAATCAAGCTCAAAAACGGCAAGGGGATCTTTTACATATGTAGCAGGAGTGGCTATGGCCACAAGAGGCAGGCACAGGTCACACTTTTTTATGTGATACTCTATCCATTCCTTGTTTATGGAGATGTCTCCTTCGATAAAGTTTACATTGGGATGATTCATACGCGCACCAAGCCTATCCCAGGCCAGGTCCATCCCATAGATCTCCCAATCCGTCTCCTCAATAGCCCTTCTGACAAAGTGGCTTCCTATAAAACCGTTGACTCCAAGTATAAGTATTTTCATCTGCACTCTCTCCTCTGATTCATCTCATTCCAACACGACAAGGTCACGCAGTATCTCGTCAGGCATAGAACCATCCTTATTAGGAGAGCCTTTGTTGCTAAAAGAGACGCTAAGGAGCCTCAAACATCCCTTTCCAGTCTGTACCATAACCTTTCCATCTACGATGCCAACGTGCCCTGCAGGCATACCAAGATCCAGGTCTTGATAGACCAGTGCGTCCCAGATGAAAAGCTTTCTGCCATAAAGGTGGCAAAAAGCACCGGGATATGGCCAAGTGACTGCCCTTACAAGATTGTAGATAGACTGGGCATCCTGATTCCAATCTATCTTTCCGTCCTCAGGCCGCCTCCCGCCAAAATAGCTGGCCTTTGTATGGTCCTGTGGTGTTCTTGGGGCCTTTCCCTCAAGAAGCAGAGGAATATATTTTTTAAGCACCTGTTCAGCTGCATCTTCGAGTTTTTTAAAAAGGCTGTAGGCAGTATCCCTTGGGTCTATCCTTACTGCTTTTTGGCTGACTATGTCTCCGGCATCGGCCTTCAAGACCATATGATGAAGGGTTACTCCGCTTTCTCTTTCCCCGTGAACCAGTTGCCAGTTAACAGGGCATCGTCCCCTATACTTTGGAAGAAGAGAGCCGTGGAGATTCACGGCTGCAATTTTGGGGATAGACAGCACATCCTCTTTTACCATCTGTCTGAAATAACATGACAGAATGATCTTGGGTGATATTTCCCTCAAAACCCTCACCCACTTATCCTGGTTTATATTTTTGGGAAAATAGACAGGTATACCGTAGCCTCTGGCAAGTTCTGCCAAAGAATCAAACCATATATTTTCCTCTGGACTGTCTTCATGTGTAAAGACCGCAGGAACCTGGACGCCAAGCTCCATAAGTACTTTAAGGGCCCTGCAACCCATGTTGTGATATCCAAGAAGAACCACTGACATAACTCTTTCTCCAGAAAACAACTAGGCGCATCTGGCCTTGGTCTTTGATCTAACGGTATGGGATCGCAAAAAGAGAAAAGAACTGTATTTCCATCTTGCATTCAAAACCAGATCTGTAACAAAAAGGGCTATTAAGAGGCTGCCGACAAGGTCTGTTAAAAAGTGGGACTGGCCAACAAGCCTCCCAAGGCTTACAAACAGAGCCATTGCAAACCAAAGATACCGTAGCCTTGGAAAATAATGACAAAGTATCAAGGCTACGGAAAAGGCAGAGGCAGCATGCCCTGAGGGGAAGGAATGAAAATCGTTTGCCGTGCAAAAAGGACATATTTGCCAACTGTCAAGACCCGTCCCAGGCCTTGGTCTGCCTATCAAAAATTTAAGTAGCTGACCAATTATGCCTGTAATGCCAAGTGCCAAGGTGGCCCTGATCAAGTAGGCCTTAAATCTGGACCTGTCTCCTGTACTGATTAAAATCAGGGGAGAAAGGATAACAACCAACAATGCAAGTGTAACGCCGTTTCCAAGAAAGTCTGCAGCATGAGCCCAAAGGGTGGCAAATCTGCTGTTGGATAATGGAAGAAGAAGGTCGTGAAGCAGCCTGTCAAAGGGAAACAATAGGGACATTGCGATGAGAAATAAAGCAAAAAGACACAAATAAAATTTCGTCTTTTTTGAAAAGACGCAACCGCTTGACGGGAACACTGCTACCAGATTCCCCTCATGCCAAAGTCTTTTCTTATCTGGTCTATTCGCCTTTCAAGCCCTACCCGCCACTCGGCATGAATCCTGGCACTTGGAGGTGCTATAAGCTCCGGGAGGCCATAGACCAGCCTGTCAGCCGCCTGACTTGCTTCAATAACCGCCTCTATACTCCTGGCGCCAAACTTGTACTTGGCAACAAGAAGCCGCAAAAGCAGGCCAGAGGTCTTCCTGGCAGCCTTTTTCCAGTGGGTTTCCATCTGATGGGCAATAATAAAGGCCCTTTTTAAAAGAATCCTCTTTAAGCGTTCAAGTTCTACACCCGAGGCCGAATCCCTGAGAAGCTCCTCTGGTATATCTATTCCATCAATATCCAGCACCACCCTTAACCGGCTCATAAAATCTGGAATCTTCAAGGCCTTGATATGACGTAATTCCTCGTGGTCTTCGGCCTTGAGCATTGCCTCCATGGCAGAATACGAGTCCTTAACGCCGCCAGCAAATACAAACACGCTTCTACCTATATATCTGGGAATGCCGTTAACATAAGTAACCCCATCCTGCATAGAGGGAAGGAAATAGCGAAGATAGCCAAATTCGTTGTTATCATACTTGCAGTCAAACTCGTCCCAGAAAGCAACAGGCACCCGTCCCTTGGCAACACTGGCCCGGACAAGATCGATTGCCGAGTTGATCTCCTCAGGTCCTGCAAACTGGGTAAGGTTGAATTCAAAAAATTCGAACGGATTAGAGTCAAAGTTCTCAGCAATGACCTTTGCAACCTGAACAACCGCAAAGGACTTGCCAGAACCCGGAGGACCAAACACACCTATACAAAGTGGCCTTTTGCAGACCTCCCGCATTACATAACTGTTCATTACACCCTTTAGTGTCACAACCGGGGCCATCTCAGCAGGATCCGTTGTCCTCAGGTGGCCTATGTTAAACATGCGCAGATCTTTAAAACCCTGTTTCCTGTTGACCTCCTCTTTCAGATTCTTCAGTACTTGAAGTATCACCGAGATATAGCCGAGGTTTTTTGACCTATCCTCTATATGGCAGGTACTTCTCTTCTCAACATTGGTGAAAAACTGCCTAAAGGCCTCCTTCCTCTCTTCATTCCAGTACTGGCAAGAGACCTGCTCCAAAATCTTTTCCATCTCCATGCTGTAAGGGGGCAATTCAAAGAAACAGGGATCGGATTCTGTTTCCAAAAAGGAACACGGAACACCTCTGGGATAATTTGAAGAAAAGTCGAGATCCGGAAACTCTAGCCCCTTTGAAAATGAATACCCCTTTTGCCTCAAGAGCTCCCAGTTCATCAGGACTCGTTTTGAAAAGTCAAAAAAGAAACTCCTCTCACTGGGGATCTTTGCAAGCCTCAATGCATCCAGGGTTATCATGGCAGTAACCAATGTGTCATAACAGGGGACAGAACCCCTCTGCCTGTTGGACCCTCTTTCTGGCAAACTGGCCCTTTTGTGTCTAAACATCATGTGTCGCGGGCCTACATACAGAAGGGCATTTGGAAACATCTCTACCAGTATGTGGCATTTGAATCGCATGGATGAAGGCCTCCAAAGGCCAACCTCTTCAGACTTCAGGGCCCTGATACACATGGCAACCAGTGATTCCCAGACTACCGCACTGTCCATTTCCATGCGTGTGGTCTCAAGATCAGACAGACGGCAAAACAGCATGAACTTGTTACCAAAGGAATCCGCCCAGTCCTGCCAATGGGCTGGAGTGATGCCAAGGGCCATAACCCATGCGCTTGGATTTTTCTTCTTGAGCTCTTGGGCTATCTTCGGCGGATTTCCACCATCATCCACGATTATTATGCCAGAGTTGTCCTGAAATTTCTCCTCGTTCTGCCCTGACAGATCAACCGTATCTGGTTTTTGAGGACGTCCTCCAGGAGGTAAAATCTGGCGCATCATGAACCATCCATGACTCGGGTCCTCAGCAATGTCTCCCCTTCTGTAAAATATCTGGAAGACATCCCGGGACTTTCCATAGGATACGGTGTTAATTTTGGGAGACAGTTCAGAGGGCGTCAGAAAGGCAGAAAGCCAGGTAAGACACTGCTCAAGCCTTCCCTCTTCAACAGTAATATCACCTGCCAGAAGCTCAATAAAGTCCCCTGGATTGTATCCATAGGCAGGCAGGCTGCCCTCGGCAATCATGCTGACTTCTTTTATTGGCAGATTTGTGATGCGGACCCGTGAACCAAGCAGTAACAATTTTTTGTCTGGATTCACTTTGCCCCTCCTTGCAAGTTAGAAGGCCCTAGATAAGGGAAAAATCACGGATATCGAGTTCAATATTCCCCAGCAAACAGCAGCCAGCTGTCAGTTCCATTGCCAGATTGGCCTGTCAACCCGCTCCGGCCTTTTAGTCTGTGCCGAATCAGGAACAGATACACCCTCTTGTTGCTCCCTTGAATTCATGTCTGGAGTAGACGTTGACTGAATCTGTGTAGCGGAATCCGGCTGGTCCGTCTCCATTCCCGTACGGTTCCTGATAGTATCGGGCTGAGAACCTGCATCAAGGGTCTGAAGACCTCCGTCTTGTTTTGCAACAGCATGGCCGTTTGAGCCATCTCTAGAAACAAAGGACTGCTGTTGAACAACTTCTGGCTCTTCTTCCGTCCAGGGCCATAGCCAAGAAAACCAACCCTTTTCCTTTTTCTTTTCCACCTTAATGTTTTCTATCTTGCTAAGGGCCTCGTCTAAAGGAACAGGCTCTGGAATTTCAAAACTAACTCTTGGAGGAGGCGGGACAGGGAGTTTCTGTGAAGACGAAATCACCACGGGCTCCTTATCAGACTCTTGCTTTTGAAGCCTTGTCTCCTTGGCCTGGGAGACAAGCTGTGCACCGCCTTTATTTTGCTTGTCATTGCCAAAAGGCCACAGCCAGGAATACCAGTTTCCCTTTCCTTCCTTGTTCGGTTTATCTGCTTCGGCACCCTTACTCCCATGACCTTCATGCTTCTGTACCCCTGAAGAAGCCTCTTCAGTCTTTGGTTTTTCAATGGCATCCTCGTCATCATCAGGATCATATACATCTGGAATGGGCATGAAGGAAGAATCATCTTCATCTTCTGAAGAGACAGAAGCAGTCTTCGGGCTGCCAGAGTCATTTTCAAGATTTTGATCCTCTGGTGCGTCATCACCCACATCATATACATCGGGAAGAGGCATAAAAGAGTCATTTTCCACTTCACCCTCCTTCCTGACCGTGCTGCTAGTCCCGGATCTTCTTCTTTGCTGCTCGATCTCCTCCAGTTCGTCCTTTTCTAGCTTTTCCCTGACAAGGATATCCGGATGAAGCCTGGCCAAGGCAAACTCGTCATCTGTCTTAACCTTTTTAGAATCAGGAACCGACAGGGCACTAAAATCCGAAACTGTATTTGCAACCAGAACCTGGCCTGTATCCTTTACCGTGTCTGAAATCTTGGCTGAAAGCAGCGCCGCATCCTTTGCCAACATATCTAGAGTGGGAGCTTTCAAGTCCCACCGTTTGATGACGGTTCCATCCCTTGGAGACCTGAGTTCAAAAGAGGCCTCATAGTGATTCATGGCCTTCACCACTTTTCCTGTAATAACAAAATCAGCAACTGATTTCAGACCTGACCTGGTACTTCCCTCTACCAGAACCGTATCTATCCCTTCAGAGGATAGCCTTGTCAAAAGCATCTTGGACAGGGCCTTTCCCACATAATTAATGGATGAAGGCTCTGAGACCACAGTTTCCATTGCTACCAGAGGGGTCTTTGACGATGCACAGCTATCCCCTAACGGGATTAAAAAACCGATCAGCAGGGCAATGGCCCCTATCATACTAGGTAAAAATAAAAATCTTTTATTCATCATCATTTGTTCGATCATCAAGCTGCTTTCTTAGATTTAGGCATGAGACCAAGCTTTTTCATCTTTTCTATCAGTGTGGTCCGATTCATCTTCAAAAGCTTGGCAGCCCTGTTTTTCACACCATCTGTACGCTCTAATGCCTTGAGTATCAACTTTTTTTCAAGTTCTGACACTGCCTGGCTCAGGCTCAACCCCTCTTCAGGAAACTCTACAACATCTCCAGATACCCCCCTTACCCCTACAGCGCTACCTGCCTTTTCCACTATTTGATAAGGCAGATCGTCTTTTGTTATCATATTTCCATTGGTTAGTATCACCATTCTTTCTATTATGTTCTCCAGCTCCCTGACATTTCCAGGCCAGTCGTACCTTGAAAGAATTTCCAGGGCCTCATCTGTAATACCCTCTACACACCTTTTCTTGCCACTGCAGTACTTCTTTAAAAAATGTTTTGCAAGAAGAGGAATATCGCTTCGTCTTTCTCTTAAAGGTGGCACATGTATCGGTATCACATTTAGACGGTAAAAAAGGTCCTCTCTGAATCGCCCTTCTTTTACAGCCTTTTCCAGATCCTGATTTGTAGCAGCTACCACCCTGATATCCACTGCTATGGTCTTCACCCCTCCAACCCTTTCAAACTTTCTTTCCTGCAAAACCCTTAAAAGCTTGACCTGCAAAGACGGGCTCATCTCGCCTATTTCGTCAAGAAAGATGGTGCCCTTGTTGGCAAGCTCAAATCTGCCTATCCTGGTCTTAATGGCATGGGTAAAGGCACCTTTCTCATGACCAAAAAGCTCGCTTTCCAGCAATTCTTCAGGAATAGCCGCACAGTTTACAGGAATGAATGGGCCATCCTTTCTGTCACTGGCGTAGTGAATGGCATGGGCAATGAGCTCTTTTCCAGTTCCGCTTTCCCCAGTAATAAGCACGGTGCTGTCAGTATCTGCAACCTTTTCAACAAGTCCAAAGACCTCCTGCATTGCCCTGCTATTTCCAACGATGTTGTCAAAACCATATCTTGTCTTCAGCTCTTTTTTTAGACTCTGATTCTCTCTTTTGAGATTTCTTAACTCGAGGGCCTTGTCAATAAGTATTGTGACCTCATCAGGCTTTATGGGCTTACAAAGGTAATCGTATGCCCCGATTTTCAGGGCCTCAACCGCCCCCTGAATGGAACCAAAACCTGTAATAATTATACAGATGGTCTCGGGAGAATGCTGGGTTACATAACGGAGCACATCCATTCCTGTCTTTCTGGGCATGCTCAAGTCGGTAAGAACAATGTCAAAAAAACGGTTGTCCAGAAGTTCTATTGCCTCCTGTCCGTCACTTGCACTTTCAACTGAAAACCCCTTGGCCTTCAGCACTTCTGCCATGGTAAGCCTGATGTCCGGAGAATCGTCGACGACCAAAATACACTCGTTTCTCATCTTCTTCTTGCTCTCCTTAATATCCTAAAACCTCTCCAGTAACCTGAAGAAGAACAGCTATAGAAAGCGATCCTTTTCCCAGTTTGTCTGTAATTTTAGGTTAATAAAGGGGGTTATTAGTGTCAAACCTTTTGTGCCATTTTTTTGACATGGCGGTTTGTACAAAAAGGATGTTAAAAGGTGGAGCAAAAGAAATCCATTTAAGCCGTCGTTTTTAAATCTATTCTTATCAACTCCTTGTCCAGATGAAAGTCACCTGCTATTTTTTCTATGCTTGTCTTGGCAACGGCAAGAGCCAGGTCAAGAGGGGCAAAGGATAGCTCTGATTTGGACAAGCTGCCGTTTCCCTCTATAAAGGATGCCAGATATCCCACCCTGTCGAGAGGAAATCCGGCCCCGATTGGTTTGAATGTAATAGACAGGATAGATTCGGGCTCATTTACAACAGAAATACGAAGCTGTGGATCAGCAGCATTCTTCAGTACCTGGATACAGCCAAAAAGTACGCTGTCAAAGGCATCCTTCAGGTAACGTTCCTTGGCGACCAGCACCGGAGACACACCAGGAATAGCAAGATCAAGGGTGACCTTATGCTTAAAAAAAAGATCCGACTTCCAAAATTCCACCGTCTCTTCCAACAGCCGGGTTACCATGATCGGTCCTTCCTCATCATCCTGTTCGTCATCTGTAACCCTGGAACCTACAAGCTTGACCAGATGATTTATTCTGGCCACTATTTCCTCAAGCTGGGCAAGCCTGTCTATTGCCTGTTGTATGCCGGAAGAGATCTGACTGTTTTCGCATTTAGAAACCAGTAAATTCAGATCCATGGCAAGAAGCTCGATCTGCATTGATAGCACCTGCAAGGGACTGTTCATATTATGAACTATGCCCTTAGCGTTTCTTCCAATAAGACTGTCTCTAAAGTATCTTAAAAGGTTCAGCTCTGGCCCTTCTTTTGCCTCTGACATTGCTTCCCCTCCTCATTCGCCCCAAAATGACGATCACTCAAGTAATGTGCAAGACCTGTCAACATACGATAAGTTTTTAATAGTATAATATTTATTATTGGTCTGGAAGATTTTTACAACCGGTTCACAGAATTTTTCGGTAAAAGGGAAAGATAACCAATGGGACGGGCTTGCTATCATCAGAAAATTTGAAGCCAGACCTTTTTCAGGACTGTTTACTGATTTTGCTCCATTTTCTCCTCTATCAAGGAAGAAAATGCCTCTGCCACTTCAGGATCAAATTGGGTGCCTGAATTTTTTTTGATCTCTTCATAGGCAAACCTATCTGGCATAGCATCCCTGTATGGCCGCCTGGAGGTAATGGCATCATAGGTGTCAGCAACTGCCAAGATCCTGCTCAATTTCGGGATATCTGTCCCTTTCAAACCATCAGGATAACCCTTGCCATCCCATCTTTCATGATGATGCCTTATAATGGATGTTTCCACCTTGAGCAGACCAAGATGACCCACTATCTCCGCCCCTATGACTGGATGGGTTTTTATTATCTCATACTCCTCCCTGGTCAATCTGCCGGGCTTCATGAGTATCTGATCTCTGATTCCTATCTTTCCGATATCATGAAGATGTCCGGCAAAGGTCAAAGACTCTATTTCCTCATCTGTACAATTCATCTTTTTTGCTATAGCCACTGCCCACTGGGTTACCCTCTCCGAATGGAGCTTTGTATAGGGATCCTTTGCCTCCAGACTCCTTACAAGAGCCCTCAATGTGGCATGAAGATTCATAAAGAGACTGTCATAGAGAAGGATGTTTTCTATTGTAAGACTTGCCCTTTCGGAAAGGACATGGAGAAGAAAAAGGTATTCATGGGCGCTTTTAGAATCTATGCCTGGTGACGAGACACAAAGTACACCAAGAATCTCCTCCCTGATACGAAAGGGAACCATAAGATAACAACCCGTTCCCTGAGAGCCTGTATGGTCTTTTGGATCACAATATGCAATGGGATTTTGTCCAAGCACGGGAATCCCATCCTGCACAACCTTTACGACAGGATGTTCAACAGCATCCATAGGTATTTCATACAGTCCATTTTGGACCTGGCCAATAGAAGCCACCATCACCAGGGAGGCCCTTTCCTCTTCCCTGACCCACAACATAGATTGGGTAGCATCCACCAGCCTGGCACCCAGCTCTACAAGAGTCTCATAAAGTTCGCTGGTGTTTTTGGTCTTTGCAAGGGTCTCGCTGATGGAAAAGAGGATGCTCTGTTCCCGCATCTTCTTTTCCAGCTTCTTGTTCATCTGCTCCAGGAGTTTTTTTACCCTGACCTCTTCTGTAAGGAATTGGTTCTCAAGAAGGATGCTTCTTTCCTTAGTGAGTCTTTCTAGTGCCACCTGAAGCTGATCAAATTTAAAGGGCTTGGACAGAAAATCAGAGGCGCCGCTTCTCATGGCTTTAACAATCACATCCATGGAAGGCTCCCCTGTGATTATGGCAGAAACTATTGTCCTATCCCTTTCCTTGAGCTTTTCTACAAACTCGATGCCAGTCATTCCTGGCATGTTGATATCCACAAATACAACATCAACATCCAGCACCTGATCCAGTACTGCAAAGGCATCAAGGGCATTGGAGGCCTTAAAGACTTCATATTTCTTCTGAAACTTAAGGTAGGACTCCAGCATGTCAATAATTCTTGGATCGTCATCAACTATCAGCACACGCCAGGGACGTCCCCCATTTGGCTGAGTAGAACTAGACCGTTTTATGGACGTGGTAGAGGTCTGCATCTAGGTAATTTTAAATTTGTTGAAACAATTTCTTTTTCAAGGCAAGAAACTCTTCTTCAGTAATAACACCCTGGGCCTTGAGCCTTGCAAGGCGTTCCAACTGGTTCAACACCTCTTCCTTATCCACGCCGCCATCTTGATGTTGAAGGATAAACGGAGAAAACCATTCAGGGCCAAAAAGGGCCTTCTGATTAGCGCTTCCTGTCTGGTCAGCAGGCTCCAAACCATCTTCCTGTTTTTTGGCTGCCGCTACCGCCTTGACATACTCAATAAGTCTTTGATTTTCTCTTTGAAGCCTTATTTTTTCACATGCATTGTCCACGCTTATCTTCAATTCTTCCAGGCGAAAGGGCTTTCTTAAATAGTCGTATGCCCCTTCCTTTACTGCCTGAATGGCTGTTTCCAAGGATGCGTAACCGGTTATAATTATAACCATGATATCAGGATGAAGTTTTTTTGCCTGATGTAACACCTCCATCCCGTCTATTTCTGGCATCATCAGATCTGTTATCAACAGATCGTATCTATTTTCCTTCAGCTTACTCACGGCCTCAAGACCATTTTGGACTAGGGTTATCTCTCTATCTTCTTGATCAAGAAGCTCACTCAAAAGATCACCTATATTTTTTTCATCCTCGGCAATGAGTATCCGAAGGGAGCTGCTGTGGTGTTGGTCTGCCATTTTGAAAGCCTACTTGTTAAAGCTGTTAGCCGTGATTAATATTTGATATCTAATCACAATACCCAAATTTTCCATAATTCACAATTACAGACTTTTTTTCTTTATCGGAGCTATGAAAGATAACTTAAGACTAGCTAGTGACAAGACAAAAAAAGCAGATCTGCAAACCAGGATCAATACCATGGAACTACCAGAGCAGTTGAACCTGGTATTAATCACTCCTTGGGAAAGGCGATTTGAACTAATCACGTCGTCTGAAAAGGCCGGGCAAATCGTTGCCAATATGCCGGTAGAGGAACTTTTCTGGACCATAAAGGCTACTGGCATAGAAGACTCCGGCATCCTACTTGGTCTTTCAACACCTGAACAGCTGCAGTTTATATTTGATCTCGACTGGTGGCTAAAGGACCGGCTGAGGGCAGACAAGATCGCCGCATGGCTCCTTGTCATGTTTGAGCTGTCTGAAAACAGCTGCAAGCACTGGCTTAAATGGATCCTTCATCAGGACCCTTGGCTATTTCCTGCATTGCTGAATGAATTCATCAGTGTGATTAAAAGACCCGACGATATGGATATCCAGGAGGCAAAGGATCGCTTGCCCCCATTCACCCTGGATAATGTATACTTTATTGACTTCAAGAAGAAAAAACTTGCACCTCTTTTTATGCGTCTGATAACCGCCATCTTGGAAGTAGATCCTGGAGGATATCGAGATATCTTTGAAACAATGCTATGGCAGACCCCTGGCCACAACCTGGAGACTGCCTACCGGCTCAGGTGTGGGCGCATTGGAGACTTTGGAATCCCAGACTACTACGACTCTCTTGATATATACTCACCCTTAAAGCCCGAACAGATGCACATCATGGACTTGGACGATCCTGTCCTGAAGGCCCTGCCTGTTAACTACGACATGCCTCCCTTTGTCCCGACTCTGTATGTGACAGAGTTTCCTGTATTACATGAGGCTGTTGGCAGGCTCGCTGGCAAGCCTATTATGGAAAGAATAGTGCGGGAAGCAACAGGGGTTGCAAATAAGATACTGATGGCAGATTTGGTTGACCTGGACGATCCGGAACAACTTCAAGGGGCTTTAAAAAAGGCCTTTTCCATGATCAACCTTGGGGTTGAGTACCTGTCTGATAAACTTCACAGGCAACCTTATCAGATCCTTGCCACCCACTATCTTGAAGAGATTGCAAGGTTAAGCTCTTGGCTACTCCTTCATTCGGGCACAGAGGCAAAAAGGCTTTTAAAGGACCAGCGATTTGAGGCCCTGCCACATTATCTCAAGCAGGCTGTAGAAGAAGCTGCCAAAAGACCGTCCATGCTTTTCATTCCACAAGAGGGCTTTTCTGCCCTTGTGACAACCTTGTCAGACCTTCATAATCTGGAAAAGCTGGTGGATGAGGCAGTATCGTGGCATAAGGTTATTGACTTTCTGGTACCGTCTTTTGACAAATGGCCTCTTGAAATAGGCTGGGAAAAGACAAACATGCTTGCACCGGAAGAGCTAGCTGCAGACAGTGCACTTGCAACA
>JAMOVK010000088.1 GCA_027067775.1 Deltaproteobacteria bacterium
CGCCACCAGTTTCTACACAGGCCCTGTGTGCCCAGGTATCAATGCCATGGGCAAGGCCAGACACTATGGTAACACCGTGCAAGGCAAGTCCCTTTGACAACATGGCGCAGACTTTTTGACCATATGTGGATGCCTTTCTTGAACCCACTATGGCAACGCATGGTCCCTGCAGGGCCTCCTTACGCCCAAGACCAAACAGCAGGGCTGGAGGATCATCTATATGTTTCAAACTCTGGGGATAGTCAGGATCCTGGTAAAAGAGCAACCAAAACCCAGCCTTTCTTATCTTGGCCTTTATCTCCTCTAGCAAATTTTCATCCGGCCCTTTGACAATGGCCCTGGCAACGCCCCCAGGTACAATCTGGACAAGCCTGTCCCTTGAGGCATGCTCCCACACGTTAGCCGCGGAGCCAAAGGCCTCCTTTAACTTGAAAAATCTCCTTGAACCCACACCAGGAACAAGAAGCAGGGCCAGAGCCGCATCCCTTTCCTTCATTTTGATTCCAACAGATTCTTTTTCTTTATCTACCAGCAACTTACAGGTATTATGGACAATGTCTTTTAAAAATTTTTTCCAAGATCAAAACCATCTTGGAGGGTCCTTTTCTACTATCATCGGTCAAATTGGGCAAGTAACATGACTTTTACACAACTTCTTGACCAGTTTCTTGCATTTCTTGCCTCTGAAAGGAATTCGTCACTAAACACTCAAGAGGCTTATAAAAGAGACCTGACAGAGTTTGCACTTTTCTTAAAAAATGCAGGCAAACAGATTACCACAGCCACTGCCAAGGACATAAGAAGATGGCTCATGCTTCTTGGTAAAAAGGGGCTCAAGAGGACTACCGTGGCAAGAAAGCTATCGTCTCTAAGAAGTTTTTACAAATTTCTTATCAGATCGGGCATCCTGAACGTTAACCCGGCTGAACCTATAAGCTTCCCTCTGCGCTCCAGGCCACTGCCCAAAAGCCTTACGGTAGAAGATATGACCTTGCTGCTCGAAACCCAACCAAGACAGGACTTTATAGGCATAAGGGATCAGGCGATAAAAGAACTCCTTTACAGCACTGGTATAAGGGTAAGCGAACTGACCGGCCTTGACTTGCATGACGTGGTCTTTTCACCTGAAATGATAAGGGTAAGGGGCAAGGGAGGAAAAGAGCGCATAGTGCCTTTTGGCTCCAAGGCACGCCAGGCACTTGAAAGATATTTACCTGAACGACAAGCTTTACTTAAAAGAAAAAACAAAAAGGAGGAGACAGCCCTGTTTGTAAACACCAGGGGCGGAAGACTGACACAAAGGAGCGTGCAGCGCATGATCCGACAGTGCGGTTGGCAGCTTGCCACAAACCAGGCACTTACTCCGCATGTCTTCAGGCACTCAATGGCAACCCATCTACTTGAATCCGGCGCCGATCTGAGATCCATACAAAAGCTTCTGGGACACGCCTCGCTAGCCACCACCCAGGTGTACACAAGCCTTGATGTTGCCAAGCTCAAAAAGATATTTAGTAAATGTCACCCCCATGCCAGAAGAAAATAGGCTTTCTTTATCTATTATGCCAGATTAAGCTTAGAAAAATCTGAAAACCCAAGCTTTGTACCCTAAGAGGTAAAAATATGGACATGAGAAAACCTGTCAACTTTCCCGGGCCTGACACAGCCCATATAAAACGGCAGTTCAAGTCTGCCCTGCCCCTGGTAGTCTTGCTACTTGTCGGGCTCATAGCGTGGAACTGCTGGTATACTGTGGAGCCTGAAGAGGTGGGGCTTGTGCTAAGATTTGGCAAATTCCAAAAGGAGACCCAGCCTGGCCTGCATTTTAAGCTTCCCTATCCCATTGAGCAGGTCATAAAGATCCCTGTTCAGAGGCAGCTTAAGGAAGAATTTGGTTTTCGGACCGAAGTGCCTGGTGTCAGAACCAGATATTCACAGAAAAATTTTGAGCATGAATCCCTTATGCTTACGGGAGATCTCAACGTTGCTGTTGTTGAGTGGATTACCCAGTATCGTATAAGGAACCCGTATTTTTATCTTTTTAAGGTAAAAAACCCCCGCCAGACCTTTCGGGACATGAACGAGGCCATTATGAGGGAGGTAGTTGGCGACAAAACAGTAACAGAGGTGCTTACAGTTGGGAGACAGGAGATAGCAGATGAGGTTAAGAAAAAGCTCCAGGAGCTTTGCGACCAGTATCAAACTGGCATTGTAGTTGAGCAGATAGTGCTCCAGGATGCCAATCCGCCGGACCCTGTAAAACCCTCTTTTAATGAGGTCAACCAGGCCCAACAGGAAAAGGAACGGATGATTAACGACGCCTGGGCAGAGTACAACAAGGTCATACCAAAGGCCAAGGGGCAGGCGCTTCAAACCATACAGGAGGCAAAGGGTTACGCAGCAGACCGCATAAACAGGGCAAAGGGTGATGCACTCTTTTTTGAACAGATCCTGAAGGCATATAAAGAGGCCCCTGAAGTGACAAGAACCAGGCTTTTCCTGGAGACCATGGAGACCATCTATCCCAAACTGGACAGGAAGGTGATCATAGACGAAAAGGTAAAGGGTCTTATCCCATTCCTAAACATAGACAGGAAGGTGAAACCATGAAGATACTGTCTTCCTTTGCCATACTCATATTAATTGCAGCAGCCCTTGTTGTCAGCGGTGCCTTTTACACGGTAAACGAGGCACAGCAGGTGGTAATCACCCAGTTTGGCAAACCCATTGGCAAACCCATTACAGAACCTGGCCTACACATCAAGATTCCGTTCATTCAAGAGGCCAACTACTTTGAGAAACGCTTTCTTGCCTGGGACGGGGAACCAAACCAGATACCCACAAAAGACAAACGCTTTATCTGGGTGGATACCTATGCCAGGTGGAGAATTGCAGACCCCCTTCTCTTTTTCCAACGGCTTAGAAACCAGCGCATAGCACAGAGCAGACTTGATGACATACTGGATGGCGGAACCAGAAATGTGGTGGCGAGCCATAAACTGATAGAGCTTGTCAGAAGTGGAATAGAAAAAGAGGCCAATAAAAAACTAGAGCCAATCAAATACGGCAGGGAGGTGCTCTCAAAGGAGGTGCTAAAACAGGCAGCCGAAAAGGCCAAGGACCTTGGGATTGAAATACTAGATTTCCGGTTCAAGCGCATCAACTACGTTGAAGACGTGCGTCAAAAGGTCTACGCCAGGATGATCGCTGAGAGAAAGAGAATAGCTGAACAGTACCGGGCAGAAGGGGCCGGAGAGGCTGCACGCATTGCAGGTGAAAAAGAACGGCAACTTAGGATAATCACATCACAAGCATACAAGACAGCCAAGGAGATAAAGGGACAGGCAGACGCTGAGGCAGCCAGGATTTATGCGGATGCATATAACAAGGATTCCAAATTTTTCAGCTTTTTAAGAAGCCTGGATGCCTACAGAAATTCCTTAAAAAAAGGCACAACCCTGGTGATCTCTCCTGAAAACGACTTCTTAAGGTTTCTAAAGGGCACAGATTTAAAAAAGGGCGCAGCTACTACTAAATGATAAAAAAGGAGGCACAGATTTGCTTTTCATCTTTAGCAATATTGACTTCGTCCTCCTTGATTTTTGCGGCCCGCGTCATGACTTGCTGCCACGAATAGCCCGGGTAGAGGCTCAGCACAAGCCGTGGGCCTCTGATCTGCTCCCAACGCGAAGAATCAAGGGCCTCTGCCAGATCCTTTGCAAGATCAAAAAATTCGTCATTGGCAGTAAGGACTGATGACCTATGACATGTCTCGGTCATAAGGGAAAGGATATCTGAAAATATGGCCCTCACCTTGAATATCAGGTTATTGTCCCTGAGAACCTTCTCTTCAAGAGGCAGGTAGACATCAAGCACGTCGAGGGCCGACACACCTCCTGAAAGTGACTCGTAAGCAGAATCCATAAGATCCTTTACATCTATGCTTTCACCTACCGGCCATGCATATGGAACAGAGCCCTCAGAAAAGGCCAGACGGGCCCAGGCCCTTAAACGCTCCCTGACCTTATTGACTGGCTTGACAAAATAAAAGGGCCTTTCCGCCTCTGGAAGCAACGAACTGTCTTCAACGAGCTGGGATATCTTTTGTGCCTGTTCTTCCACCTTTTCTATCTCCACATCCAGCTCGTCTTCCCTTTTGTCTGCCTCCAGAGACAGGGCCAGAAAGGCCCTGGCAGCAGTCACAAGGTCTTTCTTGTTTTTCCCTTTAAAGGTCTCCATCATCGAGCGCACCTCTTCATCCTGGCTCGAGCTTAGGGCGGTATAAAAGGTCTCAAAACTTACATTTCGACCAAGCCCAAGCTGCTCACCCCAGCTGGTAAGAGCCCTGATGCCTGCCTCCAGATCTTTTGCAGCCTCACCCATAGGACTTGGCACCCATGGAGTAATCTTTAAGGAAAAATCTTTAAAATAGGGATCAAGGACCTTATCCCTATCCATTTCAGATGGACAGAGGACCAGGATTTCTTTGAAAAAAAGAGAGAGAAAAGAACCGATCCTCTTTTTTACAATACAGCGTGGATAAATAATCGCCTTGGATTCCGTGAAAAGTTTTTCCCTTCCGTTACCTGACATATTGACCCCTTATTAAAGAAAGTTGACTATTTTTCTATATTTTTATAACCTTTAGAGTCTGATTTGTATATCCTTTTAGAAAAAAACAAAAATAATAAATTTTAACACGCTACCATGACCGTAGTGCAGATAAGATACTAATGACAAGAACCAAATTCAAAAATAACAAGTCTACCCAGGTCCCCACATCCTTTTTGGGTTATATTCCCAGATTTTTCAGGCTCCTCCTCAACCTTCTTAGAGATTCAAGGGTCTCGGCCACAGACAAGGCTATCCTTGGCGCTACCATAGCCTACTTAATAAATCCGGCAGACATTGTCCCTGACTGGATTCCTTTCCTGGGAATGGTTGACGACCTGTATCTCATTGCCCTTGCCCTGTTACGTCTGGTCCTTAGGACCGATGAAAAAGTCATTGCTCAATACTGGGACGGTCCGGAAGAACTGGTGTCATTGCTCAAGCAGGTGGCTCAGTGGGCCGTGGCTTTTCTGCCACCAAGGGTTAGACAGGCCCTGCTTGCCAGGGTAGAACAAGACGAGAAGGTGTAGAAGCCATGAACATCAAAAAAAATCTGGGAATAGACCTTCCATGTGGTGTCTTTTTTGATCTTTCCAACCTTATACTGGATCTCAACGGCACCCTTACCGTTGACGGCCAATTCATCCAAGGGGTTGAGGAAAGGTTAAAAAAGCTGTCCGAGCTTTTAAACGTATACCTGTTAACTGCAGACACACATCAGACTGCAGACAACATCTTGGACACTCTCGACAACACAGCCAATATGGAAGTGCACAAGCTGGATGCCGGCAGAGGTGACATCCAAAAACTTCACTTCCTGGAAAAACTTGGCAGGGAGCGGACAGCAGCCATTGGAAACGGCTGCAATGACGCCCTCTTGCTCAAGGAAGCTGCCCTTGGCATCTGCGTAATCGGTCCTGAAGGGGCCTCGGTGGAGGCCATGCTTGCAAGTAAGGCCGTATTTTTGAACATCTGTGACGCCCTTGACATATTCCTTAAGAAAAACAGGATGATTGCAACACTACGAAAGTAGCCTTTTACCTTTATGCCAAGCAAAAGACTTACTTCCCTATCCAAAGCGGCAGGCTGAGCAGCCAAGATAGGTCCGGGAGACCTTGCGGAAATACTCTGCCACCTTCCCCTTTCTTCTCATCCAGATCTGCTAATGGGCATGGAAGCGGCTGCAGATGCCGGCATATACAGACTGTCGGACGAGCTGGCCATAGTACAAAGCCTTGATTTTTTCACACCTGTCGTAGACGATCCTTATGACTTTGGACAGATAGCCGCTGCCAACTCTCTGAGCGACATCTATGCAGTAGGTGCACGTCCAATTACCGCAATGAACATAGTATGTTTTCCAGTAAAGGATGAGCCTAAAGACGTTCTTAAACAGATTCTGCTTGGCGGGATAGAAAAGATTCATGAGGCTGGTGCCCTGCTTATTGGTGGCCACAGTGTAGAAGACAAGGAACCCAAATATGGTCTTTCTGTCACAGGGGTGGTCCATCCTGAAAAATTTCTGTCAAACGCCGGCGCACGCCCTGGAAATGAGCTTGTTCTTACAAAACCCATTGGTACCGGAATCCTTACAACTGCAATAAAAGCCGGCTTGGCAGGCAGTCAGGAAAAAAAAGAGGTCATAAAGGTCATGAAGACCTTAAACAGGGATGCCTCAAAACTGATGATGGAGCTGGGCGCATCTGGCGCAACAGACATTACCGGCTTTGGCCTTGCAGGCCATGCCCTTGAAATGGCATTGGCAAGCAAATGTACACTGACTATAGAGGCAGGTAAGGTCCCTGTTTTGAAAGGCACACGGGAGTTTTTGGTTATGGGCCTAATTCCTGAAGGTGATTACTCAAACAAGGAATTTTGCAAAAAATCCTTTGTAATTGCCAGTGATGTCCATCCAGACCTTGTCACCATACTGTTTGATGCACAGACCTCAGGAGGCTTGCTAATAAGCATACCTCCTCAAAAGGCGGAAGAACTGGTTAAAAGACTCAAGGACCTGGGCCATATATACACAGCCCGAGTTGGTTATGTTACCGAGGGAGGAGCAATGGTTAAGATTGAGCCATAACCCCTGCCCTGCTTGATTGATTATCCTTTGCTTGCAGCCTTGCCTTTCTTTAAAAGCTCCTCAATAACGGGCCTTAACTCATCTTCGTCTACCATGCCCGTGATTTTTTGAACTATCCTGTGATCTCTATCAAGAATAAAGGTGACGGGCAAGGCATATATGTTGCCATAATCCCTTAACACCTTTGTGGTAGCAAGAAGGATGGGATAGTTTATGCCAAGCCTTTCAACAAAAGGAGGCAGGACCTGTTCCCCGTCATTGTCAACAGAAATACCAATAACAACAAAACCCGCCGGGCCAAATTCCTTTTGAAGTTTTATAAAGTCGGGAATCTCCATCCTGCATGGTGGGCAGTAGGTAGCGAAAAAATTTATCAAAACCACCTTGCCTTTATAGTCCGACAGATTAACGGTATCGCCAGAAAGATTCAGAAGGGTAAACTCTGGAGCCTGTGACATCTCGGTCTTGCCCTGACATGCAGGCATCAGGATAAGCAGCACAAGACAGGCTGCGGTTACAATATGAAACCTAATTATATTCATTTTTAACCATACTCCTTTAGTCTTGAAAATTTTCTAATTCCTCTATTATATCAGAAAGCATCTGGGCCTCTAACTCAAGAATTTCCTTCCCTTTTTCAGAACTGGCACGTGCGGGGTCTCCCCATACGCCTCCAGGCCAAAACTTAAGTTTGTTTCTGGCAATGATGAATCTTGGAAAAGACGGAAACTCCCTCGAGCTTGTTCCCCTTACCCATTCTGGACGCAGATGCTTCATTAAAGAGGTTTCCACCTCTCCAGCATGTGCATCTCCTGGCGTGTCAACCTTGCCTTCGGGCAACATTGCAACCAGATCAAGCACGGACAGGACGGCAAATCTGCTGTCTTGAAGGGTTTCTGTCAGCCGGTCTGCAGCATCAAGGATGGAGGCCATATGAGTGCCACCAGCATGGCCCGAGATAAGAACAAAATTCCTGAGACCTTGATCATAAAGGGAAACGCACATGTCTTTGGTCACGGCCTTTAGCGTTTCAGAGCTGATACCCACGGTCCCTGGATGCTGTTTTGTGCTTCGGCACAGTCCATACCACAGGGGAGCTGTTACAAAAACTGGCCTGAGCCCTGCGGTTAACCTGGCAAGCTCATAGACATGAATGGTGTCAGTGCCAAGGGGAAGATGAAGGCCATGCTCCTCAACTGAACCAAAGGGCACAATGACACTTTGTGTAAGCTCGAGACCCTTTTGAAACTGCTCCATTGTTATTTCTTCTAACAGCATGGCTTGGTAGTTTAATTATGGGTAGAGCCCCTGTCAATTTAGACTACAGTCACAATAAATTTGATAAAACCCTTGACCAAAACCCTGGCTCCTTGTAAGTTTGCCCCCAAAAGTTAGATATTTTTAATCTTAAATATCCAGACGGAAAAAAATAGCAGAACATGAGACTTACAAGAGCTGGCGAATATGCCATAAGATGTATTTTGTATCTATCATACAAGGGCCAGGGAGTCCTTGTAAGTAAAAAAGAGATAGCAGCCAAATGTGCCATT
>JAMOVK010000089.1 GCA_027067775.1 Deltaproteobacteria bacterium
GAGGCCTTTACTATCTTTCTTATTCGATCAGACGGAGTATTTGGAGCAACTAACAAGATGTTGGAAAGCCCTTGCTGCCTGGCTGTCTTTCTCCAGGCCTCAGCCTCTTCAAGTGGCAGATCTGGAATAATAGTACCATCTATTCCAGCCTTGAGCGCTTTTTGGGCGAAATCTTCAAGACCCATTTTGAACACTGGGTTATAGTAGCCCATAAGGACAAGGGGGATGTCGGTCCTCTTTCTGATAGCAGTTACCATTTCAAAGTAGAGCTCAGGATTCATCCCTTGCTCCAAGGCCCTGAAGCTTGCTGCCTGTATGGTAGGGCCATCTGCAAGCGGATCAGAAAAGGGAAGGCCAAGTTCGATAATATCTGCCCCCTTATCTGCCATCTCTAGAACCACCTGAACCGTTGCCTCTGGAGAAGGGTCACCTGCAGTGACAAAGGGGATGAGCGCACACTCACCTGTTTGGGCAAGGTCCTTGAAACGCCTTTCTATTCTATTCATCTTCTTCACCCCCTTTGAAGATCTGCCTGACTGTCGCAACATCCTTGTCTCCCCTGCCAGAAAGGTTTACTAGCACGGTGCTATCCTTTTTCAAGGTGGGCACAAGCCTTTTCAAGTAGGCAATAGCATGGGCACTTTCAAGGGCCGGAATGATACCCTCTGTCTCTGAAAGGAGGCTGAAGCCTTCAAGTGCCTCCTTGTCATCTATCGTATAGTACTCCGCCCTTCCAGAATCCTTAAACATTGAATGTTCTGGGCCAACGCCAGGATAGTCAAGACCAGGAGCAACGGAATGGGCACCCTTTATCTGGCCCCATTTGTCTTGAAGAAGATAACTCATGGTACCATGCAAAACCCCTGGCTCACCGCAGGTCAGGGTTGCAGAGTGGTATTCAGTGTCCACGCCATGGCCTGCAGCCTCAACCCCTATAAGCCTGACCTTTTTATCTTTTGCAAAGGGATAAAATATGCCCATGGCGTTACTTCCACCTCCAACGCATGCCACCACTACATCTGGCAGACCAACACCAAGCCTTTTGAGCTGGGTCTTGGCCTCTTTGCCTATTACACTTTGAAAATCTCGCACCATCATTGGATAGGGATGAGGGCCAACAACAGAGCCAATTATGTAATGGGTTGTCTCAACATTGCTTACCCAATCCCTTATTGCCTCATTAATGGCATCCTTCAAGGTCTTTGTACCAGAATCAACTGGTATTACCTTGGCTCCAGTAAGTTCCATGCGAAAAACGTTCATGGCCTGACGCACTGTATCCTTTCTACCCATGTATACAATGCACTCAAGGCCCATAAGGGCGGCTGCAGTGGCAGTTGCCACCCCATGCTGGCCAGCACCCGTCTCTGCAATGATACGGCGTTTGCCCATCTTTTTGGCAAGCAAGATCTGCCCTATGGTGTTGTTTATCTTATGGGCTCCGGTATGGGTAAGATCCTCTCTTTTTAAGAAAATTCTGCATTTTCCACCAAGGGCCTCTGAAAGTCTCTTGGCTTCATAAAGGGCAGTTGGCCTTCCAACATAATCCTTTAATATGGCCTCAAATTCTTGTTTGAACTCTTTGCTTCGCCTTGCCCCTTTATAGGCCTCTTCAAGCTCCAATATGGCAGGCATGAGGGTCTCAGGAACGAAACGCCCACCAAACATTCCAAAATGACCCTTCCTATCGGGCTGTGTAATGTGCTTTGCTTTTGTCACCTTTTACTCCTCAACAAAAAATATAGCCACCTAAAACTACACAATCTCTTTGGCAGCCTCTCTTACTCTCTTTATAAAATCCTTCATAAGTTTTTTATCTTTTATGCCAGGAGACACTTCTACTCCAGAGCTTACATCTACTCCAAAGGGCTTCACCTGTCTAACAGCCTCCTCAACAGAATCTGCATTCAGCCCTCCTGCCAGAATCACAGGCACTTTAGAGCTTGCAACAATTTGCCTTGCAATAGCCCAGTTAAATCTTTTACCAGTACCACCGTGGGCCTTTGATGACCAGCTGTCAAGAAGCACAGCCCGCACCTTGCCCTGATAGGCATCTATCTCATGAAGTACTGAAGAATCTTTTACCCTAAAGGCCTTAATGGCCCTTGTTGAAAAAATGCCACACTGTTCAGGAGACTCCTCTCCATGGAATTGGACCAAGTCCAGGCCACAATACTCAACAAGCTCCCTAACACGCCTTGGCTTCTCATTCACAAACACTCCAACCGTTTGAACAAGAGGGGGAAGAGACGAGATTATAAAGCGAATCTGATCTGGCTCTACATAACGAGGACTTTTTTTGACCAGGATAAAACCAAGGGCATTGGCACCGTAACGGATCGCAGCCAGGCCGTCTTCCAATCTGGTGATTCCACAAATCTTGATCCTTACAGTCAAAACCTACAGTCCTTTAAGTTCCCTTATTTTTGCCGCCCTGTCCGTTGCGCGAACAAGCGTTTCTCCAATCAGGACTGCCTGGATATTGGCAGACAAAAGGCTTTTGATATCATCATGATCTTTTATTCCGCTTTCACTAACAACTGGAACATCGTCAGGAATAATGGACCTTACCTTGATGCTGGTCTCAAGACTAACAGAAAAGTCCCTTAGGTTCCTGTTATTTATCCCTATAAGTTCAGTACCTGCCTCCAGGGCCTTTTCGGCCTCCTTTTCATCGTGAACTTCCACTAGACAGTCAAGCCCTCGTTCCTTTGCATGAAGAATAAGTTCTTGAAGAAGACCCCTATCAAGGATTGCACATATAAGCAAAACGGCATCTGCCCCCCAAAGATCTGCCTCCTTTACCTGCAGGTGATCTATAATAAAATCTTTTCTAAGCAAAGGCAGAGACGAGGCCCTTCTTGCAGCCATCAGATAGGAAAGATGACCTTGAAAAAATCTTTCATCAGTAAGTACAGACATGGCATCGGCCCCACCCTGCTGATACTGGCAGGCCAGTTCAGAAGGATCAAAGTCTGGACATAAAAGGCCCTTTGAGGGGCTGGCCTTTTTTGCCTCTGCTATAAGCCCAATAGGCTTAGCATTTAAAAGGGATTTCCTAAATCCCCTTTTAGGTCCGGGATCTTCTTCTGGAGGCATGACTCCCGAGTTCTTAAGGGCCTGAAGTTCCTGACGTTTATGCTGACATATCTTCTCAAGTATATTCATATCCTATATAACGTGTGCCCTTGTCTGCTGCACAAGTCCATCAAGAACCATTTTTGCCTTACCTGAATCAATGGCATCTTGAGCAATCAATGAGGCCTCCTTTACATTCTTGGCCTTTCCAGCAACATATATGGCAGCTGCTGCATTCATGACAACCATGTCTCTTTTGGGACCCTGTTCTCCCTCTAAAATAACCCTTGTGATCCTGGCGTTTTCCCTTGGATCTCCTCCCATAATCTCCTGAATCGCAGCCCTGGAAAGGCCAAAGTCTTCAGGAGTAATCTCAAAGAGTTCAACCTTTTTTCCATCCCACTGGGCCACAAGAGACGGACCTGAGATTGAGATTTCATCCATGCCCCCGTCTCCATGCACTACCCAGGCACCCTTTAGCCCTAGCTCACCAAGCACCTGGGCCATTTTCTCACACAAATCTGGATGAAACACCCCCATAAGCTCAATCTGTGCACCAGCAGGATTGGTCAGAGGCCCAAGGAGATTAAAAATGGTGCGAATTCCCATCTCGCGCCTAGGGCCTATGACATTTTTCATGGCAGGATGAAGTTTTGGAGCAAAAAGAAAACCAAGGCCAATCTCTTGTATACACCTCTCTACGATGACTGGCGCAACGTCCAGATTGACTCCAAGCTCTTCCAGTACATCTGCACTTCCAGACCTGGATGATACAGACCGGTTGCCATGCTTCGCAACCTTCAGGCCTGCTCCTGCTACAACAAATGCAGCGGTGGTTGATACATTGAAAGTGCCTGACTGATCACCGCCAGTACCAACTATATCAACCAAAACCTCACCTGGAGGAAGCTGTGGTGAAATCTTTTGGGCCTTTTGCCTCATGACTTGAGCGGCCCCATAAATCTCTTCCACACTCTCTCCCTTCATTCTAAGAGCGGTGAGAAAGGCACCTATCTGGGCATCTGTTGCCCTGCCCTCCATGATCTCCTCCATAACCTGCTGCATCATCGATGCAGAAAGGTCATTTCCATCTACTGCCGCCCTTAACGCCTCGTTTATTGCTGACATAACCTATTGCCCTGCGTTCAAAAAATTCTTTAAAAGCCTATTTCCTTCCGGGGTAAGGATGGACTCAGGATGAAACTGTACCCCTTCAAGCTGAAACTCCCTGTGACGGATGCCCATCAGCTCATCCTTTTCAGACCAGGCAGTTGCAATCAAACACTCTGGCAGGCTCTTTTCATCCACGATGAGTGAATGATAACGCATGGCCTCAAAGGGATTTGAAAGGCCACTAAAAACACCGCGGCCATCATGTCTTATCATGGAGGTCTTACCATGCATGAGTCTGTCCGCCCGCATAACCTTGCCACCAAAGGCATACCCAATGGACTGATGCCCTAGGCACACACCAAGAACAGGGATACGACCTGCAAAATACTTTATGGCCTCAACAGATATTCCGGCCTCTTTTGGCGTACAAGGTCCGGGAGAGATCAAAAGATGGGATGGAGCAAGACCTTGAATTTCCTGGACGGTTATCTCATCGTTCCTGAACACCTTCAGCTCTGCGCCCAGCTCTCCAAGGGCCTGAACCAGGTTGTATGTAAAAGAGTCATAATTGTCTATAAGAACTATCATAAAGCCTACCGCTGTCTCCAAATAAAATTTAAGATGAAGCGCCTTTTTTTACGTATTCAATGGCCTTCATAAGGGCCTTACCCTTGTTAATGGTCTCCTGCCACTCCCGTTCAGGGTCGGAATCTGCAACTATCCCTGCCCCTGCCTGCAGGTAGAGCCTATCTCCCTTTTGACAAAGGGTGCGAATGGCAATGGCAAGATCCATGTTTCCTGCATAGTCAAAATAACCTACAGCCCCTGCATAAGGGCCACGTCTGGCATGTTCCAGCTCTTCAATAATCTCCATTGCCCTTATCTTTGGAGCACCTGACACCGTGCCTGCTGGAAAACAGGCACGAAAGACATCAAACATATCAAGGCCTTTTTTCAAGCGCCCTATTACATTACTGACTATGTGCATAACGTGAGAGTAACGCTCTATTATCATAAAATCAGTGACCTTAACAGATCCCATTTCAGAGACCTTGCCAACATCGTTTCTGCCAAGATCCACAAGCATCACATGCTCTGCCTTTTCCTTGGGATCTGCAAGAAGCTCCTTTTCAAGGGCAAGATCTTCCTCTGGGGTTTTGCCGCGGGGACGGGTCCCAGCTATTGGACGAAGCTCAATAAGATCATCGGTAAGCCGTACAAGAATTTCTGGAGACGAACCTATAAGGACCTCGTCACCAAGCTTCAGGTAATAAAGATAGGGGGAGGGATTTATCCTGCGCACGGCCCTGTACAGCTCAAAGGTCGGAATGTTAGACCTTCCGGAAAACCTCTGTGAGAGAACCACCTGGATTATGTCCCCGGCCCTTATGTACTCCTTGGCCCGTTCTACCGCCGCTTTGAACTGCGAACTTTCTACTTCAGGTGCAAGATCTGCCTCAAGCCTGTCGGCGTCTAGCCTCGGATAATCTATGCCCTTTTTAACATGGGCCACAATCTCGTCTATTCTTTCAAGAGCCTTGTCATAGGCCTGGCTAGCATCCTCTTTCCCACTGGTCTCTACGTTAATTATAATTTTTAGCGTCTGTTTAAGGTTATCAAGACACAAAATAACCTGCGGGAACATAATAACAGCATCATTAAAACCAGTAGTATCGCGAAGATTTCCAGGCAGATGTTCAATAAATCTGACCAGATCGTAACCCAAATATCCTACTCCACCAGCAGAAAATCTAGGAAGGCCTGGAACAGAGGCTACCTTTATCCCTTTGAACAAAGAAGAAATATATTCAATTGGATCCAGCACATCTGTTTTTTCCCAAACCCCATCAGCTCCTTCGATAACAACATTGTTACCCTGGACCTTTACCACCTTGGCAGGATCAAGACCAATAAAACTGTAACGACCCCAGCGCTCTCCCCCCTCGAGACTCTCCAGAAGAAAACAGTAATCTCCCTTAGCGACCTTGGCGAAAAGCGATACGGGAGTGTCGAGATCTATGGGAATCTCCCTTACAACTGGCACTATATTGTGGCCTTTAAAAAGTTCTTCAAATTTTGACTTTTCAGGAGATATTATCTTGTGTGACATAAAATCCAAACCTCATCAGTGAATTCCTTAGTAATAATATGTTATTATTCTCGATTCAATGCAGAAAGACGAAACATTACAAATATAGAAAATTGACATGAAAAGGACGCATGTTTAAGCTATCTAATTCATGGGTAAAAATTTTTCACCCAAACGGCGGTAGCATGCCTATACATTTCCTTCGGTTTCGTTCATATTTTTTTGCCGAATAAAAAAACATGTCAAATGTCTTCAAAATCGGAACATGAAAAGACTTCCAATAGGCATACAGACATTTAAAAAGCTTAGGGATCCTGAGGAAAATTTTATATACGTTGACAAGACCAGTGATGTGCTTGAACTGGCAACCAGTGGAGAGTACTTCTTTTTGAGCCGTCCAAGGAGATTTGGAAAAAGCGTTTTAATCTCTACTCTTTATGAGCTTTTTAGGGGAAATAAGGAACTTTTTGAAGGGCTCTACATAGAGGACAGGTGGGACTGGAGTAGGAAGCATCCTGTTATTCGCATAAGCTTTGGAAGCGGAGATTTCAGCTCTGAGAAAAGGTTTGGAGAGACACTTACTGATGTTCTGCTGGATAATATTGAACGTCTTGAGTTGGCTTGCAAAGATGTCTACGCTAGACCTAATTCCTGTTTCAGACAGTTAATAAAAAACGCTTACAAAAAGCATGGTCAGAAGGTAGTTATTCTTATAGACGAGTATGACAAGCCAATACTTGATTTCATAACAGACAAAGATAGGGCAAGGGTAAACAGGGACAAGCTCAAGAGTTTTTATAGCATCATAAAGGACCTTGATGAATTCATACGCTTTGTTCTGATAACCGGTGTCTCCAAGTTTTCCAAGATGAACCTTTTCAGTGGGTTGAATAACTTGATGGATATCACAATTAACCCTCATTATGCTACTATCTGCGGATATACCCATGAGGAGGTGCAAGAAGCCTTTTCAGAGTTTCTTGTTGATGTAGATTTAGACAAACTCAGGGAATGGTACAACGGCTACAACTATTTTAGTGAGCCGGTCTATAATCCATTTGATATTCTTCTTTTCTTCGCAAATTCAAAGGAATACCGTCCTTACTGGTGGAGCACAGGCAATCCTAGCTTTCTTATTGATATGCTAAAAGAGCAGCCAAGATATCTTCCTGATCTTGAAAACTGCATTGTGGATGACATAATTTTAGACAGCTTTGATGTGGATCATATAGATATAGCAGCCCTTCTATGGCAGACAGGCTATCTGACTTTTGCTGAAAAGCAGGAACGAAGAGGAAAGATATTATACCGACTAAAGGTTCCAAATAAGGAAATTCAGTTATGCCTGAATGAACTTTTCATCGATTTTTTTACAAACCAGCGAAACGAAAAATCCATATGGCAGGATAATTTATATGACAGCCTCCAGACTGGAGACATGGAGCTGTTTCATAAAACTTTGCACAGCCTTTTTGCCAGTATTCCTTATCAGAACTACGCAAACGACATAATCCAGCGCTATGAGGGTTATTATGCCTCGGTCGTCTATGCATATCTTGCATCACTTGGATTTCAGATTGTTCCTGAAGATACAACCAACAAGGGAAGGGTTGATCTAAGTATCATTCTGCCAGATAAAGTCTATGTCATTGAATTTAAGGTAGATGAGGAAGGAAAGGCCTTAGAACAGATCAAGGCAAAAGGGTATCATGAAAAGTATATGGATGGAAAGAGGCAGATTTTTCTAGTGGGAATAAACTTTGATTCGAAAGAGCGAAATATTACAAGCTTTGAGTGGGAAAATGTATAATAAAATTCATGGCTCCTTCTAGGCACTGAATCGAGCGGGACCTGATAGTCAGTTTTTGTCTGAATCATTATAACAAAAGAACAACCCCGAGCCTTTATTTATTTGTATTTAC
>JAMOVK010000090.1 GCA_027067775.1 Deltaproteobacteria bacterium
ACTTTTCCCCTTCACTGTTAAAGGATGTTATCCTGGAGTCGATGCAGGCTACTTTATTGTATCTGGGATTGTCATGTAGGCAAAAAAGGGCAGATGCATCTAGGTTTCTGTGAAAAAGACCTACAAATTTGGAAACCGATACGTTAGAGATAATATCCCCATTGTAGACCAAAATGGGCTTGTCCCATCCCATTACGTTAAATGCATTTTTAACTGCTCCTCCTGTATCAAGGAGCACCTTTTCTTTAATTAGGAGTGTATCTACAGCGGCAGGGGATTGTTTATGCCACTTTTCCATATTTGTTGCCAGATGATGGCTGTTTATTGCTATTTTACAGAATCCCTCGGATCTGAGTTTGTGGAGGACAGTACTTAATGCGGGCGTATCGAGTATAGGAAAAAGAGGCTTAGGCACATGTTGAGTCACAGGCAGCAACCTTGTGCCTTTGCCTGCTGCCAGAACAAGGCAACGGCAGTCAAGACCCATTTAGTGTTTACGGCCTACAAGATCAAGACGTTGCTGTCTTTCCCTTGGGTGTTTCATCTATTTCTACACTCTTTTGGGAAGCTGCTTCCTTTACTGGCTCTTCTTCGATTTCGCTCAGCCCTTTTTTGAAGGCCCTGAGTCCCTTGCCGAGACCGGCGCCAATTTCTGGAAGTTTCTTCCCTCCAAAGAGAAACAGAGCTATAACAAGTATTACAAGAAGTTCCTGTGTGCCTAATCCAAACATGTTATCCTCCCAAAAAGTGCTTTTAGCTTGATCCGTAGCTGTGTAGTCCTGATAAAAGAAAGTTTACACCAAAGTAGGTGAAAATAACAGAAACAAAACCTATTATTGACAGATAGGCTATCTTCTTCCCGGCCCAGCCCCTTACAAATCTTGCGTGAAGTGCAGTGGCATAGACAAACCAGGTGATAAGGGACCACGTTTCCTTTGGATCCCAGCTCCAATAGGTACCCCATGCCTGGTTGGCCCAAACTGCACCGGTAATTATCCCCACTGTTAACCAGAGAAAGCCAAAGATGATGGTCTGATGCATCAGTTCGTCAAGGACCCTTCTGGATGGCAGGGCCTCAAGGAGATAGGAGGTTGATTTTCTGGAATCACCTCGAATGAGGTACATTATTCCAAAGCCACAGGCTACGGCAAAGGAAGCATAGCCAAGAAAACAGGTTATCACATGGGCAATTAGCCAATTACTTTGAAGCGCTGGTATAAGAGGTTGGATAGTGTCTTGTACATTGGGGCTAAAAGAGGCATATGCCATTGCCAGGCATGCAAAGGGTGTTGCAAATGCGCCGATGACTCTGTTTTTGGTCTTGAATTCTACAACGAGATAGACAAGGATTGTGACCCAGGAGAAAAATACTAGGGATTCGTAAAGGTTTGAAAGGGGGGCATGTCCGTAACCCAGCTGATAGGATTCATACCAGCGAAGGCCAATGCCTACGGTTTGCATGGCAAAGCCGACAACCGTAATAACTGTGCCTAGGATACCCACCTTCTCCAGACGAAATATCCAATAAAGCAGATATATTGCAGTGGCCCCGAGATAAACAAAGGTGGTAAGACTGAGTATGTATGAGCTGCTTAAGTGCATTATTGTTCTCCTATTTGTTTATTTATGGCCTCTTTTATTTTGTTGAATTCCTTTTCAAACGAGACTTTGTTTTTGTTGGTCTGGCCGGCAAGGATGATGTTCAGTTTATCGCCATCTTGCCCTATCCATAACCATGTCCTTCTGTGACCCACCCAAAAGACTATGCCAAAACCTATTATCATGATTGTGCAGCCAAGCCAAACTATCCATACCCCAGGGTCCTTTTTGACCTGCAGGCCCGTCATAAATTTTTCCTTGGCAGAAATCAGGGATAGGCGATAGGTGTCCCTGCCTACCCGAACCTCTCTGTCGTGGCCTTTAAGAAGCCATATCGCATCACCTTGATTTCCTGATACGTCTCCAACATAGATCCTTGCAGCAGGGGCACCGTGCACGTTAGGAAGATACTTGATTATCCCAATCAGAATCCTTTTCTTAGGCCATAAACCTTTGTCAAAGGCGGAAAGATCAAGGATTTTTTGTTCTCCATCGCTGGAGACAATCCTGATTTTAAGGTCTGGAACAGACTGGTAGGATGACTGGTAAAAGGTCACCCCCTTGTACGTAAGGGGAGAGTTGACAACAATGGATCTTTTTAACACCTCTTGACCATTTTCTAGGATGCTAAGATCTGATTTAAACAGCTTGGGCGCTCCGTTGGGGTAAAAGTCTACCTGGAAGTCGTTACATTTTAGTGTAAAGCCAAGGGGGATTTTCTTTATATTTCCATGGGCATCCATCTGCACTGCATGATCCGTGCTTTCTCCCTCTAGAAGCATGACCCGGCCTTTAAATCCTGTAAATGTGCCAAAGACAGCTCCTGCAAATATAATGAGAATACTTACATGGATAAGGTAGACACCCCAATAGTTCCATCTTCCCTTTTCCGCAAGGTAGAGTTGGCCTCCATCCACATCCTGTTTCATTCTTGCTTTGCCGACAAGGGCTAAAAAGCTCTTTTTTATCTCTTCTTTTAGATCTGCTGGATTGGTCTTTTGTGCAATTTGCCACTGGGCCTTGAATGGTCTGTTAAGCAGTGCGTCTTTTCCCAGATCAAGGTAGTCACGCTTGAACAGACGCATGGTATAGGGCAGCCTCTTGATAGTGCATACTATTAAGTTTACGCTGAAAAGGCCCATGAGGGCCAGATACCACCATGCATGGTACGTGTCGTAGAGTTGCAACGTTTTGATAATTTTGAAATAAAAAGGACCATAATTTTCTAGGTAGAACTGAAGGCTTTCGCCTTGGGGAAGTATCGTTCCGATAATGGAAGTTATAGCCAATATAATAAATAGGAATACAGCCAGTTTCACTGAGGAAAAAAATCGTACCAATATATTGGACTGAGAATGGGCATTTTTTGTTTTCATAGGCTTAATCTCTGGAATTTATTGAAGGATGGGGTGATTCGAAGGAATTGTTTTCAGTCTTGTTTTTTTGAGTCTTTGTTCGGGCTGTCTTTTTCTTCATCATCTTGTTTTAGGGACCTTTTAAAATTACTTATGCCTTTTCCAAGGCCTTCTCCAATTTGGGGCAGCTTCCCTGCACCAAATATAATTAGGATTATAAATAAAATTATTAAAAGCTCCGGCAATCCCAGCCCAAACATCTATATCTCCCCAAGCACAGACGTGCGTACTTTTAGTCTGCCAATTGATGTTAAAATAGTAACCAATTGGTAGCCAGTTTAATGCCAGCTTGTCTGGCTGTCAATGAGCCCGTTTAGCGTGTCTTGCAATTAACCAAATTATTTTTGTCTGGATTCTCTAGGCTCTGGCAACCGATTAAAGAAGGCTTGGTTTGCTACATGATGTACAGCCCGGTTAGCGATAAACTTTATCAATTGCAGGTCTTGATGGATAAAGGAGGTGCTTTTACTCTTGTAGCATGACTGAAAACAGATGCAGACTGGCGGTTATGGATCTAGGTTCCCAGACGTTTCGCATGGCAGGAGCAGAGGTGGAGGAGGGGAGGGCCAGGGTCCTATTTTCCAAAAGGGCCAATGTAAGAATGGGGCAATCTCTTTTGAGAAATGGCTTTTTTTCTAAAGAGGCAATTAAAAGAGGCATTGAGACTGTTGCCAACTTTATGAAAGAATTGTCAAGTTGGGAGATAGCTTCCTTAAGGGCTATAGCTACCGAGGCCTTTAGAAGGGCCAGCAATAGCAATGATTTTTTAAGGGAGGCAAAAAAGCTTGGTGTTGCCATTGAGATAATTTCGCCTGAGGAAGAGGCCTCGCTTGCCGTAAAGGGGGCATATCTTACGCTTCAAAACAGTAAGAGCCCTTGGATAATGGTGGATTCTGGAGGGGGAAGTACAGAGATTGTACTTTGTGATAAAGATAGGGTAAGGCAGTGTGTCAGCTTGAAGATGGGTGCTGTAAGTCTTAAAGAGGAATCCTTGCAGACATCCCTTGCTTCCAGGAAATTTTTAAGAAAGGCGGCTCTCGAAAGAATAGTTCAGGGATTGGATGCATTTAAAAAACAACTTTCTGGCGTAAAGACCGTTGTTGCTACCGGAGGAACAGCCACAACAATAGCTGCGGTTGCCCTGGGGCTTTCCATTTATGACCCGAGAAAGGTCAGAGGTTTTGTGATATCATGCCAAGAGCTTGAGGAGTTGTATGATCGGGTTTCAGATATGGATCTAGAGACCCGAAAAAAAATAAAAGGACTGGAGCCTGAACGTGCTGATATTTTTCCTGCAGGCATTGCAATTTTGCTAGAGCTAATTAGATATTTAGGATTAGAGAAAATAATCATTAGTGATGGCGGTATATTATTGGGACTTTTAACCGCCTTTATGGAAAAGGAGTGTAATTTTTATGTTGAATTATCCGGTGCCAGAGGGCTATACGTTTGACGATCTCCTGCTAGTGCCAGCTTTTTCCGAGGTGTTGCCTTCAGAGGTGGATATTTCAGCTCCTCTGACCAAAACCATCAAGCTTAATATCCCTATTTTGAGTGCGGCTATGGATACCGTTACCGAAGCGGATACTGCCATCAGTCTGGCCAGAGAGGGTGGAATTGGCATCATTCATAAGAACATGTCTATAAGGCGCCAGGTCAAGGAGATAGAAAAGGTCAAAAAATCTGAAAGCGGAATGATAATAGACCCTGTTACCGTGACCCCAAATCACAAGCTCTGGCAGGTGCAGGAGATAATGAAGGAGTTCAGGATCTCTGGCGTGCCTGTAGTGGAAGGCAAGAAGCTTGTTGGGATAATTACAAACCGGGATCTTCGTTTTGAGACCAATCTTGATCAAGAGGTCAAGAATGTCATGACCTCAAAGAATCTTGTAACTGCCCCCGTGGGCATCACGCTTGAGAAGTCAAAGGAACTTTTACACAAACATAGGATAGAAAAGCTGTTGGTAGTTGATGAAAATGGAGATCTGTCTGGGCTTATTACCATAAAAGACATAGAAAAGATCAAGAAATATCCCAATGCCTGTAAGGATGAACTGGGAAGGCTTAGAGTTGGTGCTGCCATAGGTGTTGGCTCTGAACGTCTCGAGCATGCTGAGGCCTTGATATCTGCAGGTGTGGATGTGATTGTAGTGGATTCTGCACATGGGCATTCGGCCAATGTGGTAAGTGCCGTAGAGGATCTGAAAAGGCATTTTCCTGACCTGCAGGTTATTGCAGGCAATGTGGCAACAGCGGAGGGTGCAGAAGCCCTTCTTGAGGCAGGTGCTGATGCCATAAAGGTTGGAGTAGGGCCTGGTTCCATATGCACAACGCGCATTGTGGCGGGGGTTGGCATGCCGCAGCTTACAGCTATACATAACTGTGCCATGGTGGCCAACAAGTACGGAAGAACTGTCATTGCAGATGGTGGAATCAAGTTTTCAGGCGATCTGACAAAGGCTATAGGGGCAGGGGCCCATTGTGTTATGATCGGAAGCCTGCTGGCTGGTACTGATGAAAGCCCCGGTGAGCTTGAGCTTTACAAAGGAAGGCAATACAAGGTCTATAGGGGCATGGGGTCTTTAGGGGCCATGAAAGAGGGGAGTAAGGACAGATACTTCCAGGAAGGTGTAAAGGTGGTGTCAAAGCTTGTACCTGAGGGTATTGAAGGACGTGTACCCTACAGGGGACCTCTTGCCGCCACCATCTATCAACTTATAGGTGGTCTAAGGGCCGGTATGGGTTATCTTGGCTGCCAGACCATAGAAAAACTCAGGCAAAATGCCAGGTTTGTAAAGATTACACCTGCAGGTCTGAGGGAAAGCCACGTCCACGATGTTATAATTACCAAGGAGTCACCCAATTACTGGGTAGAGAGTTGAGGTTACTTACAACAACAGCATGAGAAATAAAAACACCCGGCAAAGCCTGCTAATAGTTGATGACAAGCAGGATATGTTGAGGCTTCTAAGGCAGGTTATAGGCTCGAAACTGGACTGCCAGATTGATGTTGCACAGTCAGGCTATGAGGCTGTGGAGCATGTGAAAAAGAAGGATCCCGACGTGGTCCTGACCGACATCAAGATGCCAGATCTAGATGGCCTGTCCCTGATGAAGGAGATCTTGGCCTTTGACCCAACCATCTCTGTTATCATCATGACCGGATACGCTACAGTGGAAGGGGCTGTAGAGGCTTTAAAGGAAGGGGCCTTGGACTTTTTCCAGAAGCCTTTTGATAACGACATGGTAATCCATGCAGTAAAAAAAGGTTTTGAGAGAACAAATCTTTTAAGGGAAAACAGGCGCCTGCAAGAGCAGCTTCACACTGTAAAAGAAGAGTATGGTTTTGTGGGAAAATCACCCAAGCTGAAAAAGGTTATCGAACTCATATCCAGGATTGCAGATACTGACGTTACGGTCTTAATACGTGGAGAGAGCGGTACTGGAAAAGAGGTTGCAGCCAGGGCCCTTCATCAGATGAGCAGAAGACGTAGCAAGAAGATGATAACCGTCAACTGTCCAGCCCTTCCTGAACACATACTTGAAAGCGAGCTTTTTGGTTATGCAAAAGGAGCCTTTACAGGAGCAGATACAGACAAGGAGGGCCTTTTTCTGGCTGCTGACGGTTCAACCATTCTGCTAGATGAAATTGCAGACATTCCCCTTTCTATACAGACGAAGTTGCTCAGGGTCCTTCAGGAAAAGGAGATTCGTCCCCTTGGCACTACAAAGTCCATAAAGGTTGATGTCAGGGTTATAGCATCTACAAATCAGGATCTGGAAAAAAAGATAAAGGAAGGCACGTTCAGGGAAGACCTGTTTTACAGATTGAATGTTGTAACAATAACCATGCCCTCGCTAAAGGAGATCGCAGAAGACATTCCACTTCTAGCCCAGAATTTTTTGGAAAAGTATTCCAAGGAATATGGAAAAGAGGGGCTTGAATTTGCTCCGGAAAGTATCAGATGCCTGATGCAGCGGGAGTGGAAGGGCAATGTCAGGCAGCTCCAGAATGCTGTTAAGAGGGCGGTTCTTCTGGCCTCTGGGTCGGTAATATGGCCTTCAGACATTCCAAATGACAACGGACAGGATTCAGGCCTTCAGATGCTAACCATGCCATGTGTTTCGCATCTTCCTTATAAACAGGCCAAGGAGGAGGTCCTGAGCCGTTTTTCTGTTGCCTACCTTACAAAAATACTCCAAGAGGCAAAGGGAAACGTAACCCTTGCAGCCAAAAAATGCGGCCTTGAAAGACAGAGCCTACAGCGTCTTTTGAGAAGGTATAAGGTCGATCCTTCCAGCTTCAGGGTAAAAACAAGCAGTCAAGAGGCTTGATCCCTTTTTCTTTTATTAGTTCAATCAAAAAGTAACTGTCTGGTGTAAAGTCTTCTTTTTCGAGCATGTCCAATAGCTGTATTCTATCTGCAAAAAGCACCTCTTGAACCTCTTCCGGTTGGGGCTGGATTTTTCCGTCCCACTTGCAGGAAAAGAGTCTGCCCCAGAGCCTGTTGTCTTGGTCTTCATAGTAAAAATCCAGATGTTCCTGCAGGTACACGCTGGATATGCCTGTTTCTTCCCTAAGTTCCCTAAATGCAGAGGTTCGATAGTCTTCTCCATAGGCAACCACACCCCCTACAGCAATTTCCCACAGGCCTGGATAGACATCTTTGGTCAAGGTTCTTTTCTGTATCAAAAGCCGTTGTTTGCTGTCTGTTACCAAGATGTAAGTAGAGCGGTGTACAAGTCTTTTTTGCCTCATCTGGGCCCGGGTTACCGCTCCAACGGGTCTGTTTTTTTCATCCACAATCCATACCATCTCTTGAGATGCAGAAGATGTCATTGGTTCACCTCATTTGTGAAATAATATATATGTATGCAGTTGCATAAAGTAAGGTTTGTGATACCTTGAATTTGAGTTCATGAATGATAATTCATTTTGTTTTGGTCCCTTATATTACTTTGCAGGAGGAATAGTCAAATGTCACAAAGGATCGTTGTAATAGGTGCTGTTGCTGCAGGCCCCAAGGCAGCCTGCAGGGTAAAGAGGCTTCTGCCTGATGCAGAGGTGACCATAGTTGATCAGGATGATCTTATTTCATATGGGGGATGCGGTATCCCATATTTGGTTTCTGGAGATGTTGCAGACG
>JAMOVK010000091.1 GCA_027067775.1 Deltaproteobacteria bacterium
CTTAATAAGGCCGGCGCCCTTTTGTTTCATTCTGGCTAAGGCCTTGGAACAAGACTGCTCATCAACACCCAACACACAGTCTGTCAATACAAAGGTGACAAATCCAAGAGACAGTGCATCCATTACTGTTTCAAACACACAGTATTCTGTGGCCACACCTGTCACAAATACCTTTGAAATACCCCTATCTCTAAGGATATCCGCCAGTTCCGTTCCCCTAAAGCCTGAATAGGTCTCTTCATGGCTCCTGGTCGCCTTTGATATGACAACACCCTCTTCCAACACCCTGAGACCTTTGGAAAAAGAGGCTCCCTTTGTATTTTTTACACAGTGTACAGGCCAAGGGCCTCCGTTTTTCTTAAACGAGCAGTGATTTTCCGGATGCCAGTCCCTGGTGTAACAAACCGCTCCAGCCTTTGTGGCAAAAAGCTCGATTACACGATTTAGAGACCCTATGAGGTCTCGGGCCCCAGCTATACCAAGGGGCCCGCCATCCATAAAATCCTCTTGCATATCAACCACAATCAGTCCACAAGACCTGTCAAGCTGCATCTCTAACAGACAACCTGTATTCTTTTATCCCTTATACTCAAACATAACCTTACCGGTATCCCTGGTATCGTAGCCTCCAAGAGCCTCCACAGAAGCCTGGAAGTCCCTGCTCCTTATGCATTCAAAAAGAAGGGACATGGACGGAGTGTCAACAAGCTCTTTTGGCGCAAGAAGATCATACCTCTCCTCTACCACAGGTATGAAATCAAGGCCAAGGGCCCTTGCGGCAGACATTATACCAAGGCCAGCATCTGCCTTTCCGCTAAGGATGCTTACGGCCACCGCCATATGGGTGTATTCTTCGTTCTCGTATCCCTTGATCTGCCCTGGATCTAAGCCGTGACGAGAAAGCTCAAAATCAAAAAGCACCCTTGTACCAGAGCCAAGCTGCCGGTTAACAAAGGTTACCTCTGGCCGAACAAGATCTTCAATGGAGCGAATCCCCTTTGGATTACCCTTTGGCACCATGAAGCCCTGCTGCCTATACACCAAGTTTACAAGGAGTGCCGGCGTCTTGATGTGCCTTTTAACATAACTCACATTGTAGCTTCCGTCTTCTGGATCAAGAAGATGGGTGCCAGCTATATGGCAAAGCCCCTGACCCACCGCCAGGATGCCCCCCAAACTTCCCACATGCGTAGAGGCCATCTGCACTGCAGGAGACCTTCTCTTCAAAAGATCTGCTATTATATCAAGGGACAGGTCATGGCTTCCTATGCAGATGAGGGTCTTTTCCAGGCTCTGCCAAGGCCGAATAAGTTCAAGCTCTACCCGGCTCCCTTCTTCTATGCCCTCAGACTCCAATGGAATTCGCAAGATAGCGTTTGCCCTGGTTATGGTAGTTATAGATCCTGCTCCCTTTTTTATAGGGCTCGCCACGATCTTATCTCCTACCTTGCCAGCAATAACACGCCTAAATTCCTCGATTCCCGCCCTTGATGGAAGGGATTTTGAAAGAACCGCCTCGATCTTCCTTGGGGTAGGCATATCCTTGCCCTGAAGACGGTTGAGCAGGGGAGCTACTATCTGTTCAAATGCTATTATGGCAGAAACAGGGTAACCCGGTATTCCAATAACGGGTTTTTCTTTTACCATTCCAATTATGGTTGGCTTTCCAGGCATTATAGTGATGCCGTGAACGAGCACCTGACCAAGTTTTTCTATTATGGCCACAGTATAATCTGCAGATCCGGCAGAAGATCCAGCATTTACAAGAACCACGTGTGCACTGGAAGAACATGCCTCTTTGATGGCCTTTTCTATTTGCTCAGGCTCATCTCTTACAATCCCTGTTACCTCGACTAAGGCGCCACAGGATTCGGCAAGGGCTGCAAGCACTGCCGAATTGGACTCTGGAATCTGACCAGGCTGCAAGGTTGCCTGACCCAAAGAGTCAAGGTCTACAAGTTCTGAACCTGTGGGGATAATCCTGACAATAGGTCTTTTCCAAACCTTAACCCTGGAATTTCCACTGGCAATCAATCCACCAATGTCATAGGGCGCAAGAAGATGG
>JAMOVK010000092.1 GCA_027067775.1 Deltaproteobacteria bacterium
CCTTAGATGCTGGGATGGCAGCTGATACGAGGCCTGTCAGAACCGAAAAAAACAGTGCTGCAGCGTAAGACAGCCCTGGATAGACAACTGGAATTCCAAGTCTTGGCATAAGAAATCTGATACCTGTAAGGCCAGCTATAGTCCCTAACAGACCTCCAATCAGAGAAATTACGGTAGCTTCAGCCAGAAACTGGACCAGGATATCAGATCGTGACGCGCCAAGGGCCCTTCGTATACCGATCTCCCATGCCCTGACCCTTACATTTATGGAAAATATGTTGGACATTACAAATCCTGCTATGAACAGCGCAGCCATGCTTACAAGGCCAAGATATACCGACAGGGTAAGGTTGAATATATTTAAAAACTTCCTGATGGTTTCTGGCGTTACCACAACGAAATCTTCTGGATCGTGATGCATAGCCAGGGCCTTTTTGACCTGCTCAACAATTAAATCATAGGCTACAGCAGGATCTAGCTTTAGTTTCATGGCAAAAAAACGATCATACTCTGGCTCTATAAACTTTCTGTAGGTATTTATGGGTAGCAGTGCCCTGTTGTCTAAACTTCTGCCACTGGGCAACTTGCCCTTTTTTGCAAATACTCCAACAATAACAAAATTTGTCCTGGCAATTTTGATAGACTTGCCAACCGGAACAGTGCTTCCAAAAAGTTCTTCGGCAAGCTCTGTTCCTATTATGCACACCTTTGGTGCATACATATATTCTTTCTTCATAAAGGGCCTGCCATAGGCTATATGGTATTCAAAGACGTGCAGGAAGTCTTTCATTGCACTTACTGCGTAGGCATTGATGCTGTTACCTGCTGCAACAATGTCCACCTTTTTCAACATCATGTATGCGCTGCTTTTGACCCCTATAACCTTGCTGACAAGCCTGAAGTCTTCCATGGTAAGCCTGTAAGTCAGACGTCTGATGGCATGCTTGCCACCAAAGCCTGATCTTACAAAAATACTGTTGGGGCCTAGAAGCTCTATTATCTTTTTTGCCTGTAAATTGCTGCCTTGGATAGCGGCTATGATGAAAACTATTGAAGAAATACCAAAGGTTATAGCAAATACGGCAAACAGGGTCTTCAGGATACCATGCCTTAAGGCCTTTATAATGGAAGAAATAAAGGGTCTTTTAAGCAGGATAGACAAGTCCATCTTTCATGATTACCCGTTTGCTTGCATAGGAGGCCGTTGCTTCATCGTGTGTCACAAGGATTATCGTCTTTCCCTGCCTGTTTAAACCTGCCAGGATCTCCATAACCTGGCTGGAGCTTTTGGAATCAAGCTGTCCTGTAGGCTCGTCAGCCAAAATAATGTCAGGATCGTTTATAAGACTCCTGACAATGGCGGTACGTTGTTTTTGACCGCCAGACAGCTCAGAGGGCAGAAAGGATATCCTGTCTCTCAGGCCTACCTGGCTTAGCAGTTGCTCTGCCCTCTTGCGAAAATTTAGCCGCTTTTTTGAATATATGGTGGGAACCAGCACATTTTCAAATACACTCAGGTATGGAATAAGATAAAAGGACTGAAATATAAAACCAAGCCTCTCATTTCGTATGAGGGACAGCTCCTCATCATCAAGGTGTGAGATCTCCTGGCCGGCAAGAAGATAGGTCCCCTGCGTAAACCTTTCAAGGCAGCCTATTATGTATAACAAGGTAGACTTGCCACTCCCGCTTGCCCCCATTATGGCAAGAAAATCCCCTGCCTCTACCTGGAGATCCACCCCCTTTAAAACCTCAACCTCTAGCTCGCCCTGATGGTACGTCTTTGTTATTCCCCTTAACTCGATTATAGGCATAGAGAGTGTTTGCAAAAAGCTAAGGCCTGTATAGAACAATGTCTCCTTCCTTGAGACCTTGTTTGATTTGTGTAAAACGAGAGTCACTAACCCCTGTTGTCACTTGGACAAAACCATCTCCCCTGGCACCCTTTACCCTCACCACAAAGTGGCCATTCATGAATTTGACTGCCTGATTCGGCACCACCAATGCATTTTTAATGGTCTTGATATGAATACTATTATGGGTTGTCATCTTTAGATGTAGCCGAGTCCTGTTCTGAAAAATTTTCACAACCGCAATATAATAGACCACGTTATTCTGAACCACGGGCGCAGGATATATCTTGTCTATCTCGCCATGAAAAGTTACCTGGGGATAGGCATCCACCCGAAATGTAACCTCCATGCCCTCCTTTACCCTTCCTATATCTGTCTCATCTACATAGACCCAGTTTTCAACCCTTGACTCATCAAGAATCTTGACAAACTGGGGAGCGTTAAGACCTGCAACAACCGTCTCACCCTCCTGCGTGGATACAAAAGTAATAACCCCCGAAAAAGGAGCACGAATCTCAGAGTATGAAAGCCTTATCCGGGCCTTTTCAAGCTCTGCCTCTGCCTTTCTCTGCTCTTGGGCAAACTCCCCCTTGAGCCTTTCAAGGGCGGTTTCTGCCTGTTTCAACTGGGCAGCTGCGGCTTGATAACCGTTTCTGGCCTGTGCCAGACGCTTATGGGCCTGGGTTAAATCGTTTTTCGCCTGTCTAAAAACCCGCTCGGAAACACTGTGATTGCGGCTTTCAAACAGGGCCTTAAGGCTTTTAAAATTCCATTTTCTAAAGCTAAACTCTGAAAAGGCCCTATCTATCTCCAAGAGACTGTTTTCATATTTTTTGGAAAGCTCCCTGATCTCGAGCTCTTTCTCTTTTATAAGACCTTTATAATGAATGTTAATCCTGGAAAGCTCTGCCTCTGCTCTTCTGACATCTTGTCTTATCTCCCTGTTATCAATTATAGCGATCAGATCACCCTTTTTTACCCGGTCTCCAACGCTCACAGGCTCTTTTATAACCATTCCTGTCACACGGGCCCCAAGGGTTATCTGGGCCCCTGTAGCAGCCTTTATCTCTCCGGTTACATCAATAACCTCCTTTACCTCACCTCTCTTTACTCTAAACTCTACATAACCCTCGTCCACCCTTCTGTTTTTGAGGCCAACCACAATGCTTGTTACCACTGAAATAACAATAAAGGCAGCTACTATATAAAAAAGCCTACGCCTCATTTGGTCACCTTACTCTTATCTGCCTCTATACGTTGTCGGTTCTGTGAAACATTAACTGGTCCTGCTATGGCCTTGTAAAGGCGTATCCTGTTTTTTATCAGTTTTAACCGCTCCAAAACAAGCTGCCTTTCTAACTCATCTACATTTATCTGCGAAACCAAAAATCTCAGGTATTCCACATCCCCTGCAACATACCTTTCTTTAAGAAGACGACTGGTATCACGGGCTATAGCCAATCTTGACTCCAGATTTGCCACAAGCTTGTGCTGACGCCTTTCAATCTCAAGGCTATCTTCCACCTCCTTAATGGCCTCCAGAAGAACCTGCCCATAGTCATAAAGAAGTTTCCAGGACCGTGCCTCCCTCAGCTTGACCTCTGCCTCCAGCCTGCCCCCTTCAAATGCAGGGACAAGGATATTGGCAGCAATGGTGGCTATCCAGTTTTCCAAAAGATCTTTTAAGGCAGAGGAATCGCTTTCAAAGGAGCCGTTCAGGGTAAGCCTTGGATATTGCTCAGAAACGGCTTGGGCCAAACGGGCATTTGCTGCCTTTAGTTCAAGTAGCGATCTGACACAGTCTGGTCTCCTCATTATTACCTCAACAGGCAGGCCTGGCGCCGGAAGGGGAGGAAGCTCGGGCAAGCACCGGGCTATCGCCATTTCCCGACCGGCATCCGGAGGCAGGCCCATCAAGACAGCCAGCTCCTTTTTGGCAGTTGACAGGGCCTTCTCCACCTCTATCTCCTTTGAAATATTTTGTTCTACCAGCTGTTTCTGCTGCAAAAGATCCAGAGAGTCGATCTGGCCAAAACGGTACTTTTCTCTAATGATGTCTAGGGATGTCCTGTTTCTTTCTATTTGATTGTTTATAAACTGTCTTTCCTGTTTAAGGGCGACAATCTCATAGTATTTTTCTGCAACCAGAGCAGAAAGCGATAAAAGAGCTGCATGATAATCTTCCTGCCTGGCTGCCAGATCTAATCTTGCAGCCTTGACTCCAGAGCCAATACGGCCCCACAGATCTATCTCATAACTGACTGTTGCACCTAAAGAAATCTCGTCTCTATTTATGTAGGTCCCCTCCTCCCTTGTGGTATGGTGACTTAAACTAGAACCAGCCTCTAGCCAGGGAAACAGCGGAGCCTGGGAACCCTGGACAATTGCCTGGGCCATCTTTATGCGTTCGAAGGCAGACCGTATGGTAAAATTATCCTTTAAGGAAGCATCAACTATCTTCCATAACCTTGGATCAGGAAACTCTTGCCACCATCTATTACAGGCCGATGCCTTTCCTCCTTTAGAAGAAAATGCATCAGGAAGAGCGAAGGGAGACGTCTCAGGTGCTGCATGATAACCTCTGCATCCTCCTGTCAGAAGTAAGCAAATGGTCGCAAGACAAGCAAGCCAATTCCTTAAAGTCATGGATTTAATAATATGATCACCGTTTCTATATCAATATAACTTGAGAAACACCTGAACAGATATTAACTTAACGAGAGAAATATGCACTGAAAAGCTTTGAATTTCTGCATTAGGCACAGTAAACAAAGGCTGATCTTGACAATTTCTTAAGTATATATATATTGACGATTTCAGTTTAGGGCCCATAGCTCAGTTGGTCAGAGCCACCGGCTCATAACCGGTTGGTCCCAGGTTCGAATCCTGGTGGGCCCAATCTCAGTTATTAAATAAGGCTCTTTGGCACAAGTTTGAGAGAATCTAATCATGAACAGATATTTTAAAAAATGACAGGATTTTGGCTAACAAAAGGTGCAATCCACGGATTGCACCTTTTTTAATGTTATTTCTATCACATATTTATGAACACTACTGTCAAAGACATAGAAGATGCATTGTTCGAATGGGCCCCGCCATCTCTTGCAGAAGAGTGGGATAATGTTGGGTTACAATGTGGTGATCCAGAGGCGACAGTTCGAAAAATTGTTGTAGGGCTTGATGTAAGCCAGGCTGTTTTTCACTTTTGTCTTGAACACCAAGCAGAACTTGTAATATCACATCATCCATTGATTTTTAAGCCCATCAGCTGTTTGAACCTAAAAGACTATACGGCCCGCCTCTTGGCGGGTTTTTTACGTCACAACATATCAGTTGTTTCCATGCATACAAATCTTGACTCCTGTTTGGGAGGGGTCAACGACAGACTGTGCACTCTTTTGGATTTACAAGCCACCAGGCCGCTGATGCCAAGTGGTAGCGATCCATCTGCAGGTCTTGGACGCATAGGAACACTTGAAAGGCCCATGAGTCAGAAGGAATTCCTAGAACATGTTAAAACCAGGCTAAATAGGGATTGGATTACCTATGCTGGTTCCTCCAGTGGCCCAATATCTAGGGTTGCTGTCTGTTCCGGCTCTGGTTCCACGCTCTTTGATCAGGCACTTTCCCAAGGAGCAGAGGCATTTGTTACTGCTGAAATAAAACACAGTATTGCCAGACAGGCAGAGGCTGCCGATCTTCTTTTAGTTGACGGAGGGCACTTCTGCACTGAAAGGCCGGTTGTCAGAGATATACAGAAATACCTGGCCAACGTTGCTAAGCAAAGGGGATGGGAGGTAGAAATCCTGGTTTTTGATGGAGAACATACACCCCTTAGTCTTTGGCCAGATTGTAAAGAGGCATGAAATTAATTTTTAATAAATTTATTATAAAAGAGGTGAGCCACATTGAAACCTGAACTGTCTATACTCATCAGACTCCAGGGAATTGATCTTGAAATCAGAAAACTTAAGGCTGAGAAAGAAAAGCTTCCAGAACGGTATGACGCGCTTAACGAAACCATTCAGCAAAAGAACAAGGAAATCGAGGAACTAAAAGACAAACTTGCTGATCTGCGCACCAGAAAAACTGAAGTAGAAGATGAATTGGAACTAGAGCTTGAAAGGCTCAAAAAGTCTCAGCAGAAACTGACTGCTGTAAAGACAAACCGGGAATTCCAGGCCCTTTCTAAAGAGATAGAAGAAATCAAAAAGGCTAACAAGACAAGGGAAGACGAGATCCTGCAGCTGGAAGAACAGATTGAGGAGCTGAAAAAAGAGGTAGAAAAGCGCAAAAAAGAGATCGAAGGATTTGAAAAAGAGGCTGCTGCTGAAAAAAAGCGCATCAACACCAAGGCAAAGGAATACGATTCCAAGATAAAAGCCCTTACTGAGGAGAGGGATCAGGTGGAAAAGGATGTAAAGCCGGATCTATTGGCAAAATATAGATTTCTATCTGACAAGAGGGCTGGGGTCGTTGTAGCTGCAGTAGATCAGGGAGTATGCAGTGCATGCAACATGAACATTCCACCCCAAATGTTCAACGAGCTGCTCAGAGAAGAAAGGATCCTCTACTGTCCGTCTTGTCAGAGAATCATTTATGCATTGAAGACAGACAGTTAATGATTACATTATTTACAGGTCCTGTCAGAGGGTGGATGATCGCCTGTGCCTTTCAGACACAGGAGGAAAGTCCGGGCTCCACAGGGCAAGGTGGTTCGTAACACGAACCGGGGGCGACCCCAGGGAAAGTGCCACAGAAAACAGACCGCCCTGACTTATGTGCAGGGTAAGGGTGAAAAGGTGAGGTAAAAGCTCACCAGCTGCAGGGGTGACTCTGCAGGCTTGGTAAACCCCACCTGGAGCAAGACCAAATAGGGAGGCGTTTGAGGGCGGCCCGTCCGAGCCTCCGGGTAGGTTGCTTGAGATGCTGGGCGACTGGCATCCTAGATGAATGATCATCGTTCCAGCAAAAGGCTGGAATACAGAACCCGGCTTATAGCCCTCTGAGGGACTTTTTTCATTTTAAGGAGCTTTTGTTCATGGCCAGAATCACCCCTGTAGAAATAAAACAACGCAAAGAAAGCGGCCCCAAACTCACCATGCTTACTGCCTACGACTTCAGCTTTGCCAGTCTGATAGATGAAAGCGGTATCGATCTGATTCTTGTCGGTGACTCTCTAGGAATGGTGGTACTTGGTTATGACTCCACAGTACCTGTAACAATGGAAGAGATGCTTCATCATTGCAAGGCAGTAAGCAGAGCTGTCAAAAGGGCAATGGTTATCGGAGATATGCCCTTTATGTCTTATCAGATCAGCCAGGAGGATGCGCTTAAAAATGCCAGCCGGTTTATCAAGGAGGCAGGCTGTGATGCAGTAAAGCTTGAAGGCGGCGTGAACGTGGCCAGAACAGTCGAAAGGCTGGTTACTGCAGGCATTCCTGTCATGGGACATGTGGGGCTTACGCCACAGACTGCATCAAGCCTTGGCGGGTTCAAGGTGCAAGGAAAGGATCTAGACGATGCCAAAAAGATCTTTCATGATGCCATGGCGGTTGCGCAGGCTGGGGCCTTCGCAATAGTGTTGGAGTGTGTTCCTGCCGAGCTTGCAGGCCTTATAACCGAGACCTTGACTATACCTACCATAGGAATAGGTGCTGGTCCAAGATGCGATGGTCAAGTCCTTGTTACAAATGACATGTTAGGCCTTTTTGACAAATTCACACCCAAATTTGTCAAAAAATATATCGACCTTTCTTCTGAAATAAAAAGGGCCTTTTTATCCTACAAAAGAGAGGTGGAAGCCGGGGAATTTCCATCAAAAAAAGAAAGTTTTTCTGGCGGAGAAGAAGCCGTTTTGGCAATTAAATCTATGAAGAAATAGTGCCAAGACGTGAAAGGAGGAGGCTGATGGCCAACTCCCCGGCTTTTTATATAATGCTTAACGAGATAGCCTAGCCTTATTTTTATTTTGGCGCTTGCCCGCCCTCTCACACTTTCTCTTGCAGTTGTTACATATGGCTGGCTGTGTACGCCTGTTAGGGTTTTTTAGACAAAACATATCTGCACTCCTGAGTCGTTAATGTCTTTGTCCAAGTTTGTTCTTTTTTTATTTAGGAGCAAAATGCATGCCAAGGTTCACTAAAACCCCTGTAACTGATGATTTACTTAGTTGTTTTTTGTCCTAGATATTGGAACCGGGCTTTTAGGAAGGAAAAAACAAAAGAAGCGGACAAAAATAGGCCATCATAA
>JAMOVK010000093.1 GCA_027067775.1 Deltaproteobacteria bacterium
AGTGAGTACCGATTGGACAAGGCGTCTGAAAGCCTTCTTGATGATCTTGAAGTCAGGCTTGAGCTGATTGTCCGGGCAGGTCTTGGGTATCTGAGTCTTGACAGGCAGTCCAGAACCCTTTCAGGGGGGGAGTTGTCAAGGCTTTGTCTGGCAAAGGGTGTTTCTGCCCGTCTTTCACAGACGCTTTACTGTATCGAGGAGCCGTCTTCTGGCCTTCATCCCCAAGACATGAAGGGTGTTAAGGATGTAATCAAGGGGTTAAGGAGGGCCGGAAACACGGTGCTTATGACAGAGAATGATCCAGAGATGCTTCAGTGTGCAGACAGGGTTATAGGGCTTGGACCAGGTTCAGGCAAAGAAGGTGGGGCAGTGGTGTGGGACGGGCCGCCAGAAGAGCTGCTCAAAGATCAAAGATTGCATGTAAATGATGTGGACATTGACCATGATGAGGGGATGTTTTTGGAGATTGTGGGAGCAAGGCAGAACAACTTAAAGGATGTCAGCTGCTCCATTCCCTTGGGGCTGGTCACCTGTGTCTGCGGTGTGTCTGGCTCTGGCAAGTCAACGCTTGTGGAAGAGTGTCTCTACAGAGGAGTTTTGAGAAAGAAGGGGCTTCCCGGTATGAGGCCTGGCAAAATGGATGATTTGCTGCTTGGCCAGGAGATTGATCAGGTTGTTTTCATTGATCAGGAGCCTGTGTCAAAAACCCCAAGGGCCTGTCCCGGCACCTATCTAAAGGTTTTGGACCCCATAAGGCGCCTTTTTGCCAAAACCGATCAGGCCAAGGCCTTGGGCTTGGGGCCTGGTTACTTTTCTTTAAACGTGGAAGGAGGAAGGTGTAGCGAGTGTCAAGGCCAGGGCTTTGAGATGCTGGATATGCAGTTTCTGCCTGATATTATGGTGCCCTGCCCCATGTGTCTTGGCAAAAGATTTTCCAGTGAGGCCATGGAAATAACTCTAAGGGGAAAAAACATCTGCGAAATCCTAGAGATGACCCTTGAGGAGGCAGCAGGCTTTTTCCAAAATGACAGGGCTGTTGTCAAAAGGCTTGAGTCTGCTGTTGATCTTGGCCTTGGACACCTGCTTGTTGGTCAGCCCCTTAATACCCTGTCTGCTGGGGATAGCCAGAGGTTAAAGATTGCAAGACACCTTGGTCAGTCAAACAGAAACTGTCTCTTCATGCTAGATGAGCCAACCAAGGGGCTCCATCCAGATGAGGTGTCCAGGCTAATTTCTAAGATCCATGAGCTTAGCATGCAGGGCAATACGGTTGTTGTGGTAGAGCACGATCTGCAAACCATACTTTCTAGTCATTGGATAATTGAGCTTGGACCTGAAGGGGGTGACAAGGGTGGCCATCTTCTATTTCAGGGGCCACCAGGCAAACTTCTGAACAGGGCAACCCCTACAGCCAACAGCGTTAAAAATGCTGACAGAGGTATCGACTTGGAGGAAAGAGATGTGGCTGACGCTGGGGTTGGTAGGAAGGAGTGCAGGGTTAACAACAATGTCATATCCATTAGGGGGGCCCGTCATCACAACCTTAAGGATGTGAATTTGGATATTCCCAAAAACAAACTGGTGGTGATAACCGGTGTGTCAGGCTCTGGCAAGTCGTCTTTGGCCTTTGACATAGTACATAAAGAGGCCCAAAGGCGTTACTTGGAAAGTCTACCTTCATATATGAAACAGTTTGTAAGGCTCCATGAAAGGCCAGATGTGGATGTTATAAGTGGGCTTAGTCCATCTGTGGCCATTGAGCAAAGGGCAAGCCGGGGCAGTTCCATGTCAACGGTAGCCACCTTATCTGAAATATCACACTACTTGCGACTGCTGTATGCCCACTGTTCAACTCCGGTGTGTAGAGAATGCGGAAAGGCCATGAGCCAGACCTCCAAGGCCGAGATACAAAACATTTTGATGGATCTTTTGCAGGAGGAGACCATAACCATAGGGGCGCCACGTATCAAACATAGAAAGGGCTGGCATCGGCATGAAATAGAGCAGGGCTTTAGGCAGGGAGCAGATTTTATGCTTGTAGACGGGAAGCTCTATGGCAAAGGCCAAAAGATACCCCTTTCAAGATACAAGGAACACACCGTCTCGTGGCTTTGGGGGCCTTTTAACAAGACTTCTGCCAAACAACTATCTAAAATCGTGGATAAATCACTAGAGGCTGGAAAGAGTACCATATTTTGTCTGACAGAAAACGGGGATAGGAAATGGTTGAGTCAAAGGTATTTTTGCAAAGATTGTCAGCGTTCTGTTGATGAACCGGATCCCCTTGCTTTCTCTTTTCATACCAAGGTGGGAAGGTGTCCCCAATGCCTTGGAAAGGGAAGAGACGATCAGGCTGGACAATGCCATGAGTGCGGTGGCTCTAGAGTAAATAAAAAGGCGCTTGTGTGGCATATAGATGATATGGATATTGCAACCCTTCTTTCAAAAGAGATCAACGAGCTTATACAGATAATGGAGGAGTGGAGACCTGGGCTTGGGCTTCCAAGGCATAGACAGGGGCTTTTCTCGTTTCTGGCCGATCAGATCGAGACCAGACTGAAGATGATGCAGGAGCTTGGGCTGGGTTACCTAAGCCTTGATAGGGCTGGAGATACCCTTTCTGGTGGCGAGGCCCAAAGGATAAACCTTTGCGCCCAGACAGCCTCTGGCCTGACTGGCATAACAGTAGTGCTGGATGAGCCAACCATTGGACTGCATCCCATTGACAACAAACGACTCATAGGGACCCTGAAGCGGCTGACCAGCAACGAGAATTCTGTAATTGTTGTGGAGCATGATGAGGATACTATTTCGAATGCAGATTATGTAATAGATCTTGGTCCGGGAGGTGGCAGCCAGGGAGGTGAGGTGGTCTTTAGCGGACCCGTCAAGGAGCTTTTTAAAAGTTGCCAGTCCAAAACAGCCCTTGGGCTGGCACAGCCAAGGCCAAAGGTTAAAAAGAGCAGACGTCTGGGAAAAAGTCTTGGCTTTATACGCTTGAGGGGGGTCAAAAAGAACAATCTCTGCGATATAAACGTGGATATCCCAATCGGTGCTGTTACGGTTGTAACCGGTGTGTCTGGCTCTGGTAAGACAAGTCTTCAAGAGGCGCTGTTGTCCGCGCTGAAAGGAGATGAATCCAGCGGTGTAGCTTCTGTGGATTACGATTATGAGCTAAAAGGGTTCCTCCATATAGATCACAGCCCCATAGGAAGGACGCCAAGGTCATGTCCAGCAACATTTCTTGGAATTTTATCTCATATAAGGCAGCTTTTTTCACAGACACCAGGGGCTCGTGTTAAGGGGTTTAGCCCTTCTCATTTCTCTTTTAATACAAACGATGGTGCATGTCCTCACTGTAAAGGTCAGGGGCAGGTGAAGCAAAAGCTTGGAATTTTTCCAGACGTGTACATCAGGTGTCAGGTTTGTATGGGAAAGAGGTTCAGGCAAGAGGTTTTGTCAGTAATGTGGAAGTCTAAAGACATAAGCCAGGTGCTGGCAATGACCGTTTCTGATGCGCTAGAGTTTTTCAGGCCGATTCCTCATATAAGGAGAGGGCTGGATGTCATGAAAAGGTTGGGGCTTGGCTACCTTCAGCTTGGACAGCCAAGCCCGACACTTTCAGGCGGGGAAGCGCAGAGGCTGAAGATTGCCAAAGAGCTTGCAAAGGGGAGCGGGGGAGGCAGGCTTTATCTTCTTGACGAGCCAAGTGTGGGGCTTCATATGGAAGATGTGGGGCGGCTTTCAGACTGTTTGGCAAGGCTTGCCGAATCTGGAAATACAGTTTTTGTGATAGAGCACAACCTACCCATGATTTCAAGGGCAGATTGGGTGATAGATCTTGGCCCAGGAGGCGGTCGAAACGGTGGGAGGGTATTGTTTCAGGGCCCTTTATATGACTTTATAAATTCAGGTACAAAAAGCGTTACCCTTGAATGTCTGAAGGATTTTGCAAGATCAGGGAGTGACTAGCTGTGGAGGTATCCCTGCCAATCCAGAGAATGTAAAGTCGCCGATAATCATTAATAATCTAATAATCATTTCCCGTTCAAGTTCGGTTTTTGCCAGCAGGATATTTCACAGGCATTAGGTATCCTTGTGATATTGCCACTCAGGAAGGCAAGGGAAGAAGGATTGTGTAAATCACGATTAAATATCAAGAAAAATTCAAAAAATCCTCAAAAGATAAAGATAAATAACATATTGCCTGAAGAATAATGAATCTTATCTTTTTATAAGAACAGAAAAAGGGAAAGGAGGTGAAGAGTATGAATTTTGAAAAGTATGCAGAAAAAGGAAATCTATTCATAAAAGAGCTTGCCAAGGAACTGGGATGCCCCGAGGATAGAAAAAAGGCTGGTCGTGTTTTAAGGGCCGTGTTAAAAGCGCTGAGAAACAGACTTTCTCATGAGGAATCCATGCATTTACTTGCCCAACTTCCCATGTGTATCAAGGCCATTTATGTAGATGGATGGAAGCTCTCCCAGACTCCCGAAAAGATAAAAAATGTTTCGGAATTTATTGAAGAGGTCATGAAATATGACGTTCCCAGGGCTCAACAGGATTTTGCCAGCAGGGATGAAGCTGTAAAGGCGGTCAAGGCCGTATTCAGGGTAATAAAGAACCACATTTCTGACGGAGAATCTCAGGATGTTGAGGCTGAACTTCCCAAAAAGCTTAAGGAGCTGTGGGAAGACGCCTAAATTAATAACTGCTTCATCAGGATATATCAGGGCCTGCTGATGCAGGCCATAGATAGAGTGTCATCTGTCTGAAGGGACAAAGCCCTTAGCCTCGTATCTGGGACTTAAATGGTAGATTCCAGGAAGCTGGCGGTACTGTTCATCGTAGTCAAGTCCATACCCCACCAGAAAGCCCCGCTCTATCTCAAAACCTACATAGTCCGCCTCGATATCCACCTTTCTTCGTTCCTTTTTGTCTATCAGGCAGCAAAGCCTGACAGAGGCCGTATCATGGAGTTTTAGCATCTCTTTCAGGTACTTTAGCGTATAGCCCGTATCTATAATGTCTTCTACAACAAGAACATGCTTGTCTTTCAAAGACAGTTCCACATCCTTTGTAATGGAGATCTGGCCAGAGGACTCGGTTGATGATCCATAACTTTGCAGTCTGACAAAATCCATCTTCATGGGCAAGTCAATGTTTCTCACGAGATCAGCCATGAAAATGAAGGCGCCCTTGAGTATTCCAATAACCACCAGGTCTTTTTGTTGATAATCCGTTGTGATCTGTTCCCCTAACCCTTTGACCCTTTCTTTGATTTTTTCTGGAGAAAGGATTATTTTTAGCTCATCTATAGTTTCCAAACTTTCCTCCCACTGTTTTCTTGACTATAAATGTTTTGTGATTAGAATGAAAAGTATTAAAAGGATAGTTTTTATCATATTAGTATAAATTGCTAAAGGTTAAAAAATTTGCCTTTCAAATCTTGCATAAGAAATAAAAAAGCGAGGTGAACAGATTATGCCCATATATGAGTTTGTATGCAACAGGTGCAATAAGAATTTTGAAAAATTTGTGCTGTCCATAGGTGCTGTTTCAGAAGTAAAATGCCCATCCTGTGGTTCCGAAGATGTGACCAAGCAGTTTTCCACCTTTTCCTGCCGTTCAGGGTCTTCAAGTCCCTCTTTTGGTGGAGTTTCTGGTTCATTTGGATCAGGGGGCTGCGGCGGTTCCTCTGGTTTTAGCTGAGCATAGGAAAGGTTCCAGGCTGGAACCAAGGCAGTTCAAGCAAATAAGTGCCTTATTGAGCGGCCTTTTTGGGGCCAAAGGAGGAATAGATGCTTCACATAGAAGATTTGTGGGTTGATGTCCACGGAAAAGAGGTTCTTAAGGGAATTGACCTGCACATAGGAAAAGGAGAGACGCACTGTTTATTTGGCAGAAATGGCTCAGGAAAAACCACCCTTTTGATGACTATAATGGGTTTTGACGGCTATCAGGTCAAGCATGGAAAGATCATGTTCAAGGGTGAGGATATAACCCACATGCCTTTAAATGAGAGGGCAAGGTTAGGCCTAGGCCTGTCTTTTCAGAGGCCTCCAACCCTTAGAGGCGTAAAGCTTAGAGACATGCTTAGGTTGTGTGGTAATGGAAGTGACAAAGGGGTGCAGCTGGCAATAGAGTATGGCTTTGAATCCTTTCTCGATCGGGAGGTGAACCTTGGCTTTTCTGGAGGGGAGATAAAAAAGTCTGAGTTGTTGCAGCTTTTGTCCCAGAATCCGGACCTTACCCTTTTGGATGAGCCAGAATCTGGCGTGGATGTTGAAAATCTCAATGTAATTGGTGACATGATAAGAAGGCTCCTGGAAAAGGATAAGCACCGTAATAGAACGAAGTCTGGTCTCATCATTACCCACACGGGCTTTATCTTAAATTATGTTACTGCTGATCGTGGTCATGTAATGCTGGATGGACGGCTTGTCTGTCATGGCAATCCGATAGATATCTTTGAAAGGATCCAGCAAAACGGTTACGAGGAGTGTGCAAAATGTCAGTTCTAGAAAATATAAAGAACGAAGAGGAACTCCTTAAAAAATTCAAGCCTGCAGATCAGGCCCAGTCGGTTAAAGATCTTTCCGAGCTGGATCAGGAAGAGGTTTTGCGGTTAAAAAAGACAGGGGTCGATCTTGATGCCAAGAACAGGCTGGGGACATTTCTTCAGACCAACTGTGGTGTGGTGTCCTGCAGTTGTCATGTCCAGGGAGTGGAGATGCTTCCCATTACCGAGGCCCTGAAAAAATACAACGGGCTCAGTGATTACTACTGGAAGTTGATAGATCCTGATAAAGATGTGTTTACCCGTGAGGCAAGGGAGCATCTGGATAACGGGTACTTTATAAGGGCAAAAAAAGGTCAAAAGGTGGTCTATCCTCTCCAGGCCTGCCTCTACATTAGAAACGATAATGTTTCTCAGCGTGTGCACAATATCGTTGTGGCTGAAGAAGGCTCGGAGTTGCACATCATAACCGGCTGTACCACCCATCCCCATCTTACATCCGGTCTGCATATAGGCATCTCAGAATTTTATGTTAAAAAGGGTGCAAAACTTATCTTTACAATGGTGCATAACTGGGCTGAAGAAGTGTACGTTCGTCCCCGAACTGCAGTTGTTGTAGAGGAAGGTGGCACCTTTCTTTCAAATTACGTATCCTTAAAGGGGGTCAAGTCTGTCCAGTCTTTTCCCACCTGTACCCTTAAGGGCAAGGGTGCCATTGCCAGGTTCAATTCTGTTATCGTGGCCCCAGAAGGCTCATATATTGATACCGGTTCCAGGATCATTCTGGATGCCCCTGAAACACGGGGTGAGATCATATCTCGTACCATCTCCTACGGAGGCCATATTATTGCCAGGGGGCATCTGGTCGGAAAGGCCCCGGATATAAAGGCCCATCTGGAATGCCAAGGGCTAATGCTTGGACAGAAGGGGATAATTCATGCCATACCAGAGCTTGAGGCCCATGTTCCCGATGTTGATATGTCCCATGAAGCGGCAGTTGGCAAGATAGCAAAAGAAGAGATAGAATATCTTATGGCCCGTGGCCTTAGCGAGGAAGACGCAACAAGCACAATCGTTCGCGGTTTCCTAAATGTGAAGATAGAGGGTCTGCCAAAAGAACTTGATGATGAGCTACAAAAGGCGGTTGAAGAGTGTCGCAAAGGCATGTAGCTACATGTAACTAAAGGACAAGAGATAAACGGATAGTTCCATTGAAAATAGCCCTTGCCCAAATCAATCCTACTGTTGGCGCCTTTGAGCAGACAAGGGCGGCCATAAAACAGATGTGCCAGATGGCAGCAGGCAGGGGCTGCGATCTTGTTATATTTCCAGAGCTTTGCGTAACAGGCTATCCTCCAAAGGATCTTCTTGAACGACCGGATTTTATTGAAGAGGCCGAGAAATCCCTTTCCGTTCTTGTAAAAGATATCAAGGACGTAGCTGTCCTTGTTGGCACTGTCACACGGAATAGGTCTGGCATTGGTAAGCCACTGTTTAATTCTGCCGTTCTTTTTGAAGGTGGCAAAATTATTACCACGGTCCACAAACAGCTTCTTCCAACTTACGATGTC
>JAMOVK010000094.1 GCA_027067775.1 Deltaproteobacteria bacterium
CCTGTAGCGGCTGTGACTACGCTTAATAATGGCAGCAGCTCTAACAAGTTTTCTTTGCCTCTGAATAAAAAAATATAAGAGAAAGCACAAGGTTGCAGAAAGAAGCAAGATAACAATTGATGATATGCCAATGACACCCTCTATGGAATGCAAAAGCTTTAAAAAATCACCCTGTTGCATCTTTGATACATCAAAAGAACCTATCTGAAGGCTAAGGCTGGTGCTTTTAAAGAGTACTAGAACAACTCCAACTACACATAAAAGTAGCAGTAAACCAAGGGCTATCTCTCTGGCGAAGGGTTTTAGTCTCTCAAAGGATTTCATGATTAATCCAACAAATCAAAGGCCTTTTTTACTGCCTCCTCTGGACTCTTTACGTAATGAACGTCTTCTAGATTTTCCCATGTTCTAAGCCCTACCACAGGTTTCCACATTTTAAGGGCCAATGCAATCTCTGACAAAGTACCATGCGAACCAGATATGGATATTATCGCCTGGCATGACCTTACCAAAACCACGTTTCTTGCATGGCTAAGACCGGTTACTATAGGAATCTTTACGTAGGGATTGGCCTCAGAGGCCTTGAATCCTGGAAGGATTCCTATAGTAAGGCCACCTGCCTCCACTGCCCCCCGACAGGCCCCCTCCATAACTCCACCAAGCCCGCCACAAAGCACTATGCCACCACGCTCTGTTACCAGCTTGCCTGTCTCTCTGGCAAGCTCGTAAATCTCATCATCACACAGGCCAGCGCCAATTATCCCTATCCTTGTTCCTAAAAAAGCCATTTTAACAGAAAATACCCCCCAATAAGAAGTATTGTAAACAACATGGTAAAAAGATTGAAATAATTTTCAAGAAAGTGGCGAACCTTTGGGCCAAAAAAGTATATGGTTGCTGCCACAAGATAGAATCGCATGGCCCTAGAAATAACGGACGCTATAACAAAAACCAGGAAATTAATCCTAAATGCCCCTGCAGTTATGGTAAAAAGCTTGTATGGAAGTGGAGTAAATCCGCCTGCAGCAACAGCCCATGCCTCATAGTGCTGATACAGTTGCCTGACCTGGTCATACTTGTCTGTAAGATGATAAAATTCCAAAATCCTGTCTCCCACCACCTCCATAAAGTAATAACCAAGCCCATATCCTATGATTCCTCCTATCACTGAACCGGCCAAACATACTGCTGCCCATCTGAATGAACGCTTAGGAACTGCAAAACCCATTGCTATTAGCATCACATCCGGTGGAATTGGGAAAAAAGACGCCTCAGCCAGGGCAAGAAAGAAAAGAAAAAACAGGGCGTTTTTGTGGGCAGCCCATCCAAGTATGATCTCGTATGTCTTTCTTAGCAGGGATGGGAAAAAGGATATGGCACTATCTATACGCGCCATCCATGATCTCCAATGAGTTTTACGAACCTGACCCCTTCCAGATATTTTGTCTCTATCTTACCGTCCTTTTTGATTACCTTTGTAAGGGTCTGGGAGTATTCGTCACCCACTGGTACCACCATGACGCCTGGGTCTTTGAGCTGATCCAAAAGAGGGGTAGGGATCTCGGGACTTCCCGCAGTGACAAGTATGGCATCATAGGGAGCATGTTCCTTCCAGCCCCATGTCCCGTCATCCAGTTTTATCATTACGTTATGATAACCCAGACTATCGAGCACCTGCCGGGCCCGCTGTAAAAGGGCAGGAATACGCTCCACACTAAAGACCTGTCGGGCCAGCTCTGCCAGAATGGCAGTCTGATAACCCGAACCTGTCCCTATCTCTAACACCTTTTCATCCCCTTTAAGCCCAAGCTCTTCTGTCATCCTTGCAACAATATAGGGTTGGGAGATGGTCTGGCCGCTACCGATGGGCAATGGAAAGTCGCTATATGCCTGATCCCACAAGGCCTCATCTACAAAAAGATGTCTAGGCACCTTCTTCATGGCTTCAAGCACTCTTTTATCGCGAATACCCCTGGCAGCTATCTGGTTCTCAACCATCCGCTGCCTTGCTATGCGGAAATGATCATTTTTCGGCAACATAGTAGACCACCTTTGACACCCTATCCATATAGAAGGTGACCTGAATCACCTCCAACTCCCTCTTTCCAAAAAGTCCCCCGATAAGCGGGATCTTTTTGTAAAATGGAGTGATATCATTGTAATAGTACCACTGTTCCTCACTCTTTTCTGTCTTTGTAATATAATCAGGCTTGCCAACCAAATCCATAACCTGGGCCTTGGTCTGGCCCTTGCTAATGATAGAGGCATCTACTGCAAGGTGATACTGCTTGCTGGCACATGATGTAATGCATAGAGGGAAAATGCCGATAACAACAAAAAGGAGAAATAGTTTTTTCAATATCTTCATGAACTTTGTCCAAAAATTTTTTCAAGACAATAATCTATTGTTCAAATCTTTTCAAACATATGTTGTGATTTCAAACCAATATAAATGACAAAGGAGCTAACATAATGAGGTGTAAAAAATGTGGATGGATCAGCTTTGATTACCTTGACATCTGTGGAAAGTGCGGCAAATCTATGGAAGAAGAAAAGAGGCTTTTGGGCCACTTTGTGCCAGACACCGAAGCCATAAACTGGTTTACGTTTGAACCGGACTCGCTGGGTGTTAAGACAGGCAGACCCCAGGCCGATCCTGCGCATCACCTTTCTGGCATGGAGATTTCTGACCTAGCAGATGACACTGTCACTAAAACAGAAGAAGAGATTGCCCTTGAAGAGGTGGAACTCAAACGAATCGCTCAGGACAAAGATTTTCAAAAGGCACTGGACGAAATAGCAGGATAAAAGGAACCAGGCGGATCGTAATAGACAAGTTTGTCTATGGCGGCAAAGGCCTTGGGAAAATAGACGGCAAGGCAGTCTTTGTACCTTACTCTATTCCTGGAGAGGAACTGCGGGTACGAATTGTCAAGGAAAAGAAAAAATGGGCACTGGCCAGGCCTGTTACCGTACTTACCCCCCATCCTCTTAGAATACAGCCTTCATGCGGGCTATTTGGCCTATGCGGAGGCTGTCATCTGCAACACATCTCCTATGAAGAACAGATAAGGCTAAAAAATGAGATTATTATATCTATATTCGACAGATTACTATCCGATAAGACCCTGATTAAAGGGTGCATACCATCACTCAAACACTTGGGTTATCGAAAAAGGGCACGTCTATTTGTTACACAAAAAGGCAGAAATGCAAAAATAGGGTTTTATCGACAAGGAACTAGACAGGTCGAACCGCTCAACTCCTGCCCTGTGCTAACTAATGGAATCAACCTTGCCATTAAAAGACTAAAAGAGGCCACACCCTATGCACCGCAGATCATAAAAGGGTTGAAACATATCCTCTTTGAAGAGGACATGGTGCAAAACACATTTGTCACCCTGGACTATAGAGAAAAAATCCATATCAGCCTCTTACGTCATGTGGAAGCGCTTTGTAATATTCTTGAAGTACACTACAAAATCCGAGACACCAGGATACTTTTTTATAAAGGATCTGACAGGATCTGTTTTTACAAAGATGAATCCCTGGCTCCAGAGGGATTGTTTTGCCCGCCTTCCTCTTTTTTTCAGGCAAATCTAGAACAAAACAAGATCCTTGTAAAAGAGGTGGTAAAGATGGTTCAAAAGGCAGGAGGAGACAACATAGTTGACCTTTTTTGTGGTTCGGGCAACTTTTCGATACCCCTTGCCAGAATGGGATTTAAGGTGACAGGTGTTGAAATTGATGATCAAGCTATAGATGCTGCCAAAAAAAATGCCCTACTTAACAGGTGCCATGAAAAGACAAACTTTCTGACGGCAAACCTTTTTCAAAAAGGGCTAGACTGTTTATCCATAAAAAAAGCTGACACGATGCTTATGGATCCGCCGAGGGTAGGAGCCAAAAAAATTTGTAAAGAACTCGATATCGTAAGACCTAAGAACATAGTTTATGTATCCTGCGACCCAATGACCCTGGCAAGAGATATAGCTTCGCTCATGAAAAAAGGATACGGCCTAGAAATACTGAAGCCTGTAGACATGTTTCCACAGACGTTCCACACAGAGACCATAGCCTTGCTTAGGGCCGGATAATCCAACCCTACCCTTTCTTTAACTCTAAAATCATATAGATAAAAATTAAAAATTTAAAATAAAAGAGGGGAAGGTACAGAGGTGTTTGGATCTAAATCTCCACATTACTATGGTCACCAATCATAAGTCTAAGCGCACCCCTAAGTCTGCCGGATTTCTTGACAGTAGCGTTTCTTCCAATCAAACTGTCTTCTAATCGGACAACCCCATCAACCATAGAATTTTCTAATATTACCACGTGCTCGATTACAGAGTCTTTGATCTGGCTACCGTTACCAATACTAGAATACGGGCCAATAAATGAGTTTTCAATAACTGCATCCCTACCAATAACAACAGGTCCCCTTATTGTGCTTCTGGTAACTTTTGCTCCAGAGGCTATCTGCACACGTCCTTCAACACTGCTCTCTTCATCTACCTTTCCCTCTATCTTTCTTACTGTATATTCATCAAGAACAGTTGTATTGGCTGCAAGAAAATCATCCTTTTTACCTGTATCAAGCCACCACGAATCGAGAATTTCACCTTTTACTTGGTATCCCTTATCTATCAGCGCCTGGATCGCATCGGTTATCTCAAGCTCTCCTCTCCACGAAGGCCTAATCTGCTCTATCGCCTTGTGTATTGCAGGAGAAAATACATACACTCCAACCAACGCAAGGTTGGAAGGTGGATCCTTTGGCTTTTCAACAAGACGAACTATGCTACCCTTGCTGTCAAGTTGGGCAACACCAAAGGCCCTTGGATCCGTCACCTCCTTTAAAAATATCATGCAATCAGGCCTTTGGCTCTTGAATTTCTGAACAGCCTCTGCAATGCCCTTTCCCAGAAGATTGTCTCCAAGATACATAACAAAATCATCGTCTGCCAAAAACTCTGCCGCAGTCTTAACCGCATGGGCAAGACCAAGGGGCTTTTCCTGAACAATGTAGGTGACAGAAAGATCCCATGCCTGCCCATTGCCAATATACTTTTTTACCTCATCCTGGGTCTCTGGTGCCACTATAATGCCCGTCTCCCTTATTCCAGCCTCTTGCAAATGCCTCATCACATAACCAAGGATGGGTTGATTCGCCACTGGAACCAGTTGTTTTGCCATGGTATGCGTAAGGGGCCTGAGCCTTGTGCCTTTTCCTCCGCTTAAAACCAACGCCTTCATTACATTTACTCCAAATTCAAGGCTATCATAACAATCTCGCATCCATAACTTGGGACCTTAAGAGGAAGATATCTCCAACTGAGCCAATCTTGTCCCATCTGGCAAAAGTTTCAAATGGACCTTGACTGTAGGGTATTCCAAAGCTTCTGTCATAAACTCGGCCCATTCCATTATCACCAGAAAACCCCGCTCTAGATACTCGTAAAGGCCAAGATCCATTACATCCGCACCAGGACCTAGCCTATACAGATCTACATGCGCTACCGGAATCCTACCTCCATGATATTCGTGTATCACAGTGAAGGTAGGGCTTGCCACCTGCCCTTGATCTATGCCCAGTTCCTGGCAAAGGTATCTGGTCAAGGTGGTCTTTCCTGCTCCAAGATCACCAGACAGCAAAAGGACGTGACCAGGCGCTAAAAGGCTGGTCAGGGACCTGGCCAGGGACCTGGTATCTTCTTCGCTTTCAAGCTCAATCGTTTCCTTAACCATGTCGGTAACACATTTTAATAGAATCAACTTCAAGTGGAAAAGCTCTTGCTACTATAGTAATATCTTTTTTTGTTTCAAATCATAAAAAGAGGATACAAGGAGAACAGATATTCAAATGGGACTCAACGTTACGGAAAAAATCATTGCTTCCCACATAGTAGAAGGTCAGATGAGCCCTGGCCAGCCAATTGCCATAAAGATAGATCAAACCCTTACACAAGATGCCACTGGCACTATGGCATATCTTGAATTTGAGGCCATTGGAATAGATAAGGTTAAAACAGAACTATCCGTCTCATATGTTGATCATAACCTGATCCAGTCTGATTTTAGAAACGCTGACGATCACAGGTTCTTACAGTCTATTGCAGCACGTTACGGCCTGTACTTTTCAAGACCTGGAAATGGCATATGTCATCAGGTACACCTTGAAAGATTCGCAGCACCAGGAAAAACGCTTCTTGGTTCAGATAGCCACACACCAACTGCTGGTGGATGCGGTATGCTTGCAATAGGAGCAGGTGGCCTTGACGTGGCAATGGCCATGGCGGGTCAGCCCTTTCATTTGAACATGCCAGAGGTTGTTGGCGTTTACCTTACAGGTTCTCTCAGTCCGTGGGTTTCTGCAAAAGATGTCATTCTTGAGTTATTGCGTCAACTTACAGTAAAGGGTGGCGTTGGAAAGGTAATGGAATACTTTGGCCCTGGAGTTGATACTCTATCTGTTACAGACCGGGGTGCCATTGCCAACCTTGGAACCGAACTGGGTGCCACATCAACGGTTTTTCCATCTGATAAGGTTACAAAGGCATTTTTGGAAAGCCAGAACAGGGAAGATCAGTGGTCAGAACTCCTTCCAGACCAAGATGCCAGTTATTCGAAGATCATAGAGATAGACCTGTCTTCTCTGGAACCCATGATAGCCTGCCCATCCTCACCGGATAATGTGAAAAAGGTAAAAGAGGTAGCAGGTCGCCCGGTATCTCAGGTGATTATAGGCTCTTGTGCAAACTCTTCACTTAGAGACATAATGGTGGCTGCCAAAACACTAGAAAACAGAGATATCCATAAAGAGGTTAGCTTTGAGATCAATCCGGGAAGTCGTCAAGTACTTGAAAATGCTGATGTACAGGGTGCCCTCAAGTCACTGATACATGCTGGCGCCAGAATTCATCAATGTGGATGCCTTGGCTGTATAGGCATGGGACAGGCCCCTGCCACCGACACCATATCCCTTAGGACATTTACCCGAAACTTTCCTGGAAGAAGCGGTACCAAAAACGATCAGGTCTATCTTTGCAGTCCTGAAACGGCAGTTGCTTCGGCCATAAAGGGGATTATAACAGACCCTAGAGATCTTGGAGAAGCCCCAGAACTTGAATTACCCGACAGATTCATCATAAATGACAACGGAATCATTCCCCCTACGGCTCATTCAGACCAGGTTGAAATTATACGCGGACCCAACATTAAACCTCTTCCAGAATTTGATCCTCTTCCAGAAGATCTGACAGGCCTGGTAGCATTAAAGGTTGGAGACAACATAACCACCGACCATATAATGCCTGCAGGGAGCAAGATCCTTCCCCTTAGAAGCAATGTTCCTGCAATCAGTGAATTTGTATTTTCAGCCATAGACCCTTCGTTTCCTGAAAGGGCCAAAAAGGCCGGCTCCGTTATCATTGTGGGGGGAGAAAACTATGGACAGGGCTCGTCTCGCGAACATGCGGCCCTTGCCCCAAGATACCTTGGCGTAAGGGCAAAGCTGGTCAAAAGCTTTGCAAGGATTCACAAGGCCAATCTAATAAACTTTGGAATTGTGCCAATGACCTTTGAAGATCCAGCAGACTATGAAAAAATAGATCAAGGAGATACCCTTACCATCCCCGGTCTAAGAAAGGCCATCCTGTCTGGAGCAAAGACAGTAACAGTCAGGGATTCCAACGGTAACACCTTTCAGGCCAGACTTGATCTTTCCCAAAGGGATCGATTTATATTGGCCGCAGGTGGGCTTCTCAACTGGGTAAGGGCTGAGCTGTCAAAGGATCATGACTAGAATCCATTTGATTGATGCCCACACCGTACTGTATGGAATTATTGGTAAGCCTGTAAGACACAGCCTGAGCCCGGCCATGCACAATGCGGCCTTTCAACACGAGAAAATAAATGCAGTATATCTTGCCTTTGAAACCGATGACTGCCCTCAGGCCTGTTCATCTATGAGGTGTTTGGACATAAAGGGATATTCTGTTACCATTCCAAAC
>JAMOVK010000095.1 GCA_027067775.1 Deltaproteobacteria bacterium
CGCTTGATTGCCAGGAGTTATACGCCCAAGATCAAGAAAACCATTAATCCCAATACCAAGTTCATCGGCAACTCTTGAGAAGTATCTCTTGATGAGGTCCACTGGAAATCTATCGATTCCAGCAGGCACGGGGGTATGGGTAGTAAAAACACTGGTGGCCCTAACCGCTTCAAGGGCCTCGTCAAAACCCAAATTTTCATTCTTTATAAGCTGAAGGAGCCTCTCTATTGCCATGAATGCCGAGTGGCCTTCATTCATGTGGCAAACAGAAGGAACCTCTTCAAGGGTACGAAGCAGCCGAATACCACCTCTGCCAAGTACAATTTCCTGCTGTAGCCTTGTTTCAAGGCTACCTCCATACAGGTGTGAGGTTATCTGTCTGTCTCCTTTGGTGTTCAGAGGCACATCTGTATCTAGCATATAGATCTTGACCCGGCCAACAACAATTTCCCATGCCTTGCAGTAGATACTTCTGCCATCCAGCTCAACCTGGATCATTATATCGTTACCGTCCTTGTCCTTTACGGGAGAAAGGGGCATGTTATGAAAATCGTTAGTAGGGTAAGTCTCAAGCTGCCATCCATCAGGGTTTAGGTACTGCTGAAAGTAGCCATGTTTGTATAGAAGGCCAATTCCTCGCATAGGCAGTCCGAGATCGCTTGCAGACTTCATGTGGTCCCCTGCAAGTATACCGAGCCCGCCTGAATATAAAGGAAGACATTCGTGAAGGCCAAATTCTGCTGAAAAGTATGCTATGTAGCCCTTGTTCTCATTTGAGGCCACCTTGTTGAACCAGGTCTGGGAGCTGAGATATCTGTCAAGTTCTTCAAGAACGGAGTCCATTCTTGCCAGAAACACCTCGTCACGTTCCAACTCCTCCAAACGAGGCTGTTCAATTGCACCAAGCATGGCAATAGGGTTATGACCAGTATTTTCCCATAGATCAGCATCCATATCCTTGAACAAAAATATGGCCTCGGGTGTCCAGGTCCACCACAGATTTTTTGCCAGCCTGATAAGAGGCTTTAGATTTTCAGGCAGATTGGGACTTATGGTAATGGTTTTGATTATTGGCATAATGGGCCCTCTCCAGATGGGTAGTAAAGACAGCTAGCTTTTAATCACACACAGGCTCAGAAGACTATTACAATTTCCTTTGAGTCGTCAACGGTCACTTTAACTTTTCCACCAGGTTTCAGTCCTCCAAAAAGCAGGGCGTCTGCAATTGGATCCTTTATTTTTTCTTGTATAAGCCTGCCAAGAGGCCGTGCCCCATGCTTTGGATCAAATCCTTTTGTCGCCAGCCACAATCTTGCCTCTTTTGTCAACTCTATGTCTATCCTTTTGGTGGCTATCTGGCTTTTTACCTCGTCCATCAGTTTGTCTACCACCTGTCCCATAACATCAGGACTAAGGTTGGAAAACTGGACTATAGCATCAAGCCTGTTTCTAAATTCTGGACTGAAGAGCCTTTTGACAGCCTGTGCACTTTTGTGTTTCTTGTCATCCTCTCTGCCAGCTGAAAAACCAATGGATCTTGCCTCCATTTCCCTTGCACCGATATTGGAAGTCATTATAAGGATGACATGCTTAAAATCGGCGCTTCTACCAGTGTTATCGGTAAGTTTGGCATAGTCCATTACCTGGAGAAGTATGTTGAATATGTCCGGATGGGCCTTTTCTATCTCATCCAGAAGAAGAACGCAAAACGGATGTTTTCTTATTGCTTCTGTTAGAAGGCCGCCTTGATCAAAGCCTACATATCCTGGAGGTGCTCCTATGAGACGGGCGACTGCATGTTTTTCCATATACTCGCTCATGTCAAAACGCTGGAAATGTATCCCCAGAACCCTGGCCGTCTGTCTGGCCAATTCAGTCTTTCCCACACCGGTTGGACCGGTGAACAGGAAAGAACCAATGGGTCTGTCTGGATGCGTAAGACCGGCCCTTGACCTCTTAATTGCCTGAACAACGGTCTGTATGGCGCTATCCTGTCCAAAAACCACGGATTTCAGGGAAGGCTCAAGCTCTTCTAACCTTGCAATGTCAGACTTTGTTAGGTTCTTGGCTGGTATGTTTGCCATCTTGGCAATGACATTTTCGACATGCCTTACAGTGATTGTAGCTGGCCCCTCGTTTACCGGACGATTCAGCCGGACAAGTGCTGCTGCTTCATCTATAATATCAATGGCCTTATCAGGCAAATGCCTGTCACCAATATAGCGTGCTGAAAGTTCAGCAGCCGCCTTAATGGCGCTTTTGGTATATTTAACATTATGATGCTCTTGATAGTGACGTTTCAGGCCGTGAAGGATCTTTATTGTTTCATCTACACCCGGTTCCTTAACGTCAATCTTTTGGAAACGCCTTGAAAGGGCTCTATCTTTTTCAAAAAAGTTTCTGAATTCCTCGTATGTAGTGGAACCTATGCAGCGTATGTCTCCGCTGGCAAGAACTGGCTTCAAAATGTTAGAGGCATCCAGGGAACCGCCACTTGTTGCACCTGCACCAACTATGGTATGGATTTCGTCTATAAAAAGAATGGCATTTTCCCTGGAAGCAAGCTCCTGGATGACATCTTTTAGCCTTTGCTCAAATTCTCCCCTGTATTTTGTACCTGCTAGGAGGGCACCAAGATCAAGGGCATAGATTTCTACATCTTGAAGAGCAGGAGGAACCTCCTCTTTCCAGATTTTCCAGGCCAGGCCTTCGGCCAAAGCAGTCTTTCCAACACCTGGATCTCCAACAAAGATGGGATTGTTTTTTCTCCGCCTGCAAAGAATCTGCATGGTCCTTTCAAGCTCTTGGTCTCTGCCAATGAGTGGGTCAATCTTTCCTGCAGAGGCCTTTTCAGCCAGGTTCACAGTAAAACGTGAAAGAGGGGAGTCAGAAGACTGTGGCTGTACAACTTGCCCCCCATCGTCATGGCGTTGTTGTTCTTCTTTTGATTCTTCTTTCGGCTGAAAAGTAGAGCTTTCAACCTTGGCAATGCCATGGGAAATGTAGTTTAAAATGTCTAGCCGGCTTATTCCTTCCTGTTTTAAAAAATATACAGCATAGGAATTTTCCTCTGTCATCAGGGCACTTAGCAGATCTCCTATGTCCGCCTCTTCCTTGCCAGCGGACTGCACATGCATGATGGTCTTTTGCAACACCCTTTGTAACGATGTTGTTGGTTGAGGAGTATCGTTTTTGCCACTTGATAATTGCTCGAGATGGGTATTGAAAAAATTTTCTATCCTCATCTTAAGCCTTTTAAGATCACCGCCGCAGGCTGTGATGAGTTCTTCGCCCTTTTCATGGTGTATTATTGCAAAAAGGAGGTGTTCAAGAGAAAGATACTCGTGATTTCTCACGTGTGCCTCTCTTGCAGCAGCTCCTAACATAAGTTCAACGTCTTTACTAATCATAATTACCTCTCATCATTAACAACCAATAAATTTATTATACCTTCTCCATGGTGGCCAACAGTGGAAAACCTGCTGCCCTCGCCCTGGCATGAACGATATCAACCTTGGTCTCCGCAATATCTGCAGGATATACGCCACATTCTCCAATTCCTCTGCGATGCACATGCAGCATTATCGCTGTGGCTTCAGCAGGGCTCTTGTGAAAGACCTCTTCCAGAATTTTTATTACAAAATCCATAGTAGTATAGTCATCGTTGTGAAGAAGGACCCTAAATTTGGGGGGTTCCTTTATTTCTTTTTGAACCTTTTCCTTTTTCTTTATGTCAAAGCCTGTGTTTGACATACGCTAGAATCTTCTCCTTTTGTCAAATATGCCAGGTATTCCCGATTTCCTTTTTTTGTTCCTCTAACAGGTGATTCAATTACTCCGTTAACCAAAAGTCCTAGGGTCTGTGAAAAGAAATGTGTCAAATCTCTGATTACTTCCTTTCTGACCTGTTCGCTTTTAACCACTCCTCCTTTGCCAACCTTGGCTGGCCCTGCTTCAAATTGAGGCTTGATCAATGCAATTATATCACCAGTTTTGCGTGTCATAATGGACAATATCGCAGGCATCACCACTTTCAACGAAATAAAGGATACATCTACCGTCGCAAGTTGGGGCTGAGGATCAAAAAGCTCCGGGTTTACGTGTCTTATGTTGGTTTTTTCTAAGTTTATTACCTCTTTCCTGTTTCTCAAGGACCAGTCTAGCTGACCATAACCCACATCTACAGCATAGACCAAACTTGCACCTTTTTGAAGAAGGCAGTGGGTGAATCCACCAGTGGATGCTCCAACATCTACACAAATTTTGTTAGTCACATCTATGCCAAAGTGTTCCAATGCAGCCTCAAGCTTTAGTCCGCCGCGACTTACATAGGGACATCGTCTGCCCTTTAAGATAATCTCATCATCATCACAGACAAGATAACCAGCCTTGGAAACGGGTTTCCGATTTACCAAAACAGAACCAGCCATCACCAAAGCTTGCGCCTTGGCCCTTGAAGGAGCCAGTCCTAGTTCTTTGATTCGCATATCTAGTCTTTGCTTTTTTTTTGCCATAAGCTCATTATCCATGTTAAGGTTAACATAATTATAAGATTCTTTGGAGTGCATGAAAATGGGTGTAACCAGGGAACAGGTCATAAATGCTTTAAAAGAAGTAAAAGATCCGGAGCTGAATAAATCCCTTGTAGATCTCGGAATGATAAAGGATGTGGAAATAGCCGGTTCCAATGTCCGGGTTACTGTAGCTCTTACCATGGCTGGCTGTCCTTTAAAGGACAAGATAAAGGCAGACGTGAAGGAGGCAGTGAAATCTATTCCTGGTGTCGAGGATGTAAGTGTAGTTCTTACCACCATGACATCTGCCGAAAGGGCAAAGCTGTTTGGACAGGAACCTTCCGAAATGGAGGGTATGAAACAGGTAAAAAATGTAATTGCCGTGGCCAGCGGAAAGGGTGGGGTGGGCAAAAGCACCGTTTCCGTAAATCTCGCTGCAGCCCTTGCCAAAAGAGGATACAAGGTTGGCATATTAGATGCGGATATGCATGGCCCTGATATACCAATCATGCTTGGTATCAAAGACAGACCTGTTGGTTCAAGGGGCATGCTTTTTCCTCTTGAAAAATATGGTATTAAGATGATGTCAACGGGAAGCCTTGCAGGGGACGGAATACCAATAGTCTGGCGTGGGCCTTTGGTAAACAAGGCCATCAAGGAATTCTTGGGACACGTTGCCTGGGGTGAACTTGATTACCTGATTGTTGATCTTCCACCAGGTACAGGTGACGCCCCGCTTACTGTGGCAACCACCATTCCAATAAAGGGAGTAATCATAGTTACCACACCTCAAAAAGTAGCCCTTTCAGATGTAAGGCGGTCTGTGGGACTGTTTCTGAAAAATGAGATTCCTATTTTGGGAATAGTAGAGAACATGTCTTATCTCAAGATTCCAGGAAGTAGCGACGTGATGGACATATTTGGAAGCGGTGGCGGAGAAAAGATTGCAAAGGCTTTTAAGCTGCCGCTGTTGGCCAAGATTCCAATAGAACCTGAAATAAGAAAAGGTGGCGATGAAGGAAGACCTGTAGCACTTGAAGAAAATGAAGGGTCAAAACCTTTTTTTGAATTGGCAGACAAGGTTGTGGAGTTAACTGAAAATAGCAAGAAAAACAACAAGGTATGAGCTCAAAAAAGATTTCTCAAAAAAAACTAGAAAAAGAGGAACTTTTTGACCTCATAGTACAAAATTTTCCAGTAGGCCTTGTTATCCTAGATGCAAATGAAATAATCTTGGAATTTAATCCAGCAGCAGAAAGAATAACAGGCTTTAAGAAAGAAGAAGTTATTGGAAAAAATTATCGCGAAGTTATGCCTGGGCTGCCATGCCAGTTAAAGAACGTTCGGAAACAGATAGTCGAACAAAAAGATAAAATATTTGTTCATTTAGAGGGAACAATTACCCATAAAGATGGCCACGAGATACCCGTCAGATACACTGCGGCTCCTTTGGTGAAAGGATCAGAACTAAAAGGTGCTATTGCCATTTTCCGAGATGTAACAAAAGAAAAACAGCTTGAGCAGCATAGACGCGTCCTCATATCAATGTTTGCCCACGACTTGAAAGGTCCACTGGCCATAGCTAGTGGTCTTCTATTAAGGCTAAGACAGGGCAAGGCAGGAAATCTCAATGAAAAACAGATTCAATACCTAGACACGATCATTCGCGAAATAGGCAAGGTAGATAAATATATAAGAAGTTTTTTAGACATTGTAAGAATGGAGGCAGGGCAAATAAGCCTCTCCAAGGAGCTGTGTGACATGCACAGTCTCATCAGCGAGCTTTTAACAGATATAGAACTGAAGGCAAAACAAAAAAACATAACCATTAAAATGGAAATACCAGAAGACCTGCCTTTGGTTTATGTAGACAAGGAACAGCTTCAAAGGGTGTTTTTTAACCTTCTTGACAATGCCATAAAATATTCACCAGACAACTCTCTAATTGTTATCTCATGTAAGGATATAGGAGAGTCAATACTGTGTATTGTAGAAGATTCTGGACCGGGAATAGCAGAAGAAGACCTTCCATACATATTTGATCCGTTTTATAGGGCCAACTATTCAGAGTCTGTAGAAGGGACGGGCATAGGGTTGGCCATTGTAAAAACCATCATCGAGGCCCATGGGGGCAGGGTATGGGTTAAAAATAAGATGCCTCCCGAACATGGCGCCATCTTTAGCTTTACCATACCCAAGGCCGGATCGGAAAAGATAACCACAAAACCGTCATCTGCAAAACGTAATCGTTAAATTGCTAAAGCCAAACTTTTTTGCACCGATAGAAATAAAAAACACGGTGCATCATTCATGGGATCTAATTTTATTTTGAACGCAAACATTTTTAGAGACGAGTTGATCTCTGGGCCAAGACAGTTTTTTTTGGACGCCCAGAAAGAACTTGCCAGAGTTGAACGTCATGGAGCAAAGTGTAGCTTTGCCTTAATAAGACCGAATCTTAATTTTTCCGAATTAAACGATGATTACATAAAATCTCTATACTTTTTCATTAAAGAACAGCTGAGGCAGTGCGACAGTCTCTACATCTTTGACAGAGAAACATTTGCTGCAATATTACCTGAAACTCACGAAGCGGGGGGAGAAATGGCTTCCGCCCGTATCAAGAAAAATATTTCACGAGCATACGCGAACTCAAAGCAGCCTCTATCCGTATCCGTTGGCATTGTAAGTGTTTGGCCTGGCAGGTGTCCAAATGTCACAAATCTGATTGAAGAGCTCAAAGAAGACCTGGAAAGAGACCAGAAATGCCAGTTTTTACCACAACCGCATGAGGCCAGATACAAAAAAGTCTGCGTGATTGCAGAAAAAGACCTTCAGCAGAAACTTACCAAGGCATTGTCTTCCAAGACTTTTAAAATTCTAGACAAGAAAAACATTGAAGATGCCGAAATAGTTGTAATTCAGGAAAACTTTTGCCGCAAAAGAGACATCGACATAGAATTTTTACAAAATAATAGAGGATTAGAGTACACTGCTAATATTAAAACTCACACTGATTCCATCTCCATCATATCAAAAAATCCGATGGATCCGATAAAATTTATAATCACACTTTGTCTTCTAGACGATGCAGGCTGCAACAGGGAACCTGATCTTTGTAAAAAGAAATACGAAGACATACTATCTGCCATTGGTTCTTCAACACACCAGCTTAATCAACCGCTCCAAATAATGATGGGAAAAATCGAGCTTCTCTTGCTGGATCTTTCCCTGGGAGAAGATGTTTCAAAGGTTCAAATTCAAGAGGCCCTAAAACAGCTTAAAAAACAGGTACATTACGCCTCAGAAATAAACGCAAAGATTAACAGGCTTACAAAGTTTTAGCCAGGTGCATTCCCGCCGTTTTGAGATAACCTTCTGACTTTTATCGTGTTTTTATTTTACATAATGTATCTTATGCGACATTAAATTTGTCCATAAGATACTATCGGAAATCCAAGAAATAACCCCTATTTCCAAGTCTCGAGCCAAGACAG
>JAMOVK010000096.1 GCA_027067775.1 Deltaproteobacteria bacterium
GATGGTTCCGGCAACGGGCACAACAAAACCTGCACCCTTGTAAGTGAGGATGTCACGTACAAACAACCTCCATCCCTTTGGTACGCCCTTGAGATTTGGGTTGTCAGAAAGGCTAAGATGAGTCTTGACCATACAGGTTCCAAGCTTTGAAAGCTCTGGATCTTTTTCGATCTTCTCTGCCTTGGCAAGGGCTTCTGGAGAATAATCAACACCATCACCACCGTAAACCTCTTTGGTGATAAGCTCAATGCGCTTGCGAAGCGGAGTATCAAGATCGTACAGAAACTTGAATTCGTTTTCTTCATTACATGCATCAATAACTGCATCTGCAAACTCAAGGGCGCCTTCGCCACCCTTGAGCCAGTGTTCAGATACGGCAACCCTTGCTCCTGCCTGCTCGCACAGCCTGCGCACTGCCTCGATCTCATTCTTGGTATCGGTATAAAATGCATTGATACAGACAACCGGATTGATTCCTGCCTTTTTCACCGTTTCGATGTGATGGAGCAGGTTGGCAGTACCCTTTTCTACCCAATCTACATGTTCCTCACTGTATTCAGGAGGCATTGGACGGCCTGGACGTGGAATTGGAGCCCCACCGTGACACTTGAGGGCACGAATTGTAGCAACTACAACCGCACAGTTGGGCTTCAGGCCACTAAAACGACACTTGAGGTTCCAGAATTTTTCAAAACCAATGTCAGCACCAAAACCACTTTCAGTCACCAGATAGTCCCCAAGCTTAAGACCTACCCTATCTGCAATAACAGATGACTGGCCTATAGCTATATTGGCAAAAGGTCCTGCATGTATAAGACAGGGCTGACCTTCTATTGTCTGCATAAGGTTGGGATTAACTGCCTCAACCATCCATGCAGTCATGGCACCGGCAACTTCCAGATCCTCTGTGGTGATTGGCTTTCCTGTCTTGTCGTATGCTACAACTATCTTGCCGATCCTTTCGCGCAGGTCTTTCAGATCGTTGGCTATGGCAAGAATAGCCATAATCTCTGAAGACACGGCGATATTAAACCCACTCTGCATGGTAAAGCCATCCATGCGGCCACCGATACCAATGGTGATATTTCTCAGTGCCTGGGCGCAAAAGTCTATGATCCAGCGAAACTCTACACTCTTTGGATGAACATCAAGCCTCTTAAGTCCCCTTTGGGCAAGCTGTTCGTCTGTATAGTTACTCTCATGCTGCATCCTTGCAGTCAAGGCCACCATGCCAAGGTTGTGGGCATTCATTATGGCGTTGATGTCACCGGTAAGCCCCAAGGAAAACTTATCAAGGGGAATGAGCTGGGCAAGTCCGCCACCAGCAGCACTTCCTTTGATGTTAAATGTAGGGCCACCAGAAGGCTGGCGAAGCGCACCAACAACGTTCTTGCCGCGCTTTCCAAGGCCCTCCATGAGTCCCACAGCACAGGTGCTCTTTCCCTCTCCCAGGGGGGTAGGAGTGATTGCAGTAACATCAATGTACTTGCCATTAGGCCTGTCCCTTAGCCTTTCAAGGGTCTTGGCATAATCGATCTTTGCCACATAGTGACCATAGGGAAGGAGCTCTTCCTTTTCAAGGCCGAGTTCTTCTCCCAGTTGGTAGACCGTTTTCATGTTCTCGGCAGCGGCCTCGGCAATTTCCCAATCTTTCATCTTGGTCGGGTCTAATTTCATCTACTTCCTCCTAGATTTTTTATTCAAATTGGCACCTGCATGATTATATTTTTGACTAACCTGAGCAGGTAAAATAATGTTGTTCTTATTGGTGCACACCGATTAATTGAGTGGTAATTCAAAATTGTTACCTTGAAAACAAGACCTTTGTCAATCCCCAAGGAGGAATAAAGTAAGTGATTCTGGAAATAGACCCTGAAAGACCGGTGCCAAGAAAGATACGTCAGATAGTCGATGCCTTGCGAAATGGTGAGGTGGTGATCTATCCAACAGACACCTGTTACGGCATGGGAGCGGACATATTTAACAAAAAGGCCATAGAAAAAATTTACCAGATTAAGGGCATATCCAAGAACCAGCCCTTCAGTTTTATCTGCTCTGATCTCAGTCACATAAGTCAGTATGCAAGGGTATCGGACCTTGCGTACAGAATTCTGAAAAGATATCTGCCAGGTCCTTACACCTTTGTGCTGGAGGGCTCGAGACAGGTTCCAAAGATGATGCTTACAAAGAGGAAGACAGTGGGAATCAGGATACCAGACCATACAGTATGCCTGGAGATGGTTAGACAGCTTGGTAACCCGGTGATCACAACCACTGTCTCCGCAGGAGACGAGGTCTTTTCAGACCCCAGGGAAATGGCAAAGAGATTTGGCAAACAGGTGGCAATAATTGTAGATTCAGGAATAATTCCTCCTGAACCGTCGAGTGTTATTTCTCTTGTAGATGATGACGTGCAGATACTGCGCTACGGAAAGGGAGACTGTTCAGACTTTGAATAGCTGAATAATTATTTAGATTGTTAATAGGGGGGTGTTTGTGTAAACAGGCTCCATTATCCCTCCCTAAAATGTATTTAAAGAGACAGTAAGGCCTGATAGGCCTTCTTAACATAGCTTTCCATGAAAAAGACAAAACTCAGACGGCCTAAAAAATAGAGCAAAAACATTCCAGTCGTTCATCCCTATACTTCCATATCTCAAAATGTGCAGGAAATAAAAGAATATAACCATTCCAGGTGAAGAATTCTTAATAGATCTAAAAAAGTAGCTAGGAAGCTAGGCCAATCTGTCCACAGCAAGGTGTGCATGGTAGATGAGGCTTTGAATCAGACGTTGGGAAAAGCCCTTCCAAAACACCTTGCATTCCTCTAACTTTAAAAAGGATCAATCTTTTTGAGTTTTTTTCCAGGACGGAACACGATTCTGTAGTTGGAAGGACAAGAGGTCCTTTTACCGGTCTTCGGATTGATAAACCGTCTTTCTTTTTGCCTGTGAAGGCTAAAACTGCCAAAACCCCTGATCTCAACCCGCCTTCCATCTTCAAGGGCTTTGGCCATGGTCTCAAAGACAAGCTCTACCATTTCCATTAGCTCCTGAATTGTAAATTCAGGATGGAGTGTCTTTAGTCTTTTTGCAATATCCGCCTTGAGCATGGCAATAAAATGTGGCGATTTGTTCAATAAGGAATCTGTGGAGAATCTTCTAGAAGCAGATGAAAAAATCTCAAAATCGATCTTGCACCTGATTCTTCAAGGATCTCCTTAATGGCCGTAAGCTTGTCTTTTTCAGGATATATTAGCCTGGGCTTACCCTTTATCTTTCCAAGCTGGCCTGCCTTTTCTACCGCTGTTGAAAAGTTGCCAAGGGCATCAACTAGATGAAGATCAAGGGCCTGTTTGCCAGAAAATATCCTTCCATCTGCTATTTTAGATACTTCCTGAAATGACAGATGCCTTCCTTTGGCGACATCATCTATGAATTGCTTATGTATGTCATCCATTACATTTTGGATAACCTGCCTTTCTTCAGGAGTAAGGTCTCTAGTAATGGAGGCAAGATCTTTTAGCTTTCCGCTTTTGATTACGGTAGTCTTGATACCAAGCCTCTCCAAAAGGCCAGCAATATTTGGAAGCTTCATTATCACCCCGATACTTCCTGTAACTGTCCCTGGATTTGCTACAATCCAACGTGCTCCACAGGCTGCATAAAAAGCCCCAGAGGCAGCTGTATTTACAAGAGATGCCACAACAGGCTTTGTCTTGTCTGTCTTTCTGACCTCCCTGTAAATCTCCTGGCTTGCCCCTACTGCTCCACCAGGGCTATCAATCCTGAGTAAAATGGCCTTAACATCTTTATTGTCTCTAAACTGCCTAAGATCTTTTAAGACCTTCTGGGGATCGGCAATAACCCCTTCTAAATTAATAATGCCAATACCGTTGCCTCTGCCGCTTGCCAGAGATGAAGGGGATACCCCGCTTTTTAAAACCAAAGAGGCAATCAATATAAAAAACAGAAAAAAAACAAGGAGGGCCAGCCCTCCTATTGTTGCTAGCACAATGAGAAAGGCCCTTGTTTTCCCTCCCTTATTCTCTACTTCTGACATCTAGGCTGTTCCCGATTTTAAGATCTGTCTCCAGAGTCTGACTTATCCTTTACCAACTCCTCCTGAAGCAAAAGGCCCAGGGTTGTCGGAGCAGCTTGAGAGGAACTGTATTCGGAATAGAAGGACCGTTCCTCGTCTTCCATCATCTTCTTGATGGAAAGACCGATTCTCCTGTCCTTAGGCGAAACATTGATTACCTTGGCAGTAATCTCATTTCCTACCTCGTACTTGCCCACAGGACTTTTGGGCCTTCCTGGAGCGATCTCGGATACGTGTATAAGTCCTTCAATACCCTCTTCAAGCTCTACAAATATACCAAAGTCGGTAACATTGGTAATCTTGCCAGTCACCTTGCTACCAACAGGAAATCTCTCTGGCGCAGACTCCCAGGGATCAGGCTGAAGCTGTTTGACTCCAAGGGAAAAACGCTCCTTCTCCTTGTCTATATTAAGAACGACCGCCTGTATCTTGTCTCCCTTCTTATAGAGTTCCGAGGGGTGCTTGACCCTCTTACTCCAAGACAGGTCAGAGACATGCACAAGGCCGTCTATTCCCTCCTCTATGCCAATAAAGAGACCAAAATCTGTGATATTTTTAACAGTACCTTCGATTACAGTACCTTCTGGATAACGTTCCTTGACAAGGTCCCACGGATTTGGCTGAACCTGTTTTAGGCCAAGGGAAATTCTTCTGGCCTCAGGATCAACCTTTAGAACCACTGCCTCAACCTCATCCCCTACTTCTACCACCTGCTTTGGATGCCTGATCCTTTTGGTCCAAGACATCTCAGAGACATGGATAAGCCCCTCTACACCTTCTTCAAGCTCTACAAACGCACCATACTCTGTCAGATTTACAACCCTGCCTGTAACCTTTTCACCTTCAGGATACTTTTCTGTCACCTTGAGCCAGGGATCTTCTGTAAGCTGTTTGATGCCAAGGGCTACCTTTTCCTTTTCCTTGTCAAAAGACAGCACCTTCACCTTTACAGTGTCCCCTACTTTGAGAACCTTTGAAGGATGTTCAACCCTGCCCCATGAGATGTCAGTGACATGAAGAAGCCCGTCGATACCGCCAAGATCAACAAAGGCTCCATAATCGGTGATATTCTTCACAACACCTTCCCGCACCTGCCCTTCCTCAAGAGTTGACAGGGTCTCTTTTTTCTTCTCGGCTATCTCCTTTTCCAGCAGCTCTCTGCGAGAAACAACAACATTCTGACGCTTTCTGTTATAATCCAGGATAGAACATAAAAATTTTTCGCCTATTACGTTGTCCAGGTTGGGATGAGGTTTTACATCCACCTGGGAATAGGGAAGAAATGCCTTTATGCCACCTGGACCTTCGCCAATAAGCACGGTAAGCCCACCCTTTACCTTTGAAATAACCGTTACCTCAATGGGTTCCTTTGCCTCAAAGGCCTCTATCACCTTATCCCATACCTTGCGCCTGACCGCCTTGGCATGGGACACCCTTAAGGTTCCATCTTCCGGATTCCAGCGCTCTACCAGAACCTCAACAGTATCACCAGGCTTGACAGTAAGGTTACCTTCGGCATCCAGAAATTCCCTGGAAGGAATGAGACCTTCTGACTTGTAACCTATGTCCACCATCACATAGTCATGATCAACGCTAACTACTGTCCCATTTATTATTTCTCCTTCCTGAAAGGAACGGAGGCTCTGTTCGAAAAGTTCTTCGAACTGGCCCATGTCTTCGGTGTCATCAGACATGGCCTCGTTTTCAGACCCGTTAGAGGCCTGAATTTCGGTGCTCTCTTGCTCTTGCACCTTTTCCGCAGCCTTTTCATCAGCCACTTCCGCACTTGGTGCGGCTGTAATTGTGTCCTGTGTTGCTTCTGAAACCTTTTCCATTTAAAAAATTCCCCCTACGAGACGTTAAATGTGCTTTTATAACAAGAACTGGCCCAAAGTTCAACGAACAAATTGGATTAGACAAAAAACCAAAGCTGGGATAACCTTCTCATTTAGTAAGGAATCCACATGGCTTCATCACATATCTTGAGGAATGGAAATGGAAAATGAAAGAGGATTTATTCAGAGCCTGAGGGAAGGCGTGGATGTGGTAAGAATGATCTTTTTCATGGAGGCCAAAAAGGCCTTTAAAAAAAGCTATTCCAACAAGGGGGAAAAATTTCAAAGACTGTTGGCTGCAGCTGTTATAAATCGCCTCTTTGGAACCCCTAATCCCGAACATCCGTACAAGGAATTTGCTACAAAACACAAAAAACTCATTGATGAAGAGCTATCAAAGGTTCCTGAAAGGTTTCCAGAGCTTTTAATACCCCTTACCGATGCGCTGCGCATTCACTTTCTTTGCAATCACTGTGAAGGTATGCCTGACTTCAGTGCAGAGATCCTTGCAAGGGCAAAAGAGGCTGGAATTCTCATCGAGGATCGTGACACTCCCCTTCCAAAAGGTTTTATGAACCTGGTTTATAAAATCGGCAAGGCCTACGGTCTTATCCAACAATCTGGCAATGACAATGACAACAGACCTGATGCACTATAAAGATAGTGTCACCGTAGTCATACCTGCCTTTAACGAGGAGGCGGCAATAGGTAAAACCATAAAAAAAATCCGCCACCTTTACCCTGACTTCCAGATCTTGGTGGTGGATGATGGAAGCAGTGACAACACGGCCCAGAAGGCACTCGAGGCAGGAGCAGAAGTCATAAGACACCCATACAACATTGGAAACGGAGCTGCCGTTAAGACAGGAATCAGGCATGCACAGGGTAAATATGTAGTCCTTATGGATGGAGATGGTCAGCACAGACCAGAGGATATAAAAAAACTCCTTAGATATTCCAAAAGATACGACCTGGTAGTTGGAGCAAGAGACAGTAAAGGCCAGGCATCCTTAGGCCGACGGATAGCTAACTGGTGCTACAATAAGCTGGCCTCTTATGTTGGCAAGTTTCCCATTAAAGACCTTACTTCAGGCTTTCGCCTTTTTGAAACCAGCACTGTAAGACGTTACCTGTATCTATTTCCAAACACCTTTTCATATCCAACCACAAGTACGCTGGCCTATCTTAGAAGCGGACTTACTGTAAAATATGTTCCAATTAAGGTGGAAAAACGAATTGGCAAAAGCAAGATCTCTCTGTTTAGAGATGGCTCCAGGTTCATCCTAATCATTTTAAGAATCGCCACCCTCTACTCTCCGCTACGTGTCTTTCTACCTGTCTCCATCTCCTTTTTCATATTGGGAAGTTTATATTATCTTTACACCTACACCTTCTATCAACGTTTCACCAACATGTCCGCATTACTGTTGAGCGTAAGCATAATGGTCTTTCTACTGGGACTTATATCAGAACAGATTACGCAGATGCGCTACGATCGCGTGGAGGACACCTTTGAAACAAAGGTGGAAAAACTTGCAAAACACGACAACCAGGACATGAAATGAAATTCAACAGAGACAGATTTGACGAACTTCGCCAGATATTTACCGAAATAACACATCTTAGAGGTACGAGAAGGCTCCTTGATTGGGATCAAGAGACATACATGCCTCGAAAGGGCCAGGCAAACAGGGCGGAACAAAACGCTACCCTATCTCGTTTAATCCATCAAAGGGTTACTGCCAAAAGGACTGGCCAGCTGATAGAAGAACTGTTCGAATCAGCAGAACCCAAAAGCCGTGACAACGACGCATACGTATGTCTTAGGCAGTGGAGACGAGATTATATACGTCAAAAAAGGCTTCCTACCCCTCTAGTTGAAGAACTTTCGCGACAAAGCGTACTTGCTCATGAGGCGTGGGTGAGAGCGCGCAAGGAGTCTAACTTTTCTATATTTTTACCCTTTTTTAAAACACTTGTCTCCCTTTCCAGACAAAA
>JAMOVK010000097.1 GCA_027067775.1 Deltaproteobacteria bacterium
GGTGCCGGTGTTGTAAGTAAGATAATTGAATAAGGCTTTTTAACTTAAGGAGTGTTACTGGGATGATGGTCCCTACGCAGAGAATCAGAATAAGGCTCAAGGCCTACGACCATAAGCAGCTTGATAAGTCACTCAATGAAATAGTTGATACTGCAAGGCGGACAGGGGCGAGGATTGCAGGCCCTATCCCCTTGCCTACTAGGATCAGTCGGTACACGGTGCTCAGATCGCCTCATATTGACAAAAAGTCAAGGGAACAGTTTGAGGTGAGAACTCACAAGCGGCTGGTAGATATTCTTGAGCCGACCCAGCAGACCATAGATGCGCTAATGAAGCTCGAGTTATCTGCAGGCGTCGATGTAGAAATAAAACTATAATTGGGGACTACGGTAATGGCTGGTATCAATGCCCTTATGGGTAAAAAAATCGGGATGACCAGGGTTTTTGGTGAAGATGGCTCTAGTGTGCCAGTAACGGTGCTAGAAATTGGCCCCTGTGTGGTCTTGCAAAGGAAAACGGCAGACAAGGAAGGTTACAATGCCCTGCAGATCGGTTTTGGGCAGAAGCCTTTAAAAAGGCTGAACAGACCTATGAGGGGGCATGTGGAAAAGGCCGGAGTGGACAGTGGATTCAGGTACATTAAGGAAATCCCTGTAGACGATCCAAATGAGTTTGAACCTGGCCAGAGACTGACCCTGTCTGATGCTAATATAAGTCAGCTGGTGGATATTGTTAGCGTGGCCAAGGGCCGGGGATTTACAGGAACTGTTAAAAGGCATGGTTTCTCAAGAGGTCCAATGGCACACGGTTCTAAACATCACAGAGCTGTCGGATCCACTGGAATGAGTGCATATCCCTCTAGGGTCCTTAAGGGAAAGAAGATGCCTGGTCGTATGGGTGGTAAGCGCAAGACAGTAAAGAATTCGTTTATAGTAGATGTCCGTCCAGAAGAAAATCTTCTACTTGTAAAGGGCGGTGTAGCTGGTGCCATCAATCAGATGGTGCTTGTTTATTTTAAATAGAGTGTAGGAGACAGGGCAAATCATGGCAACCCTGGCAGTATATAGTTCACAAAAAGAAAAGGTTGGAGACATAGAGGTTTCAGACGCTGTATTTGGTGTTGAGCCAAAGGTCAGTCTCCTTCATGAAGTAGTCAAATGGCAGCTAGCCAAGCGTCGTTCAGGTAACGCCTCTACCAAGACCAGGGCCGAGGTGAGAGGTGGTGGGCGAAAGCCTTGGCGCCAAAAGGGAACTGGAAGGGCCAGAGCGGGCAGCATCCGCTCACCGTTATGGAGACATGGTGGAGTGGCTCACGGACCAAAACCCCGGGATTATTCGTATAGCCTTCCCAAGAAGGTCAGGCGACTTGCCCTTAAAATGGCCCTTAGTGATAAGGTGGCGTCTGAGAGGATTTACGTACTGAATGATTTTGGAATGGATGAGGTCAAGACAAAAAAGATGGCGGAGCTGTTGAAGCTCTTTGCCTGTCCAAAGGCAGTCCTGGTAACTTTGGACAAGGATGAGAAGTTGACTCTATCTGCTAGGAATATACCTGGAGTCAAGGTATTGCTGGAAAAGGGCGTGAATGTTTATGACCTTCTTAAATATGAATATCTTCTTATAGAGGAGAAGGCGGTTCAGGCCCTTGATGAGAGGCTAAGGCAATGAAGGATATCTATTCAGTTATAAAGTCTCCGATCCTTACGGAAAAGGCCACGATTCATAACGAGAAATATAACCAGATCTTTCTCGAAGTGGATAGGCGGGCCAACAAGATCGAGGTTAAAGAAGCGGTAGAAAAGGTGCTAAAAAAGAAGGTCCTGGCCGTTCAGATTCTAAACAGAAAAGGAAAGAAGAAGAGGAGCGGCAAGTTTATTGGCAAGAGACCAGATACCAAAAGGGCAATAGTTAGACTTTATCCTGATGAAAAATTTGATTTGTTTGAGGGTGCGTAATGCCAATTAAAAAGTATAAACCCACATCGCCTGGAAGGCGCTTTATGAGCGTTGTAGTGGATGAGGAGTTGTCCAAAAAGGAGCCGGAGAAGTCTCTTCTTGAACCGCTTAAGCGAAGCAGTGGAAGAAACGTTTACGGACGTATAACTAGTAGGCATAGAGGCGGTGGCCATAAGAGGAAATACAGGGTAATTGATTTCAAAAGAAACAAGCTTGGTATTCCGGCAAAGGTGGCGGCCATAGAGTATGACCCTAACAGGAGTGCCAGAATAGCGCTTCTCCACTATGTAGATGGAGAAAAGAGATATATCTTGGCACCCCTTGGTCTTAAGACAGGGGATCAGGTGATATCAGATGATGTGACTGATGTGAAGCCCGGTAACTCTATGCCTTTAAAGAATATCCCTCTTGGTACCTTGGTGCACAACATAGAAATGAGACCGGGCAAAGGTGGACAGATTGTCAGGGGTGCAGGTACTGCGGCCCAGGTGATGGCCAAAGAAGGCCGTTACGTGCAGATCAGGCTGCCTAGTGGGGAGGTTAGGATGTTCTTGGAAGACTGCCGTGCGACCATCGGTCAGGTAGGCAATCTGGATCATGAGAACATCTCCATCGGTAAGGCAGGACGAAGCAGGTGGTTGGGCAGGAGGCCCAGGGTCAGAGGGGTTGCAATGAACCCGGTTGATCATCCAATGGGTGGTGGCGAGGGAAAATCTTCTGGTGGGCGTCATCCATGCAGTCCATGGGGCTGGCCTACAAAGGGATATCGCACTAGGGGTAAGAAGCCCAGTGACAGATTTATAGTCCGTAGCAGACATAAAAAGTAATACGTCTCAAAAAGGAGAACAGGCTAGTGCCAAGATCAATTAAAAAGGGACCATTTGTTGATGAACATTTGATGAAAAAGGTCAGGAGAGCCCTAGAGACCAACGACCGCAAGGTTATAAAGACATGGTCTAGGAGGTCTATGATTATTCCTGACATGGTCGGATTGACCTTTGCGGTTCATAACGGCAGAAAGTTTATTCCTGTGTTTGTTACAGAAAATATGGTAGGGCACAAGTTGGGTGAGTTTGCGCCAACAAGGACCTTTTACGGGCATGCAGCAGATAAAAAATCCAAGGTAAAGAAGAAATAGGAAGGTTGATCATGGAGGCTAGGGCAATAGGCAAATTCAGGCGCATATCCCCTCGAAAAGCAAGGCTTGTGGCGGATCTTATCAGGAACAAGCCTGTAGATGAGGCGATGCAGATAGTCAGTCTGTCTCCCAAAAAGGGAGCAAGAATAATAAAGAAGGTACTGGAATCTGCATTGGCCAATGCCACAGAGAACATGAATCTTGATATGGATAGTCTTTATGTGAAGAAAATTTGTGTTGATCAAGGACCTCAATTAAAAAGGTGGCGTCCGAGAGCTATGGGAAGGGCCTATGGTATAAGACACAGGTTATCTCATATAACTATAGTTTTAGACGAATTTTAGTTCGCTGTACTGGGAGGCAATTTTGGGTCAGAAAGTAAATCCAATAGGACTGAGACTAAAGATTACGCGTTCGTGGGACTCTAAATGGTTTGCTAACAAAGAGTATCCCAAGTTAGTGCTTGAAGACCATAACATTAGAAAACATGTTAAGGAAAGGATGTCCCATGCCGGGATATCCAAAGTGGAAATTGAAAGGGCTGCAAAGAGGGTCAGGGTACGGATTCACACAGCGCGTCCCGGTATAGTAATTGGCAAGAAGGGCGTTGAGATAGAGGCCCTTAAGAAGAGTCTGGAAAAGATAGCCACAGGCCCTGTCCTTATAGATATAACAGAGGTGAGGAGGCCTGAACTGGATGCACAGCTGGTGGCCGAGAACGTGGCTGCTCAGTTAGAAAGAAGAGTATCTTTCAGAAGGGCCATGAAAAGAGCTGTGGGGCTAGCATTAAAATTTGGCGCACAAGGAATACGTATAGCCTGTTCAGGTAGGCTTGGTGGGGCTGAGATGGCTAGGAGAGAATGGTATCTTCAGGGAAGGGTCCCTCTTCATACCCTGAGAGCTGATATCGATTACGGGTTTACCGAGGCTCTTACCACTTATGGTGTGATAGGTGTGAAGGTCTGGATATTTAAGGGAGAAGTTCTACCAGACAAGGATGCTGAGTATATTTCAGCTGATATATAAGGTGAAAAAAGATGTTAGCTCCTAAAAAGATTAAATATAGAAAGCACCACAAAGGCCGTATCAAGGGAGTTGCCCACAGGGGTAACCAGCTCAATTTTGGAGATTTTGGTTTAAAGGCGCTAGGACGCGGACGGATTACTGCACAGCAGATCGAGGCTGCTCGTATTGCCATTACCCGCCATGTAAAAAGAAAGGGCAAGATCTGGATAAGGATTTTCCCTGATAAGCCTGTTACGAAGAAACCTGCCGAGACCAGAATGGGAAAGGGCAAGGGTGGAGTGGAATTTTGGGTAGCTCCTGTCAAACCTGGCCGAATTCTATATGAAATGGAAGGTGTGGACGAAAAGACAGCACGTGAGGCCTTGAGGTTGGCATCCTATAAGCTGCCCATTCCCACCAAAATTGTAAGCAGGAGTAATACGGTATGAGTGGTGCAGACAAGTTGAGAGAGATGACCATAGAAGAGTTAAGGAAAAAGGATACTGATCTACGCAAGGAACTTTTCAACCTGCGTTTTCAGCATGCGACGCACCAGTTGGAAAATACTGCAAGGCTGAGAACTGTTAGAAGGGAGATTGCCAGGGTGAATACAATAATTAGAGAGAAACAGTTGGAGGGTGCTGAAGTCTGATGGAAAAGGCAAAGGGATTACGCAGGACTCTTACCGGACTGGTGGTCAGCGATAAGAATGATAAGACTGTGACAGTAGAGGTTATAAGGAGATTTAGGCACCCGATTTATGGTAAGTTTGTCCAAAAAAGAAAGAAGTACATGGCGCATGATCCCCAAAACGAATGTCGTGTTGGGGATAAAATAATGATAGAGGAGCATCGGCCCCTAAGCAGGAAAAAACGCTGGATTGTCCGACAGATTGTTGAACGGGCCGTTTAAATTTTGATGCGAGGTATTTAAAAAAATGATCCAGCAGGAAACCAAGCTGAATGTAGCAGATAATTCCGGAGCCAAGAAGGTCCTGTGTATTAAGGTTCTGGGTGGAACCAGGAGACGATATGCCAGAGTTGGTGATACCATTGTTGTCTCTGTTAAAGAGGCCATTCCGAATTCCAAGGTTAAAAAAGGGGATGTGGCGCGTGCAGTGGTGGTCCGTACCAAGAAGGAAATACCCAGGCCGGATGGTTCGTATATCAGATTTGATGAAAACGCCGCGGTCCTCATAAATCAATACGGTGAGCCAGTTGGAACTCGAATCTTTGGACCTGTAGCCAGGGAGTTGAGGGCCAAGCGGTTTATGAAAATAATTTCATTGGCTCCAGAGGTAATTTAACCAGGGGATTGGTAACAGATGAAAGTCAAAGATAAAAAAAAGACATATCTAAGGAAGAACGATAGGGTCATGGTTATGGCCGGAAAAGATCGGGGAAAGGTAGGCAGGATAAAGCTTATAGATCTCCGTAAGTACAGGGCCATTGTAGAAGGTGCCCAGATAATCAAGAGGCATACTAAGCCTGGCCCCAGGACCTCTGGTGGTATCATTGAAAAAGAGGCCCCCATTCATATTTCGAATTTGATGTTAATCTGCCCCAAATGTACTGATCCTGTAAGGATATCAAGGAAAAAACTAGAAGATGGTACAAAAGTCAGGATCTGCAAGAAGTGTGGGGAAGCGATACCTACCGAGATCAAGTAGCCTTTGGGAGGCATTAAGATAATGTTGAGTGTTGAGCAGAGATATCACCAAGAAGCGGTTCCTAAACTCATAAAAGAGTTTGGATATAAAAATAAAATGCAGGTTCCCAAGATTGAGAAAGTAGTACTCAATATGGGATTGGGTGAGGCTATACAAAATGCAAAGATTCTTGAAACCGCGGTAGAAGAACTGTCCTTAATTGCTGGACAGAAAGCGGTTATAACCAGAGCTAGAAAGTCCATTGCTGCCTTTAAGTTGAGGGCTGGAATGCCTATAGGCTGCATGGTCACCCTTAGAAAAAAACGTATGTACGACTTCTTAACCAAGCTAATTAATATTGCCATTCCACGAATAAGGGACTTTCGTGGCATTTCCAGAAAGGCCTTTGATGGCAGAGGCAATTACAGCATGGGCATAAAGGAGCACATCATTTTTCCAGAAGTCGATTATGACAAGATCGACAAGATCAAGGGATTGAATATAACAATAGTAACCACTGCCAATACCAACGAAGAGGCCCTTTGTCTTCTAGAGGCAATTGGTATGCCCTTTAAGAAACAGTAGGAGGAAATCTTGGCCAGAAAAGCATTGATGGAAAAGGTAAAAAGGGAACCTAAGTTTAAGGTGCGAAAATATAACAGATGCCCTATATGTGGAAGGCCCAGGGCATATTTGAGAAAGTTTGGACTTTGCAGGATTTGTTTTAGAAAGATGGCCTCTTTTGGCCTGTTGCCAGGCGTTACAAAGTCTAGTTGGTAATAAAATTAGGGTTAAGGGTATAGACTCATGTCAATGACAGATCCAATAGCTGATATGTTAACAAGAATAAGAAATGCCGTTAGAGCCGGCCATGAAAAGGTGGATATCCCTGCTTCCCGGCTTAAAACGGATATCGCCCGTATACTCAAGGACGAGGGCTATATAAATAGTTACCGCATCATCAAAGACGGGAAACAGGGCATTATTCGCATAACATTACGTTATCATACATTGAAGCTTCACAAGAAGATGCCGGTATTAAAGGATTTAAGGAGAGTCAGCAAGCCTGGAAGAAGGATATATGTGTCAAAAGACGAATTGCCTGTAGTAAGAGGTGGACTCGGCATAGCCATAGTATCTACTTCAAGGGGTGTTCTGACTGACGCAGACGCCAGACAGATGGGCGTTGGTGGCGAAGTTGTATGTGAAGTTTGGTAAAATCGGAGCTTATCATGTCTCGTATAGGTAGATTGCCAATAAAGCTTCCCAAGGAGGCCAAGGTTACAATAGAGGGACAAAAGTTTATTGTACAGGGTCCAAAGGGGAAGATGGAAAGAACCATCCATCCTAAGATAAAAATTGAGAGGGATGGAGATGAGTTAAAGGTTATCAGAAGTGATGATTCTAAGCCAACCCGTGCCCTTCATGGTCTTACCAGAGCATTGATTGCTAATATGGTGCATGGGGTTACGGAAGGTTTTAAAAGAGAATTAATTGTTACAGGTGTAGGATATAAGGTTGAGGTCAAGGGAAAGATCCTTGTTCTTAACCTAGGTTATTCCCATCCCATAGAGTTTCCTCTGCCTGAGGGTATCAAGGCTGCTGTGGACAGCAAAAAAGAGACAAGGATTATTTTGGAAGGATATGACAAAGAGTTGTTAGGCCTTATTGCAGCAAAGATAAGGGCATATAGGCCGCCCGAGCCTTACAAGGGCAAGGGAATTAGATATGCTGACGAGGTAATCATTCGCAAGGCAGGTAAGGCAGCTGCTGCAAAATAAGGAACGGACGAGATTGATATCATGAAAAGGAATACTAATCCAAAGGTTAAGGCCAGATCTAAACGAAAGCTGAGGATCAGAAAAAAGATTTATGGAACAGGACAACGGCCACGGTTGTCTGTTTTTAGGAGTAACCGTCATATTTTTGCCCAGATTATTGATGACGAAAAGGGAGTTACGCTGGTGGCCATTTCTTCTTTCTGCAAAGAGCTTAAAGGAAAGGAACTAGAGGGTGGAAAAAAGGCCATGGCCAGAGAGGTGGGCACGTTAATCGCCCAAAAGGCCAAGGCAAAGGGTATAGAACAGGTGGTTTTTGATAGAGGCGGCTATCTTTTCCATGGCAGGGTCAAAGAGTTGGCAGATGCAGCCAGGGAAGCCGGCTTAGTATTTTAGAAGATTGTGAGGGGTTGACGTTGCTTACCAACATAGAAAATAAAGATCAGGATTTTATTGAGAAGATTGTTTTTATTAACCGCGTTGCCAAGGTTGTTAAAGGTGGTAGGCGTTTTTCTTTTAGCGCTTTAGCCGTGGTGGGTGATGGCGCGGGAAAGGTTGGCTTTGGTTTGGGAAAGGCCAAAGAGGTTCCTGATGCCCTGAGAAAGGCCACGGAAAAGGCCAGAAAGGCAATGATCGAAGTACCAATGGTAGGTACAACCATTCCTCATGAGGTTGTTGGTCACTTTGGAGCAGGGCGGGTGCTTTTAAAACCGGCACCTCCTGGTACAGGAGTTATTGCCGGGGCTGTTGTTCGTGCCATAATGGAGGCAGCTGGCATAAATGATGTATTGACCAAGTGCATAGGTACAAACAATCCCCATAATGTGTTAAGGGCAACCTTTGAAGGTTTGCAGGAACTCAGGGATTCGGTATTTCGTTCAAGTCTAAGGGGAGTAGATATTACCGGAACAAAAAAGAGCAAGGCTGCATAAAATTTTGATAGCGAGTGTAGAGTTATGATTACCTTAGATTCACTTAGACCAGCAGAAGGGTCTTTAAGAAAAAAGAAAAGAGTAGGCAGAGGCCCGGGCAGTGGTCATGGCAAGACTGCATGCCGTGGTTCAAAGGGCCAAAAGTCACGTTCAGGTGCTGCCATACCGCCAGGCTTCCAGGGAGGCCAGATGCCTTTGTATAGGCAACTTCCCAAAAGGGGATTTAAAAATCCTTTCAGAAAGTCTTTTGGAGTTGTTAACGTGTCTGAATTAGCCAAGCTGGAATACGAAGGTGTTATTGATATAGAGGTTCTGAAAGACAAGGGTCTTATCAAGAAAAGGGAAAGGTATGTCAAGATCCTGGGAGATGGCGATTTAACCAAAGCCCTTCAATTAAAGGTGCATGCAGTCAGCCGTAGTGCCCGTGAAAAGATAGAGGGCGCTGGTGGTTCTATCGAATTGATAGCTATCAAATAGGCTGTTAAAGATATTACTTTGAAAACAAACTATAATCTTAGGAGCTATAAGTGCTAAAGGGAGCCGAAGGCCTGGGGAATTATCCTGAACTTCGTAACAGGATCATATTCACGCTGTTGATGCTTGCCGTTTACAGGATAGGTGTACAGATACCTACTCCTGGAATCGATGCCCAAGCCTTGGCCTCGTTTTTTTCTAGGGCTCAGGGAACGCTATTTGGAATGTTTGATATGTTTTCTGGTGGAGCCCTTCGTAAATTTTCCATATTTGCACTGGGTATAATGCCGTATATCAGTGCGTCAATCATATTACAATTGCTTCAGGTTGCGGTACCCCAGCTGGAAGAACTAAAAAAGGAAGGGGAAGAAGGCCGCAAAAAGATGAGCCAATACACCAGATATGGAACGGTTGGACTCAGTGTTCTTCAAGGTCTTGGAATTGCCATCGGATTGGAAAGCATGGTTGCTCCTGGCGGGCTTCCGGTTGTAGCTCATCCTGGCTGGGCCTTTCGTTTGCTTACCGCATTAACACTTATGTCTGGAACAGTGTTTCTTATGTGGCTAGGTGAGCAGATCACGGAAAGAGGTGTTGGCAACGGAATATCCCTGATTATCTTTGCTGGAATAGTGGCCAGGATGCCTTCAGCCATCATTGATACCTTCAGGCTTATGAAGACTGGTGAGATAAATGCAGCCCTGCTACTGATTCTCCTGATACTCATGATAGCCGTTGTTGCCTTTATATGTTTTATGGAGAAGGCTCACAGAAGGATTCCCATCCATTATGCCAGGAGAGTGATAGGAAGAAAGGTCTATGGAGGCCAGAGTACACATCTGCCTCTTAAGGTAAATACGGCGGGGGTAATACCACCAATTTTTGCCTCTTCCATCATTATGTTTCCGGCCACAATAGCAAACTTCATTAGGGTGCCATGGATGCAGTCGGTTGCACAGGCCTTAAGACCCGGCAGTTTAATTTATGAAAGCATATACGTAGCCCTTATCATATTCTTTTGTTATTTTTATACGGCAATCATTATTAATCCAACAGACATTGCAGAGAATCTTCAAAAAAATGGTGGCTACATTCCAGGTATCAGGCCAGGAAAAAAGACTGCGGAGTTTATAGACAACATCTTATCCCGTATAACTTTAATAGGTGCCATTTATGTTTCGTTTGTTTGTGTGCTCCCCAGCGTCTTGATTTCCAAATTTAATGTACCTTTCTATTTTGGAGGTACTGCCCTTTTGATCGTGGTTGGTGTAGCCATGGATACGCTGGGTCAGATAGAGTCATATCTAATAACAAGAAATTACGAAGGGCTTATTCAGGGTGCTAGGCTTAAGGGAAGGTAACCCTGTTCAAGATACGTAGTGAAAAATAGACCAGGCAGTCGAAGAATAATTCTCAAGGCGCCTTGGGAAATAGAGAAGTTAAGAGCAGCCAACCAGATTGTTTCTGACATCTTATTGGAACTAAAGGGTTTGGTGCGGGAAGGAATAACTACTAAAGATCTCGATGAGGTTGCTGAAGACAGGATAAAAAGGGTAGGCGCAAAGCCTGCATTCAAGGGATATCATGGTTATCCGGCATGTACATGTATTTCTGTTAACGAGGAAATTGTGCATGGGATTCCTTCCAGGAAGAAGGTTTTAAAGGGCGGGGACCTTGTCAGTATAGATTTAGGTGTTATTCTGGACGGCTACTATGGTGATGCTGCTTTTAGTTGTTTTGCAGGGCAGGCCCCGAGCGATCAGGCTCAGGAACTTTTAGAGGTGACCAAGAAGGCGCTGTATGCAGGAATAGCCAAGGCCAAGGCCAGGAAAAGGCTGGGAGACATATCCTATGCCATTCAAGAGGTAGCCCAAAGTCATGGATTTGGCGTTGTACGAAAGTTTGTTGGGCACGGTATAGGCAGGGCACTGCATGAGCCTCCCGAGGTGCCTAATTATGGTGCTAAAGGTACTGGTCCTGTTTTAAAGAAAGGAATGGTTTTAGCTATTGAGCCTATGTTGACGATGGGATCTTACGAAGTTGAAATAATGAGTGATGGCTGGACGGCAGTCACCGCTGACAGATCCTTGGCTGCCCATTTTGAGCATACAATAGCAATTACTGATAAGGGACCTGAAATACTTAGTGAAGGTTTTATGTAAAGGATATTAGAGGTTGTTGCAATGGCCAAGCAAGATGCAATACAGGTAGAAGGTAAGGTTATAGAGACTCTTCCCAACGCAATGTTCAGGGTAGAGCTTGACAATGGCCATAAGGTATTGGCTCATATATCAGGAAAGATGCGCATGCACTATATCAGGATTCTTCCTGGTGACAGGGTAACGGTTGAGCTTTCACCCTATGATTTAACAAGAGGACGTGTTGTATACAGGTCCAAGTAAGTCAAGATGTGAGGATCTAGAAAATGAAAGTTAGAGCATCTGTAAAAAAGAGATGTAAGGATTGTCGGATTATAAGACGTAAAGGTATTGTACGGGTTATTTGTAAAAACCCGAGACACAAGCAACGTCAAGGTTAGTATTAGGGGGAAAAATGGCACGTATTGCAGGGGTTGATCTACCCAAAAACAAGCGACTAGAGGTCGCCCTTACATACATTTATGGTATTGGTCGAACATCTGCCCAGAAAATTCTGGATAAGGCTGGGATTCCCTGGGACAAAAAGACAGATGAGATGACCGATGAAGATATAACAGCCATTCGTAAAATTATTGATGCCGAATACAAGGTTGAGGGTGATTTGCGCAGAGAAGTATCCATGAACATAAAAAGACTCATGGATCTTGGTTGTTATCGTGGACTCAGGCACCGGCGTGGATTGCCTGTACGGGGACAGCGTACCTGTACCAATGCAAGAACTAGAAAAGGGCCACGTCGTGCTGCAATAAAGAAGAAAAAGAAGTAGAAACATACGGAGGAATAAATGCCACCACCGAGACGTGGCGGTAAAAAGGTAAAAAAGAACATTCCTGAAGGTATTGCCCATATTCAGGCGACTTTTAACAATACTATAATCACCATTACAGACAAGCAAGGGAATACCATTTCTTGGTCTAGTGCTGGGGCCAATGGATTTAAGGGCTCTAGAAAGGGCACTCCTTTTGCGGCACAGGTAGCAGCTGAAAATGCTGCAAGAAAGGCAGTGGAGCACGGTGTTCGTACTCTGGAGGTAGAAGTAAAAGGGCCAGGTAGTGGTAGGGAAGCAGCGCTAAGAGCCCTGCAGACAGCTGGACTCCAGATAACTGTTATCAGAGATGTTACTCCGCTTCCCCATAATGGATGTCGTCCTCCCAAAAGACGAAGGGTTTAATTTTTTAAGGTGGATAACTAACGTTTTTATCAGAATTGGAGGAATATAGTGGCAAGATATACAGGTCCAAGGTGTAGACTGTGCAGAAGAGAAGGAAGTAAGCTCTTTCTCAAAGGCGACAGGTGTTTTTCAGAAAAATGCGCTTTTGAAAGGCGCAGTTACGCCCCTGGTCAGCATGGAAAGGGAAGGATAAAGGTATCGGATTATGGTATCCGTCTTAGAGAAAAACAGAGGGTCAGAAGGATTTACGGAGTCAAAGAATCGCAGTTTAGGCGTTACTTTGAGATCGCTGACCGACAAAAAGGAGTAACAGGAACAAATCTGTTGGTTCTGTTGGAAAGGCGTTTGGACAATGTTGTTTATCGGCTTGGATTTGCCGATTCCAGGTCTCAGGCAAGACAGTTGGTGAAACACGGGCATTTTCTTGTAAACGGTCGGCGTGTAGATATTCCATCGTTTCAAGTAAAAGTTGGTGATGAAATAAGGGTCCGTGAAAAAAGCAAGGATATAGTGCCAATAGTTCAGGCCATAGAGGCTGTTGCCAGAAGAGGTGTCCCAGACTGGCTGGAACTGGATGCAGACAATCGCAAGGGTGTGGTAAAGGCCGTGCCCGAACGTTCTCACATAACCATGCCCATTCAGGAACAGTATATCGTGGAGTTCTATTCTAAGTAGGCGGTATCATATAAGAGATTATGGCTAATACAAATCAGAAACCATTTTATAGAAATTGGCGAGAGTTAATAAAGCCAAAGAGAATAGAGGTCAAGAAAGATACTAGAACAGACAAGTATGCCAAGTTTTCATGCGAGCCGCTAGAGCGAGGCTATGGAATTACTCTTGGTAATGCCCTTAGGAGAATCCTGTTGGCGTCTCTTCAAGGGGCAGCAATTGTTGCTGTTCGGATAGAAGGTGTCGATCATGAGCTAGCTACCATTCCCGGTATTATAGAGGATGTGACAGCCATAATTCTCAATCTAAAGGGTGTGCGTTTTCGCATGTTCAAGGATGAGGATAGGAGATTAAGGGTTCAGAAAAGAGGCCCTGGAGAACTTACGGCTGCTGACCTAATCGATCCTGAAGGCGGGTGTGAAGTTTTAAATCCTGACCATAAAATTGCCACCCTGACAGATGACGGAGAAATATCAATGGAGTTGCTTGTCAAGTGGGGTAAGGGTTATGTACCTGCTGAGGAAAACGCAGCTCTCCTGGAAGAGGAGCCAGTTGGCACCATTGCCGTGGATTCACTTTTTTCTCCGGTTAAGAAGGTCAACTTTAAGGTATCCCAGGCAAGGGTTGGACAGAGGACAGATTACGACAAGCTGACTATGGAGATCTGGACTGATGGAAGTGTTGTTCCAGAAGACGCTGTTGCCTATGCGGCAAAGATACTCAAGGAGCAGGTCTCAGTCTTTATAAATTTTGATGAGACCGAGGAACCAGAGGAAAAGCCCAAAGGTCCTCCATACATGGACAAGCTTAAAGATCTCAATAAGAGAATAGACGAACTTGAATTTTCTGTCAGGTCTGCCAATTGTCTAAAAAATGCCAACATTCACTATATTGGAGAGCTGGTTCAGAAGACTGAGCAAGAGATGCTTAAGACCAAAAATTTTGGTCGCAAGTCCCTGGAAGAAATTCTTCGTATTTTGGATTCCATGGGACTGACCCTTGGAATGAAACTTGAGGGTTGGACACCACCTGAAACAGATGAGGATAAGGAAGGTAGCAAATAATGAGGCATAGAAGAAGAACAAAATATTTTGGTGTCAAAACTGCCCATAGAAAGGCCATGTTCAGAAACATGGTTACCTCTCTTTTTAGGCATGGAAGAATTACTACTACTGTAACCAGGGCAAAAGAACTTAGAAGAATAGCTGATAAGCTTGTCAGCCTGGCCAAAGAAGGCAGTCTTCATTCAAGGAGGCAGGCTCTTTCTTTTGTGATGGACAAGGCCGTGGTAGCCAGGCTGTTTTCTGAAATAGCTCCTAAAATGGCTGACAGGCGTGGTGGATATACCAGGATAGTACGGATTGGTCCTAGGAGAGGCGATGGAGCCATGATGTGCCTCATCGAGCTGGTAACAGAATCCCTAAAAGCGATTAAGCCTGGCAAAAAGAAAGAAAAAGCCGTGAAACAGGTAGCTCCATCTGTCATCCCTGCGGCTTCAACAACAGAAGAAGATAAGCCGAGTGCCTCAGAAGAACAGGAAGAGCAGCCAACCAAGGATGCTGCTGAGGACCTGGAAGCCGAAGAGGCAAAGGCAGAGGGAGATGATGGAGAGTCATCCGATGAGGTTGCTGAAGATCAAGGCATGATGGCTGATTCTGCTGGGGAGGAAGCCGTTACTGAAGCTCAGGAAGAAGACCCTTCCGCATCGGCGGAGACAGAGGCTGTAGCGCAGGCAGAAGATGACTCTCAGTCTGAGTCATCTTCTAAAGAAGAAGATCAGTCTTCAGGAAAAAATGAGTAAAATTTTTCTTGACTTTCTGAAGGTCAAAAGTTAATAAGACTACAAACTGTTTGGTGTCAATCTTAAACACGTTTTTGGCTATGGCAGCCCTTCCAACAATCTTGGAAGGGCTTTTTTTATTGAATAAATGGTGGTTGGGTTGTTGGAGATTGGCTGCTCCCCGGTTTTTTTAGCCGGGGTTTTTTTCGGAGTTTTTAAAAGGGAATCTCTTCCACATCTTTTTTAGATTCTTTTAATTCGTTTAGTGTCTTGTTGTAAAAGTCTATAACTTCTCTTCTGCTTATCATTCCAAGGAATTTTCTTGGATCGTTGTCATCAACAACAGGAATCATATCAATGTTTCTTATGGTGAATTTTCTCAAAAGGGTATTTATATCCTCGGAAGGCCTGGTGGTAATAACATTTTTTCTGGCGAAGTCTTTGACTATAAGTAAATCTCCCAGGTCCCTGTCAAATAGAAAGTGACGGATGTCGTTAATAGAGAAGATCCCTGAAAGCTTTCCTTCCCTGTCCACTACAGGAAAATAGTGTTGTTCTGTTGCTTTGAAAAAACGTCTGAACTGTGAAAAGGTCATATCTTCAGGAATGACAGCATATACCTTGTGAGGGTTAAATATATCCCTCACTGTTATACCTTCTAGTATGTCGTTTAGAAAGTCTCCCTTGTGGACAGGGCTGTCTATTTTGCTTTTCACCTGTGCCCTGTAAAGGTTCCATCTCCTGCAAAGAAAATAACTTAATGAGCAAACCATCATGCTGGGAAGTAGAAGATGATAGGAACTTGTTATTTCACTAACCACGATTACGGCAGAAATGGGGATGTTTGAACTTCCTGCTAGAAACCCAGCCATACCGACGATAATAAAGGGCGATGCCGATGGAACCACATTTGGCACTATATCGTGAAAGAAGAGACCCACGGCCCCGCCAATGGAGCCTCCTATAACAACCGACGGACCGAATACGCCGCCGCTTCCTCCTGAACCTATAGAAAAGGTGGTGGCAAGTATCTTGCCTAGGGCAACCGCTAAAAATAGTCCCAGAGTCACCTTGTTGTATAGTCCGTCCTGAATGAATCCATAACTAAAACCAAGGACCTGAGGCAAGAAAAGTCCCAGAGTTCCAGTCATCAGGCCACCGATTGTTGGCTTTAGCCACAGGGGCAGTTTGACCTTTTGTTGAAAAAAGTCATGAAATCCCCAAAATATGTTTACAAAAAGAAATATGCCTATGGCCAGACATATGGCCAAGACTGCATAGGGACCAAGGGCAAGGACATTGGAGAATTTATAATCGCCTGCTTTAAACAGTGAGCCCCATCCATAAACACTGCAGAAAAGTGAATAGGCAATGGTAGATGCAATGGCAGTCGGTATAATCACATCTGCTTCAAATTCCGGATCTTTGTACAGGATTTCTGAGGCAAAAAGTGCACCGGTAAGGGGAGCCCTAAATATGCTTCCAATCCCTGCTCCAAGACCCGCTGCCATAAGAATCCTCATCTCCCTAGGGGGAACCTTGAGCTTTTGCGCAAGCAAGGAGCCAAGTCCGGCTCCTATCTGGCATATTGGCCCCTCGCTGCCTCCTGAACCTCCTGATCCTAGTGTGAGAAAAGAGGCTATCATTTTTACAAAGGGAACCTTTGGCTGAATTAGTCCATTTTTTTTATGATAGGCTTCAATGGCAGCATCGGTTCCATGACCTTGGGCCTCAGGGGCAAAGTAGGCTACTAACAAACCACTTAATAGGCCGCCAAGGGCTGGCACTAGCCAGAGAATCCATTTTCTGGTTTCTCCGTTTATGTGATGATGAAAAAGAGGAGGATCTCCTGCAGGATGACTTGGTTTGTACCCTGCCAGATAGTCTAAGAAAAAGAAGTGTCCAAAGTGGCAAAGAAAGTGAAACAATATGGCACCGATTCCAGCAAGGAGGCCTACAGCAATGCATAAAAGGAGCCATCTTCCGGCACGTCTGGCAGGACTTTGTAATTTTATGTGGCCTTCACCTATATTCATAGGCTAAATAATTACCCGATTTTATCAAATAATAAATAGCAAAGAGATAAAATTTAGATTCAGCTTTGATTAATTGAAAAATCTAATCAAAAATTAATAGAAAAAATGCGCTTTTCTATCCATTGACAAGGAATTTCAGGGGGAATATGCTACGGATTCACTTAAAATTCTAGCTCTGAGGTAGATTCACATGACAAAGTTGCCAGGAAAACAGATGGTAGTAGAAGCCCTTAAGCAAGAGGGCGTTGATGTGGTTTTTGGATTTCCAGGTGGTGCCATTATAGACGTATACGATGCCATGGAGAAGGATGGCAACATCAAACACGTCTTAGTCAGGCACGAACAGGGCGCAGCACATGCGGCTGATGGGTATGCAAGGGCTACCGGCAAGGTAGGTGTATGCATAGCAACTTCTGGTCCAGGCGCTACCAATACGGTAACGGGTATAGCAACTGCCTATATGGATTCTATACCTATTGTGGTATTCACGGGCCAGGTGCCTACAAGCTTGATTGGTAATGATGCTTTTCAAGAGGTGGACATAGTTGGTATTACGCGCCCTTGCACCAAGCACAATTATCTTGTCAAGGATGTACGTAAACTGCCAACGATCCTTAAAGAGGCCTTTTACATAGCAAGCTCCGGAAGGCCTGGTCCGGTGTTGATTGACCTTCCCAAAGATGTTCAGAATCAGGTAGCCGAATTTGATTACCCGGACAAGATAAAGCTTCGCTCCTACAATCCTGTTGTAGAACCCCATACCAAGCAGATAGAAAGGGCGTTTAAACTGATAGAGAAGGCCAAACAGCCAATTATATACGCTGGTGGAGGGGTGATAATTGCCAATGCCCATAAGGAGCTGAGGAAACTGGCCGAGTCCATCAATGCTCCGGTAACCATGACCCTTATGGGGCTTGGAGGCTTTCCTGGAACTCATAAACAGAGTCTTGGCATGCTTGGCATGCATGGGACCTACTGTGCCAACATGGCAATGGCCAATACGGATCTGATTATTGCAGTTGGTGCTAGATTTGATGACAGGGTCACAGGCAAGATAGAGGCCTTTGCCCCCAATGCTGCTGTAATCCACATAGATATTGATCCCACATCCATTCAAAAGAATGTAAAGGTGGATGTTCCCATCGTTGGTGATTGCAAGAGAGCCCTTAAAAAACTAGTTAAGGTCATAGAAGAAGATGGTCGTCCGCCAGAGGTCTGGAGAGAAAAGTTTCGACCTTGGTGGGATCAGATTCATGCATGGCAGCAGAGGCATCCTCTTACCTACAAGACTGAACCAGGCGTTATAAAGCCTCAATATGTTATAGAAAAGCTTTACGAACTGACAAAGGGCAAGGCCATAATTACTACTGAGGTCGGTCAGAATCAGATGTGGACTGCGCAGTTTTATAAATTTGACAAACCACGCACCCTTTTGACTTCGGGTGGGCTTGGCACCATGGGATATGGATTCCCTGCTGCCATTGGTGCCCAGATGGCATTTCCCAACAAGTTGGTAATCGATGTTGCAGGTGACGGAAGTATACAGATGAACATCCAGGAAATGGCTACAGCCATGGAGCAGAAACTTCCTGTAAAGATCATAATTTTAAACAACCAATTCCTCGGTATGGTTCGCCAGTGGCAGGAACTGTTTTATGACAGGCGTTATGCCGCTACGGAATTTTCAATGACTCCGGATTTTGTAAAACTGGCCGAAGCATACGGTGCCAAAGGTTTTCGGGCAACCAAACCCGAAGAGGTGGAAGAGACCCTGAAAAAAGGTCTTGCAACCGACTGCCTTACCATCATGGAATTTGCGATTGCAAGAGAGGAAGGGGTATTCCCTATGGTGCCGGCTGGTAAGGCAACAACAGAAATGCTTCTTGTATAGCTGATAGACAATAGAGTGGACAGGGCCTGTGCCTAGCAGGCCTTCAAAATAATAAAGTCAGGAGTTTTAGCCCATGAAACATACCCTTTCTGTACTGGTAGAGAATGAACCTGGAGCCCTTTCTCGTATAACTGGGCTTTTCAGCGGCAGGGGTTTTAATATTGAAAGCCTTTGTGTTGCTCCAACTTTGGATCAGACCATGTCCCATCTCACCTTGGTTACTTCGGGAGACGAGTTCATTATTGAACAGATAATAAAGCAGCTTAACCGACTTGTGGATGTGTACAAGGTTGTGGATGTTAGTGAAGGCGAATTTGTAGAAAGAGAGATGGCCCTCATAAAGGTAAAGGCAGAAGATGAGACCAGGGCAGAAGTGCTCAGGATGTGCGACATCTTCAGGTGCAAGGTGGTTGATGTAAGCCCTAGGACGTACACCATTGAGGTAACAGGTCCTGAGTCAAAGCTTAAGGCTGTAATGGAACTGCTTAAGCCCATAGGAATTAAGGAGATAACTAGGACGGGAACCATTGCTATACAGCGTGAAAAGAAGACCGTCTAAGGAGTGGAGCCTAAAGATGAAAATATACTATGATAAAGACGTCAAGAAAGGCATTCTGGAGGGGAAAACCATAGCCGTCATAGGTTATGGAAGCCAGGGCCATGCCCATGCACAGAATCTTCGGGATAGTGGACTTAATGTAATCGTTGGTCAGAGACCTGGTTCTGCCAATTATGATCTGGCTGTAAAGCACGGGTTTAAACCGGTCTCGGCAGCTGAGGCAGCCAAGAAGGCGGATTTGATCATGATCCTTGTCCCAGATCATGTTCAGGCAGACCTTTACAGACAGGATATAGAGCCGAATCTAGACTCTGGGAATATGCTTCTGTTTTCCCATGGTTTCAATATACACTTTGGTCAGATTGTGGCACCAAAGGATGTGGATGTGGCCATGGTAGCCCCAAAAGGTCCTGGCCATCTGGTAAGGCGTGAGTATGAAATTGGTCGAGGAGTTCCGTGTCTTGTGGCTGTAGAACAAGATGCCTCTGGTAACGCATTGGATCTTGCCTTGGGTTATGCCCAGGGGATTGGAGGCACCAGGGCAGGGGTAATTGAGACCACCTTTAAAGAAGAGACAGAGACAGACCTGTTTGGTGAACAGTGTGTCCTTTGCGGCGGTGTTAGTGAACTCATCAAGGCTGGCTTTGAAACCCTGGTGGAGGCCGGATATCAGCCTGAGATTGCCTATTTTGAGTGTTGTCACGAACTAAAGCTGATTGTCGATCTTATTTATGAAGGTGGTCTGTCGCGTATGAGATATTCTATTAGCGACACTGCCGAATATGGCGATCTGACTAGGGGTAAGAGAGTCATAACCCAGGAAACCAGACAGGAGATGAAACGTATATTAGAGGAAATACAGTCAGGCAACTTTGCTAAGGAATGGCTCCTCGAGAACAGGGTCAATCGTCCCGTTTTCAATGCGCTTAGAAAGAGAGAGCGGGAGCATATGTTGGAGCAGGTGGGAGAGAGATTAAGAGAAATGATGAGCTGGCTCAAGAAGTAGAGTCAAGTCATGCATAATGTCCGAGTGCCTGTGGCCAAGGAGGGTGTACCGTTCATAGGTATATCCACCTTGGCTACTGTTGTTTTGGCGGTGCTTCAATTCAAGGTTGCAGCACTTTTATGTTTGTCGCTTACAGGATTTATCCTTTATTTTTTTAGAGATCCAGACAGGATTGTACCTACTGGTGAAGATTTGATTACTTCGCCTGCCGATGGTAAGGTGATTGAAGTAACAAGGGACCAGGAACCCTATTTTTCTGGTGATGCTTCCATCAGGATTAGTATCTTTATGAACGTTTTTAACTGTCATGTGAACAGGGCTCCAATCCATGGGCGCGTTGTTGATATAAAGTATCAACAGGGATGTTTCCTGTGCGCAAATAAAAAAAGGGCCATGGTTGAAAACGAACGGGCTGCTATGCTTCTAGAGGATGTGAAAGGCCGCAGGGTTACAGTGGTTCAGGTAGCTGGCCTTGTTGCAAGGAGAATAGTGTGCTGGGCAGAGCCGGGTGACAAGTTGAGGCTCGGGCAGCGTTATGGAATGATAAGGTTTGGATCAAGACTTGATGTTTATTTGCCAGAAAAGGTTAAAGTGACAGTTGAGAAAGGCCATCATGTTTTAGCTGGCCAAAGTGTTTTGGGCAAAATGGAGAGTGTCTAAATGACAGAGACGCTGGATAAAAAACAGTTTAAGAATCCAAAGAGAGGGGCATATATTCTGCCAAATCTGCTGACCAGTATAAGCCTTTTTGCAGGTTTTTATTCACTTGTTTCCAGTATAGATGGCAAATTTTTGGCTGCAGCTTGGGCAATCCTTGTTTCTGGTATCTTTGATGGACTTGACGGCAGGGTTGCGCGTATTACAGGTACAACTAGCAAATTCGGTTTGGAATACGACTCACTTGCAGATCTTGTAGCATTTGGAGTGGCTCCTGGAGTGCTTGCATTTACCTGGGGACTGAGGAGTTTTGGGCGTTTGGGCTGGCTTGCCGCCTTTCTGTATGTGGCTACCACCGCGCTCAGGCTTGCAAGATTTAATACCATTGGTTCATCCGGACCAGGTTCCAAAGGTTTTTTTCTGGGTCTTCCATGTCCATCAGCAGCAGCTATGGTGGCTACAACAGTGCTAATGTGTGATCATTTCGGAATCGGAGGTCCTGTTCATCACTACGGTCTGTTAATAATGATCTATGCCCTGTCCTTTTTTATGGTTAGTAATGTACGTTACTTCAGTTTCAAGGAAATGCAGTGGTTTAACCAGCATCCATTTAGAGGACTGGTAGCATTGCTGTTAACCATGGTTGTCATAGCCATTGAGCCAAAGGTTACCCTTTTTGTACTTTTTCTATTTTACTGTTTGTCCGGACCCCTGCTACATCCCTTAGGTTCATTGCTTTTAAAGAGAAATCGACAGACAGATAAAGCATCTGCAAAATAGTGGCAGGTATCTAAAAAGGGGGGTAATCCCATGGGCACCTCAGACAAAAAAAAACCAGACAACAATAAGATAATAATATTTGATACCACCCTTAGGGATGGGGAACAGTCTCCTGGCGTTGCTCTTAATATGCAGGATAAGCTTCAGATAGGACGCCAGCTTGAAAAACTTGGTGTTGACGTTTTGGAGGCGGGCTTTCCAATAGCGTCTCCTGGAGATTTCGAAGGTGTTAAGACCTTGGCCAAGGAACTCCAAGGATTGCAAGTGGCTGCCCTTGCAAGGGCTACGAAAAAAGATATAGACACAGCCTGGGAGGCAATCAAGGAGGGGGCCGATCCTAGGATTCACACCTTTCTTGCAACCTCTGACATACATCTTAAGTATAAACTCAGAAAGACCAGAGAGGAAGTGCTTGAGATGGCTGGAGAGGCTGTAAAGTATGCCTCCCGCTATACCTCAAATATAGAATTTTCAGCAGAAGACGCCAGCCGCACGGACCTGGATTTTCTCTGCCAGGTATTTGAAAGGGTAATAGACTGTGGAGCAACAACGGTAAACTTTCCAGATACGGTTGGTTATGCCATACCTTGGGACTTTGGCCGTATGATAAAATACGTGATGGACAACACCCCCAACATCCATAAAGCGGTTCTTAGCGTGCATTGTCACAACGACCTTGGACTTGCCACGGCGAACGTATTAGCTGCAATTAATGCAGGAGCAAGACAGGTAGAATGTACCATTAACGGAATCGGGGAAAGGGCAGGTAACACTGCCATGGAAGAGGTCGTGATGGCCATCCGTACCAGGCATGATCTGTTGCCCTTTGAAACTGACATAAACACAAGACACATTGCTGCCACCAGTCGTATGGTGAGCATGCTTACTGGCATGGTTGTGCAGCCTAACAAGGCTGTAGTTGGGGCAAATGCCTTTGCTCATGAGTCGGGCATTCATCAAGACGGCGTGCTGAAGGAAAGGACGACCTACGAGATAATGGATCCCAGAGACATTGGGCTTTCATCAGGAAGCCTTGTCCTTGGTAAGCATTCTGGCAGGCATGCCCTTAAGGCAAAGCTTGAGGAGATGGGTTATGAGCTGTCAGAAGAGGAGCTGGGTCGGGTCTTTGACAGGTTTAAGGAACTGGCAGACAAAAAGAAAGAGATATTTCCAGAGGATCTTGAGGCCATAGTAGCAGAGGAGATCTTAAGGATTCCTGAAAAATACAAACTTACCTATCTTCATGTGGCGGGAGGTAGCGGAATCCGTCCGACTGCCACTGTTGGAATAGAGGTTGATGGCAAGGAAGAGGTTGCGGTCTCTATTGGAGCAGGGCCTATTGATGCGGCTTTTAATGCAGTGTCAAAGATTGTACAAACCAAAAGCAGTCTGCTGAGATTTACGGTTAATTCCATTACAGGAGGAACCGATGCCCAGGGTGAGGTGACTGTGAGGCTCCAGGAGGGGGACAAGGTGGTTACCGGCCAAGGTGCAGACCCGGATATCATTACTGCCAGTGTGAGGGCATACCTTACTGCCCTTAATCGTTTGGCATACAAGTAGGTGTTTTTGAGTATCGATATTTGTGTATTTATAAAATCAAGATTTAAGGGGTTTTTCTATGAGCCAACCCATGACAATTGCAGAGAAGATTTTGGCTGATCATGCTGGTCTTGACCATGTTGAACCTGGTCAGCTTATTGAGGTAGATGTTGACATCGCCTTGGGTAATGACATAACGGCACCCATAGCCATTGAGATATTTAAGAAAACAGGTGTAAAAGAGGTCTTTGACCGGACGAAAATAGCCCTTGTGGCAGATCATTTTACTCCCAACAAGGATATAAAGAGTGCCGAACAGGTCAGACTGCTCAGGGAATTTTCTGAGGAGCAGGCCATTGTCCATTTTTATGAAGGTGGTGAGGTTGGAGTGGAGCATTGTTTGCTGCCTGAAAAGGGCATAGTGTTGCCTGGAGATGTGGTGATAGGGGCAGACAGCCACACCTGTACCTATGGAGCCCTTGGGGCCTTTGCCACAGGTGTTGGCAGTACGGATTTGGCAGCTGCTATGATTACTGGAAAGACCTGGTTCAAGGTGCCAGAAAGCATAAAGTTTGTATATAGTGGGCAACTCCAACCCTGGGTCAGTGGAAAAGACCTGATTCTGTACACAATAGGTGACATCGGCGTAGACGGGGCACTGTACATGGCAATGGAGTTTACAGGGCCGGTGATAGAAAATATGTCCATGGCCGAGAGGATGACCATGTCCAACATGGCTATAGAGGCAGGGGGGAAGGCTGGTCTTATCAATCCAGATGAGAAGACCAAACAGTATGTGGAGCCTCGAGCCAAACGCCCGTACAAGTTTTTCGAAAGTGACAGCGATGCTGCCTATAAAAAGGTTATAGAGTATGATTGTACCAATATAGAGCCACAGATAGCATTCCCGCATCTGCCCGAGAATACCATTGGCATGTCTGAAGTGGGCATAGTGGAGTTGGACCAGGTTGTTATCGGCTCTTGCACCAATGGCAGGATTGAAGACCTTGCAGTTGCCGCTCAAATACTTCAAGGGAAAAAGGTGGCCGAGGGATTGAGGCTCATCATCCTTCCCGCAACCCCACAGGTCTGGGCCGATGCCTTAGAAAAAGGGTATTTAAAGATATTTTCAGAGGCAGGTGCTATAATAGGGCCTCCTACCTGTGGGCCTTGTCTTGGTGGACACATGGGGGTTTTGGCCAAGGGGGAAAAGGCCCTTTCTACTACAAACAGAAACTTTGTTGGAAGAATGGGGCATCCTGAAAGCGAGGTGTATCTGACAAGCCCTGCCATTGCAGCAGCAAGCGCAGTGCTTGGACGCATTGGAAGCCCTTCTGAGTTATAAAAATTTGTTAAAGAGGATTGTTACATGAAGCTTAAAGGAAGAGTTTGGAAGTTTGGAAAAAATATAGATACGGATGCCATTATTCCTGCAAGATATCTTAACACCTCTGATCCTGATGAGCTTGCCAGACACTGTATGGAGGATGCCGATCCCGAGTTTCCAAACAAGGTGCAAAAGGGGGACATAATAGTTGCTGATAGCAACTTTGGATGCGGTTCTTCAAGGGAACACGCCCCCATAGCCCTTAAGGCGGCAGGGGTTGCTTGTGTAATAGCTCCAAGTTTTGCCCGCATTTTTTACAGAAATGCCTTTAATATGGGGCTTCCTATTTTCGAGTGTGAACAGGCTCCAAAGCTCATAGAGGAAGGGCACGAGGTGGAAGTGGACGCAGATACTGGTGAAATTATTGATCTTACAACAGGTAAGACCATGAAGGCCCAGCCCATTCCTCCGTTTATGCAGGAACTCATAAGGGATGGAGGACTAATTTCTCACATAATGAAAAAGATAGAAAGTCAACAATCTTAAATTTCAAGGAGAACCGATATGACCAAGTACAAAATTGCAGTAATTCCTGGAGATGGAACCGGCCCTGAGGTTGTTCGAGAAGGAGTAAAGGTGCTGGAAGCAGCGGCCAAGAAATTCGGCTTTGAACTAGACATGACATGGTACGATTACGGTGGAGACAGGTATCTGAAAACTGGAGAGGTCTTGCCAGAGGGTGCTGTAGAAGATTTGAAACAGTACAAGGCTATCTATCTTGGTGCTATAGGTCATCCAGATGTCAAGCCTGGTATTCTGGAAAAGGGGATACTTTTGGCCCTCAGGTTTGCCCTTGATCAGTATATAAACTTGAGGCCGGTTATACTCTATCCTGGTGTAGAGACACCTCTTAAGGACAAGGGGCCTGAAGATATAGACTTTGTGGTTGTGAGGGAAAATACAGAAGGGCTTTATGCAGGTGCAGGGGGTGTTCTAAAAAAGGGAACCACTGACGAGGTGGCAGTGCAGGAGTCTATTAATACAAGAAAGGGCGTGGAAAGGTGTATCCGTTTTGCCTATGACTATTGCAGGAAAAGAAACAAGAAAAAGACCCTGACCCTTTGTGGAAAGACAAATGTTTTGACCTATGCCTTTGATCTTTGGGAAAGGGCCTTTTATGAGGTGGGAGAAGAGTATCCAGACATCAAAAAGGACTACGCCCATGTGGATGCCACATGTATGTGGATGGTCAAAAATCCAGAGTGGTTTGATGTTATTGTTACTGACAACATGTTTGGTGACATTATCACCGACCTTGGCGCAATGATTCAGGGTGGAATGGGTATTGCCGCAGGAGGAAACATCAACCCAGAGGGAGTTTCCATGTTTGAGCCAATTGGCGGTTCGGCTCCCAAGTACACTGGCAAAAATGTGATCAATCCTCTGGCTGCTATCTGTGCCGGTCAGATGATGTTAGACTATCTTGGAGAGGAAGAGGCTGCAAAGGCTGTAGAGGATGCAGTAAAAACAGTTGTTAGCAAGCATCTCAAAAGCCTTTCTGCCGGAAAGATGGGCTATTCCACAACCGAAGTCGGTGACCTGGTTGCAGACTACGTTAAGGGTTAGCACAGAGCGAGGGGCTGATTATGAGTAAGGAGTATTCTGTAGCAGTGGTAGGTGCCACGGGTGCTGTGGGTAAGACCATGATAAAGGTCCTTGACGAGCGCGATTTTCCTATAAGGCAGATAAAATTTCTTGCCTCTGAAAGATCCGAAGGGAAAAAGTTGCGTTTCAAGGGCGAAGAGGTGGTGGTAGAGAAGCTTGATCACGATTCGTTTGATGATGTGGACATTGCCCTTTTTTCTGCAGGGGCTTCAAGAAGTCTTGAATTTGCTCCTTCTGCCGCAAAGGCAGGTGCTGTAGTCATTGACAACTCGAGTGCCTGGCGTATGGACCCTGAGGTACCCCTGGTGGTACCAGAGGTAAATCCCCATGCCATAGCCCAATACAAGACCAAGGGTATAATAGCCAATCCAAATTGTTCCACCATTCAGATGGTTGTCGCCTTAAAGCCCCTTTATGATTATTCAAGGATCAGGCGCATAGTTGTTTCCACTTATCAGGCTGTTTCTGGAACCGGGCAAAAGGCCATTGATGAGTTGGAAGAGGAAATAAAACAGTGGGTGATAAAGGGGTGCGGAAATGAACCTGGAAAGTCCAAGGGATATGTGGGAGAATTTGAATACAAGGCCTATCCCCATCAGATAGCCTTTAACTGTCTGCCACACATAGACGTATTTCTGGATAATGGCTATACCAAGGAAGAGATGAAGATGGTCAACGAAACCAGGAAGATTATGGAGGATGACTCCATAATGGTTTCAGCTACATGTGTCAGGGTTCCGGTTTTTTATGGTCATTCTGAATCGGTAAATGTACAGTTTGAATCGCCTGTGGAAATAGAAAAGGTAAGGGAGCTTCTGGAGGCTGCTCCAGGAGTGACAGTCTTGGATAATCCGGAAGAGGCCTTGTATCCCATGGCGATAGAGGCAGAAGGAAAAGATGATACCTTTGTTGGCCGGATAAGAAAAGACATCTCCCAAGAAAATGGAATAGACATGTGGATAGTGGCAGATAACATTAGAAAGGGGGCTGCTACCAATGCAGTCCAGATAGCTGAAAAATTGATAGAATCGTATCTATGATTTGGTTAAAGGCCCTTTTAAAGGGCCTTTTTTGTTTCTAAATATTTCATCTGGAGGCCCCTATGAGTATCATTTCCGAGCTTTTTGGCAAATCTCCCTTTGGAGCCCTGGTAGAGCATACCAAGAAGGTCCATGAATGTGTTGAGATGATAAAGCCCCTCATGGAGGCCCTCAGTCACGAAAATTACATTCTTTTACGAGAGCTTCACAACAAGGTTTCAAAGTTAGAGTATGAGGCAGACAAGATAAAGCACGAGGTCAGGGGACTCCTTTCCAGACGAGTCTTTATGCCAGTTGATAAAATCGATCTTGAAAATTTTCTAAGATGTCAAGACAAGATTGCCGACTATACAGAGGACTTTTCGGTAATTCTCACCATAAGAAACACCAAGATTCACCCAAGCCTGATTGACAAGTTTTTCAAGTTGGTGGATCAGGTCTTTCAGGTAACAGGCACCCTTCTTACTGCTGCTGTTGAACTCCAGAACCTGGCAGAAGTTTCCTTTAGCGGAGCAGAATCCCGCAGGGTATTAAAGTGGCTTGATGGCCTCGGAGAAGAGGAATGGAAAGCCGATCGCATAGCCAGGGATCTTTCAAGGGATATCTACAAACTGGAAAATGAGGTGGATACCATGACCATCATTTTTTATGAGAAGATGATCCTCACCCTCGGTCAGGTTGCGAACGAAGCGGAAAACGCAGGCGATATGCTGCGGAACATGCTTATTCGATAAAAAGTCAGGTGTTGATGTTAGATGTGCCACTGTAAGGTGGGAATATGGAATCTATCGTAATAGGTGTTACTGCATTACTGGGCCTGTATATGGCCTGGAATATAGGGGCGAATGACGTAGCCAATTCCATGGCAGATGCTGTTGGCTCAAGGGCACTGTCAGTCAAAAATGCAGTTATCTTGGCTGGGATCTGTGAATTTGCTGGGGCTGTACTTGTGGGGGCACCAGTTACCGATACCGTAAGAAAGGGCATTGTAAGTCCTGACAGTTTTTTGTCCATCCCAGGGATAACTCCAGAACAGGCAGCAGCGCTTTTTGTTATTGGTATGACCTCTGCCCTTCTTTCTGCAGCCATATGGTTGAATATATCATCGTTCATGGGGCTTCCTGTCTCTACAACCCATTCCATAGTAGGTGCAGTTGCGGGCTTTGGTATCGCTGCCGCAGGCTGGCATTCGGTTCAATGGGGCAAAATGACCCAGATAGTGCTCAGCTGGTTCGTCTCACCAGTTGCAGGTGGAATAATGGCATTTTGGGTGTTCAGATTCATATCCAGGGCCATACTGGGACAGGACAGGCCTACCAAGGCAGCCATTAAATACGCGCCATACCTTGTGGCCGCGGTTACCGCATCGGTTGTGCTTGCCACCATCTACAAGGGGCTCAAGCACGTTATAGGCCACATCACCTGGCTTACCCCTCAAATGTCCATATATATCACGATCCTTTTGAGTACTGTTGCCTGGTTTATTTCCAGATGGTGGTTAGGAATAAGGCTTAAGGGTAAGGAAAAACTTCCTGTTGCTCAACAGCTAGACCTTGTTGAGCAAGTATTTGTTCCTCTGGTGATAATTACATCCTGTTCAGTGGCCTTTGCCCATGGAGCAAATGACGTGGCCAATTCGGTCGGGCCGTTGGCAGCAGTAGTACGTGTTCTCCAAACCGGACATGTAGCCCAAAAGGTTGGGATCCCTTTTTGGGTGCTTGTTCTTGGAGGCAGTGGTATTGTCCTCGGTCTTGCTACCTTTGGTTACAGGGTCATGCAGACTGTTGGTACGAAAATAACAGAGATCACACCTTCCAGAGGAGTAGCAGCAGACCTGGCCGCAACCACAACAGTTTTGATATGCACCAGACTAAAGCTTCCCATCTCAACCACGCATACCCTTGTTGGAGCGATTCTAGGAATAGGTTTGGCCCGTGGTCTTGCGGGTATTAACAGGGATGTGGCCAAGCGTATCTTTGGAGCCTGGTTTGTTACAGTTCCAGCAGCAGCCATACTATGTGTTTTATTATTCCTGGTGGGTAAAATATATTTTTGGGATGTGCTGACAAGGGTCTGTACCAAGTAAGTGATGGAGAAAGGGTTTATACAGAGCCAGTTATACTAGATGACATGCCACCTTTCGATTGTTGCCAACTGTTTTTAGTTGGGGCATGACATCGCCACAGATATCTTTGGCAATCTGGCACCTGTCTTTAAAGGCACAGCCCTTGGGTATCTCATCCAGAGCAGGTACCCGCCCTGGAATGGAGGTCAGTCTTTTACGTTTCATTCCTTCACCATAGGGTACAGAGGCTAAAAGTCCTTTAGTGTAGGGGTGTAGAGGAGATCTGAAGAGGTCTGTTACAGGCCCGTCTTCCACTATTGAACCAGCATACATTACCATGACCCTTTGGGCCACCTTGGCAACTATTCCCAGGTTGTGGGTTATAAGTATGAGGGCCAAATTCATATCGACACTTAGGTGACAGATGAGTTTGAGAATCTGTGCCTGAATGGTTACATCCAGAGCAGTAGTGGGTTCATCAGCTATGAGCAACCTTGGGTTGCAGGAAAGGGCCATGGCTATCATGACCCTTTGCCTAAGCCCTCCAGAAAGCTGATGGGGGTACTGGTTGTATAGGAGATCAGGATCTGGAATACCCACGTTGGTCATAACAGAAAGTGCCAGGTCTTTTGCCTCTTTTTTGGGAATGGATTTGTGGGCACAGATGGCCTCTACAATCTGGAAGCCTATAGACAGTACCGGATTAAGGGCAGTCATTGGCTCCTGAAAGACCATGGCAATCTGATGGCCTCTGATCTTTCTCATGTCTTCCTGGGGAACGGATAGTATGTCGGTACCATCAAAAAGAATGTTTCCCGCAATGGCAAACTGTTCTGGCAAAAGGCGCAATATGCTGAATGCGGTCATGGTCTTGCCACATCCGGATTCTCCCACAAGGCACACCCTTTGGCCCTGGGTCAAGGAAAAAGAAACGCCCCTTACAGGGTGCAAGGGGCGTTTCTTGTCTTTTATGGTAACCTTTAGGTTTTCAACTTTGAGGAGTTTTGCTATCCGGTTGTTATTCACTGTTTTTTATAAGTAATGTTGCCGGATCTAAGAAAACATCTTCTATGTTTTCATCAGCCTGGCCTTTGAGCACCATTACATTGATTCTTCCTTTTGCTGCCTTAAGGCCAATAAGGACCTCAAACAGGTCGGAGAGGGACTCCACAGAGGCAGGAATTTGTCCTGATTCCAGAACGTCATCTGGCTTTACAGTTATGGCATACCAGATTGGAAATCCCATTTCCCTGGCCAGAATCTTCATTTCTGCCAGGGTTTCCCGGCTTTCATCGCTGATTGGAAGGCCGTCGATAATGACAAGCTGGGGGAAAAAGATTCCCTGCTCGGTCAGATCGTTCAACCTTTCTTCAAGCTTGGCCACAGAGAAATCATCTACGTTAAAGGTCATGATAAAGCGATGGGGCAATATGGTATCCCAGAGCTCCGAGGTGTTTTTGAGCTCATACTCTGTTGATATGTTGTGAAATACCTCTTCATACCACAGACAGACCTTTCTGACCGGTTGCGTAAGGCTCACATGGAGCACGTTTCTTTCCCTAAGAAGATTGCTAAGGGCAAGCTGTACCAGAAAGGCGGTCTTTCCCACTCCTGCCTTGGCAAGTACTGCTCCAAATTCCCCTTCCCTTAGAGGTTCTGTTTCCTCAGTACCAAGTATTCGCAAGGGGTTTCTTAAGATGAGATCTTTTTTAAGCATGGCAATTGACCTTTCCCTGAGATAGATGACATTGTCCGTGTCTTTTTGGCGTGCTATGCCGCCCTGTTTTCTTTCCTGGCTGACCTTCATCCATTTATGCAGCCTTTTTGTTTTTTTCCTGGGCCTTTTTTACCAGTTCATCTGCTACTGTCTTGGGTACCTGGCGGTAACATGAAAATTCCATGGTAAACTGGGCCTTGCCTTGAGTTATTGAACGAAGGTCCGTAGAGTAGCCAAACATCTCTGAAAGGGGTACCTCTGCCTCTATAACACAGGTGTCTCCTTCATCCTGTGCACCAAGTATCATTCCCCTTCTCTGGTTCAATGTTCCCATTACTGCACCCTGGAACTCTGAGGGTGTCTCTACTGCCACCTTCATTATGGGTTCCAGTATGGCAGGTTTGGCCTTTTTAAACCCTTCCTTAAAGGCACCTCGTGCTGCTGCCTGGAAGGCGGTATCTGAAGAGTCAACCGAGTGGGCCTGCCCATCATTAATCACAACACGTATGCCAGTAACAGGAAAGCCAAGCAGCTGTCCTTTGTCCATCGCGCTTCTAAATCCCTTTTCTACAGAGGAGATGAACTCGGTGGGTATTGCACCACCTACTATCTTGTTCACGAATTCGAATTCACCGTCAAACGGCTCCAGGTAGCCGGCAACCCGGCCATACTGACCAGCACCACCTGTCTGTTTCTTGTGGGTGTAATTGAATTCGGCCTTTTGTGTGATGGTCTCCCTGTATGCCACCTGTGGAGCACCTGTGTGAACAATGGCGTTGTACTCTCTTTTCATCCTCTCGATGTAAACCTCGAGATGAAGCTCTCCCATTCCAGATATGATGGTATCACCTGTTTCATGGTCAACCCTGACCCTAAAGGTCGGGTCTTCCTTGGCAAAACGTGACAACGCCTTGGACATGTTTTGCTGGCTCTTGTTGTCTTCAGGCACGATAGCAAGGGAAATAACAGGTTCTGGAACATGCATTGAGGTCATGCTGTAACGGATGCCAGGGGAGGTAAAGGTGTCTCCAGAGGCGCAATCAATGCCAAAAAGCGCTCCAATGTAACCTGCAGGAATCTCCTCTATGTCCTCCATCTGGTTAGCGTGCATCCTTACTACGCGTCCAACCTTTACCTTTTTGCCTGTCCTGGAGTTGACTATAAAGTCTCCCTTTCTAAGGGTGCCCTGATACACCCTTACATAGGTAAGCTGTCCATAGCGTCCTTCTTCCAGCTTAAAGGCCAAAGAGACAAGAGGGGCCTCTGGATCAGGCTTCAAGATGACCTCCTTTTCATCGTTTTCAAGGTCAAGGGCGACATTTTGCACCTCACCTGGATGCGGCAGATACCAGGTGACGGCATCAAGAAGGGGCTGCACACCCTTGTTTTTGTATGCAGATCCCATGAATACAGGTGTAAGTTCCCTTTTAAGGGTTCCAATCCTGATGGCATCTATAAGAAGCTGTTCGGGAATTTCTCCTTCAAGTGCAGCCTCCATGAGCTCTTCTGAAAACATAGAGGCGGCATCAATCAGTTCTTCGCGTCTGTTTTCAGCTTCTTCCATGAGTTCTGCTGGAATTTCATCTATCTTGATCTGCTCACCCTGTTGGCCCTCAAAGTATATGGCCTTCATCTTTACAAGGTCCACCACACCCTTGAAGTCGTTTTCAAGCCCAATAGGTATCTGCATGGCAACTGCATTGTGATGCAGTTTCTCCTTGAGTTGTTCCACTACCTTAAAGGGGTTCGCCCCACTTCTGTCACACTTGTTGACAAAGGCTATGCATGGAACCTTGTATCTGGCCATCTGGCGGTCAACAGTGATGGACTGGGACTGGACGCCACCTACGGAACAGAGTACCAGAACGCCTCCATCCAGGACCCTTAGAGCCCTTTCCACCTCAATGGTGAAGTCTACGTGACCAGGGGTGTCAATAATATTTATCTCGTGGTTGTTCCATTCGCAGTAAGTAGCAGCAGAGGTGATGGTGATGCCGCGCTCCTTTTCGAGCTCCATAAAATCCATGGTGGCACCTACGCCGTCCTTTCCCTTGACATCATGGATGGCATGAATCCTGTTGGTGTAGTAAAGGATTCTTTCTGTCAAAGTGGTCTTGCCTGCGTCAATATGAGCGCTGATACCTATGTTTCTAACTTTCTGCGGGTCTTTCTTCATTTTTCCTACCTCTTACGTTTATAAGACAAAATTGTTTCTTAGGCCTTTTATGGGCCTTTATGTTTGCCCTCTAAAGCTATGTTGAAACAGTGATTTTGATGCGGATGAACCGAATCTGCAAGATTTCTCGCGTTGGAAGACTTTAGAGGATTGCCTATCTAACTGCTTGAAAGCGGTTTGTCAAGGCCAATAACTGTTAAATATTGGTTAATTATTCTATGATTTTTAATTCATCAATAGATTGATAGTTATTCCTTTCCATGAAGTCAACAATACCCTGGAGTATTTTTTCGCCTGCTCCAGGATCAACCAAAGTGGCAGTACCCACCTGTATGGCCCTTGCTCCAGCCATAAAGAATTCTATTGCGTCTTGCCAAGTGGTGATGCCTCCAATACCTATTATTGGAATAGATGTGGCCCTGGCAACCTGCCACACCATCCTTAAGGCGATGGGTTTTATAGCTGGTCCTGAAAGTCCTCCAAACGTGTTTCCAAGAACAGGTCGTCTTTTTTGAATGTCTATGGCCATACCCAGCAGTGTATTTATTAATGATATGGCATCTGCTCCTGCCTTTTCCACAGCAATGGCTATTTCACATATATCGGTAACATTTGGTGACAACTTTACTATTATTGGTAAGGCGCATGCCTTTTTGACAGCCTTTGTTACACGGGCTGCCGACTCTGGACTTGTCCCAAAGGCCACTCCACCCTCTTTTACATTTGGACAGGATATGTTGATCTCCAAGGCGTCAATGCCCTCTACACGGTCGAGTTCCCGGGCCATCTTTTCGTATTCTTCAATGGTGTTTCCAAGGATGTTTACAATCGTGGTGATCTTTTCTTTTTTAAGCCACTTGATTTTCTGTTCCTTAAAGGCCCTAATGCCTACATTTTCAAGCCCAATGGCATTCAATAGGCCACAAGGGGTTTCATGAATTCTGGGCGGGGGGTTTCCCTGTCGTGGCTCAAGTGAGATACCCTTAACCACGATGCCTCCAAGCCCTCTTAGATCAATCAGGTCTTTG
>JAMOVK010000098.1 GCA_027067775.1 Deltaproteobacteria bacterium
TTTTTGGCCTCATCAAGCTGTTTTTCTGCATCGGAAAGGATTTTCTCTGCCTTTTCTTCCGCCTGCTTCAAGATCATCTGTCCGGCCTCGTCACAATTTACAATTTTTTCAATCTCGATTTTCATCTTTAAATGCCTTCCTTAAGGTTAGGCTTTAGTAACTTTTTGAATTTTTTAAAATCTTTCATCGAAATTAGACATTGAAATTAAGTTATGATTTTGCTAGGCGCAAGGCAAGGGGAAATGAAAATTTATATTAAAAAGTTTGTTGTTATTTTTTTAATTTGTTGACATTTTGTTTGCGGTGGCCATCTTTGTGATTTATTTTTATAAAATAAATCACAATAAAGGAGGAGCGTTATGAACATTGTAGAGCGGCAGGAAAAGCTCGCGGCAATCACAAAGGAGTACATTGACGCTATTGAAGAGGTAGTAAAGACTTTAGAGGAGGAGCTTAAAGAGATCTCTAATGCAGAGAAAACAGGCCATGCAGAATGGGAGTCAATAGAAAACTATATCGACGAGCTTCATACCATAATTTTTTCCCTGCCAGAGCCTCGTTATGGACACAAGGATCTTCACAAGAAGATTGCAGAGCTTAGAAAGCGTATAAGGGATATTTATGCAGATTTCAAGGCAATGACAAAAAAGGGTTAGAATGATTATTACAGGCCTGGTTTAACCTTTGTGCCAGGCCTGTAGTGTTTCCACCATAAGGTCGCAGCTTTTTTTCATATCCGCCAGCCTGATAAATTCTTCTGTGGTGTGAACCTTATGCATGCCTATTCCAACTATTAAGGTGGTCAGGCCCTTTTTGTTAAGTATGTTGGCGTCACTTCCTCCACCAGTCATCTCGATCTTTAAGTTTCTTCCAAGCCTTCTTCCTGCAGTCAGTAGCGCTATGGTCAGAGGATGATTCTCAGGAACATTCATAAGCGGGTAGTCATCTTCCACTGTTGTGGCAACGTAAGGATGGGTGGCAGCCTGGTCTTTTTTATAATGTCTTGCTGCCTTATAGAAACACGCAACAATCTGGTCTTGGACTTCTTTTAATCTGTCTTCATTGTGACTTCTGACCTCTCCGTCCACCTGCACCAGATCAGGAACGATGTTGGTGGCTGTTCCTCCCTTTATAAGGCCAATGTTGCAGGTTGTTTCTTGATCTAGCTTGCCCTGGGGTGCCCTGTCTATGGCATATGCAGCCACCTTGATTGCGCTGATGCCCTTTTCAGGGTTAAGGCCTGCGTGTGCTGCAAGTCCGTTAATATTTATGTGAAAGCGTATGGCAGCAGGAGCCCTGTTTATGACAGAGTCCGGGTCTTCGGTATCAAGGGCAAGCCCTGCCTTTGAGTCCAAAAGAGAAGGGTCAAGGGCCTTTGCTCCAAGAAGACCAATTTCTTCGCAGGTTGTAAGCAGGATTTCAAATGGACCGTGTTCAACCTTTTGTTCCTGTAGGCATAAAGCTGCCTCCATCATAATGGCTATGGCAGCCTTGTCATCGCTTCCAAGAATGGTTGTGCCATCCGTCTTGAACATGCCGTTTTCAAATAAAGGCCTTATGTTTCTCCCTGGCTCCACAGTGTCCATATGTGCGTTAAAGAAGATTGCAGGGGCCTGGATGTTGCCTGGAATCTTGATGATAAGGTTGCCCGTATCTGAACCGGTCTCTGGCTGGGATTCGTCTTCCAATACGCAGGAGCTTGGCACGTTCTTTTTGAACCAAGTTTTTATGAACTCTGCCACCATGCCTTCGTGGCGTGAAGGACTGTCTATTTTCACAAGTTTTACAAAGATATCTGCAAGTCTTTTTTTATTGATATTTATTTCAGACATCTTTCTTTTTCACCCTTTCTTTTGACCCGTGTTCTGGAAGCAGTGCTATGTCAAGGACTTCGTCCATTGTCTTTACAGGTTTGAACTCGAGTTGTCTTCTTATCTGTTCCGGAACCTCGTCTAGATCGGTCATGTTACTTTCTGGTATTATAATGGTTGAAATGGACTTTCTGAGGGCAGCTATGGATTTCTCCTTGAGCCCTCCAATTGGAAGTACCCTGCCCGTAAGGGTTATTTCCCCGGTCATGGCCACGTCTTTGTTTACGGGCCTTTTGGTAAAGGCAGAGACAAGGGCTGTTGTCAGAGTGATACCTGCAGAAGGTCCATCCTTTGGTATGGCTCCTGAGGGAATATGGATATGCACATCTTTTTCTTCAAATACCTGCGAGTCAATGCCAAGTTTATCGGCCCTTGATTTTATCCAGCTAAGGGCCGCCTGGGCCGACTCCTTCATAACCTCTCCGAGAAGTCCTGTAAGGGTGAGGTTTCCCTTGCCAGGCATAATCTGGCATTCTATACGCATCACCTCACCCCCATAGGCTGTCCAGGCAAGGCCAGTTGCAACACCTACCTGGCTGTCTTCCCTGAAAAAGTCTGAAAGCACCTTGGGTGGACCCAGGTACTTGTGCAGGTTGCCGGCAGTGAGTCTGAAAGGGCCTGTATCACCTTCTGCCACCTTGCATGCCACCTTTCTGCAAACGGCTGCTATTTGTCTTTCAAGCTCTCTTAGTCCGGCCTCTTCTGTATATTCGGATATTATTTTTGACAGGGCATTGTCTGATATCTCAAGCTGTCCCTGCTTGAGACCGCATTCTTTCATCTGCCTGGCAATTAGATATCTTTTGGCAATCTCCATCTTTTCTTCTGGTGTGTAACCGGAAAGCCTCAGTAGTTCAAGCCTGTCCAGAAGGGCAGAGGGAATGGTGTCGATAACATTGGCAGTAAGGATAAAAAGCACCTTTGAAAGGTCAAAGGGCACCTCGATGTAGTGATCTGAAAAGGCATTGTTCTGCTCTGGGTCAAGTACCTCCAGGAGTGCAGCAGCAGGATCACCCCGGAAGTCAGTTCCTATTTTGTCTACCTCGTCTATCATAAAAACGGGATTTTTGGTTCTGGCCCTTTTTATTTCCTGGATGATTCTTCCGGGCATTGCGCCAACATATGTACGTCTGTGGCCACGAATTTCTGCCTCATCCCGGACTCCTCCAAGGGATAGCCTTGCGAATTTTCTGCCAAGGGCACGGGCAATGGACTTGCCAAGGGAGGTCTTGCCAACGCCTGGAGGGCCCACAAAGCAAAGTATCGGTCCCTTGACGCCCCTATTGAGTTTGCGGACGGCGATAAACTCGATTATCCTTTCTTTTATCTTTTCAAGATCATAGTGGTCTTCATCCAGCACCTTTCTGGCCCGTTTTATATCAAGCTTGTCCCTTGTCGTAGTTGTCCAAGGAAGTTCGCAAAGCCAGTCCAGATATGTGCGTACAAGGGCAGCCTCTGAGGAATCCGGATGCATAAATTCAAGACGCCTTAGCTGTTTGAGTGCCTCCTCTTCCGCATGTTCAGGCATGTCTGCCTGCTCTATCTTTGCCTTGTATTCATCTATTTCCTTTTGTCTTTCGTCTATCTCTCCAAGCTCCTTCTGTATGGCCCTTAACTGTTCCCGCAGAAAGATATCCCGCTGCGTTCTGCTCATCTCTTCCCGGGCCTCAGACTGTATCTTGGCCTGCACTGCAGAGACCTCAATCTCCCGGCTCAGAAATTCAGAAACTTTTTTCAGACGTTCTATAGGGTGAAAAAGTTGAAGTATCTCTTGTGCCTCTGCTGCGTTCAACTTCAGGTTCGAGGCAACCACGTCTGCCAGCTTTCCCGGATCGTTTACCGTGCTGAGGATGATCCCAAGCTCTGGACTAAATACGTTTTTGATGTTGAAAAGTTTTTCTGCCTGTTCCCTTACATGGCGCATAAGGGCCTCTGTCTCCACCGAGATCTCCACCTTTTGATCTTCTATAGGCTCCACCTTCACCTTGAAAAAGGGTTGCTGCTGAACCACGTCAAGGGTTCTTCCCTTGAGAAGGGCCTGGGTGAGGATTTTCAGTCTTCCGTCCGGAAGCTGCAATGTCCTCATAATGGCAGCGATAACACCGGTGGAGTAAAGGTCTTCTGACAGGGGCTTGTCTATCCTAGCGTCCTTTTGGGCCACAAGGAATATCAGTCTGTCGTTGGTGAGGGCCTCATTTACAGCAGCAATGGAGGATTCCCTGCCTACAAAGAGGGGAACCACCATGGAGGGAAATACTATAACGTCTCTCAGGGCCATAAGTGGCAAACATTCTGGTATTTCGTAGCTTTCCGGAATATCAAGATCAAAGAGATCTGTAATGGTGGCATCGAACTTCATGTTGGTTGGTCACTCCTTTGTTGTCCTGTCTGGAATAGGTGACAAGCTATAAAGTGTTCCTTGGCCACTTCTATCATGGAAGGGCTGATCCTTGCGCATTTTTCTCTGCTCTGTGGGCACCTGTCATAAAATGTGCAGGCTGCTTCAGATCGTTCACTTTCAGTCTGCTCAAAAGGTTTTTCTTTATTTAGGGATTGAATGACACCTCCTTGACAGTCTTCTTGGCGTTGAAGGTCGGGTACCGGTATGGATTCTATTAGAAAGGTAGTATATGGATGGTGGGGAGACTTGGCACTGTTTGGGGCACTGAGGCTAAAGGCCTTTTTGGGCATGATTTCCACTATAGTCCCCCGGTACATCACAGCTATCCTGTGGCTTACAAATTCAACTATTGGTAGATCGTGGGAGATAAATAGGCATGTTATTTCACGGGATTCCTGAAGGTCTAGGATCAGATTTATGATCTGTGCCTGTATAGATACGTCCAGGGCAGAGGTCGGCTCGTCAAGGATGACCAGATCAGGTCTTGTTGCAAGGGCCCTGGCGATACCGATACGCTGTCTCTGGCCTCCGCTGAACTCATGAGGATATCTGTTTTCTATGCCAGGATTGCTGAGACCTGCCATATGCAGGAGGCGTTTTACCTCATTTCTTAATTGATTTTTGGGACATATCCTATGGATTTTAAGGGGTTGGCTGATTATCTGGAAAATGGTCTTTTTGGGGTTAAGGGATGAAAACGGATCTTGAAAGACCATCTGGACCCGTTTTCTGAATTTTCTGAGCTGTCGTGCATCAAGGGAGGACAGGTCCACACCTTCGAAGCGGATTGTTCCCTCAGTGGGTTTTTCCAGGCCAAGAATCAGACGTGCAAGTGTGGATTTGCCACAACCGCTTTCTCCAACAAGTCCCAGGATCTCCTGCCTAAAGATGTCAAGGCTCACCTCGTCAAGGGCCTTTATCTTTGTGGTGGTTCCAGCAAAAAAGCCTTTTTTTACCTTGTAATGCTTGGAAACCTGCTGGAGGGAACAGATGGCATCCTTTTCCATATATCAAAACAGGCAATGCCCTGTCATTTCCTTTGGCTGTTTAAGAGACATAAGTTTTAATATGGTAGGAGCAACATCCCCAAGGATTCCCTTTTTCAAGGATAGACCGGTGCTTGCATCATCTACCAAATAGAAGGGGACCGGATTTGTAGTATGGGCTGTTGCTGGGCTTCCATCAGGTAGTTTCATGACTTCGACGTTCCCATGGTCAGCAGTGATAATAACCGCGCCCCCGGTCTTTTTAAATGCCCGTGTAACCTTTCCAACACATTCGTCTACAACTTCGCAGGCCTTGATTGCAGCTTCAAGTACACCTGTATGACCAACCATGTCCCCGTTTGCAAAGTTAACCACTATCAGGTTGTATATTTCCTTTTCTATGTTTTCCACCAAGGTGGATGCAATCTCTCTTGCGCTCATTTCAGGTTTCAAGTCATAGGTTGGCACATCTCGTGGCGAGGGTATCAGTATCCTGTCTTCCAGAGGGAAAGGGTCTTCTTCACCGCCGTTGAAAAAATATGTAACGTGGGCATACTTTTCCGTTTCTGCAATACGAAGCTGTCTCAGGTTTGCAAGGCTGATCTCTTCTCCAAGAATGTGCTTTAGCTTTTCAGGCGGAAAGGCAACAGGCAGGTCAAAGTTCTTGTCATACATGGTCATCGTGGCAAAGGCGATCAGTTTGGGCCTATCGCTTACGTCAAAAAAGGAAAAATTTTTTTCAGTAAAGGCCCGGGTCAGCTCCCGTGCCCTGTCTGCCCTGAAGTTGAAATGAAAGATGGCATCTCCATCCTTAATGGGCCCCTGTCCTTCCGGGCAGGGACACACGGCATTTTCAATAAGAATGGGTTTAATGAATTCATCTGTCTCTCCCCGCCTGTAGGCGGCCCTTACTGCCTCTACCGGGTCTTTTTCCCTACGTGCCTTTCCCCTTACCAGCATTTCATAGGCAATCTTTACCCGATCCCACCTGGTATCCCGGTCCATGGCGTAGAAACGTCCACAAATAGAGGATATTGCTCCGGCCCTGGCCTTATTAATTTTGTTCTGGAGCTGTTCGATATACCCGGCACCACTTGTTGGCGGTGTATCCCTACCATCAGTAAATGCGTGTATGCACAGTCTGTCTCCAATTCCAATTCCTGCTGCCATATCTATAAGGGCGTACAGGTGTTCCATCTGGCTGTGGACACCTCCATCAGAGACCAGTCCCATGAGGTGCAGCCTAGAGCCCGCCCTTGCCTTCACCCTTTGCATGATGTCTTTTAGGGTAGGATTTTCAAAAAAAGATCCGTCTTCAATGGCCATGTTTATCCTGGTCAGTTCTTGATATACTATGCGCCCTGCTCCAAGGTTCAGATGTCCTACTTCCGAGTTGCCCATCTGTCCCGGTGGCAGACCGACTGCTTCTCCTGAGGCCTTTAGGAGAGTGAAGGGATAGCGCTGATAGTAACTGTCGAGATTTGGGGTGTGGGCAAGTCGCACCGCATTGCCTTCCGTCTCTTCACGCCATCCCCAACCGTCCATTATAACCAGCATGACGGGTCTGATCCTGCTGCTATTCATCTTTTTCCTCCGGTTTGAGTCCATCCACGGTCATCACAAGCCTTGGAGCTTCGTTCCACAGCCCTTCCAGATCGTAAAAGATCCGGACAGGCTCGTAGAAGAGATGGACCACCACATCATCAAAATCCATAAGGACCCATTTGCCTTCTTCTTCACCCTCTATGCTGTGGCATTTTATCTTTTGTCTGCTAAGCTCTCTTTTCATGCGACTGGCCATACCCTGAACATGGCGCGTGGATCTGCCTTGGGCAATAATAAAAAAGTCAGCTACAGGAGAGATAGACCTCATATCAAGAACGACTATCTGTTCTCCCTTGTTGTTGAGAATCTGGTCATAGATACACCTTGCAGCATCGATGCCTTCAACTGGCTGGCCGTTGTCAGGCCTGCATATCTTGTCTGTGTAATCTTTCATGTATAGTTTGTTTTTCATAATATAACTTCTAACGTCTTCTGGCAGCAGAAATCTGATAGACCTGTTCCGTCCTGCCAATGCTCTGATATTTGTTGATGATATGTCAAGGGCTGTTGTCTCCAGCATAATGATGGCTGGCTGTTCTTCACCAACATCTGTCCGTTGGCCAATTGGAATATCCGGAAATATTTCCGAAAATCTTGTTTTTACCTCTTTTATAGACACAGGTGGTCTTTGTACTATCACCAGCGTTGCAAGAGAGGGTAAACTCTGCCACTCTTTCCAAGATTCTATGTCAATAGCAGCATCTGTGCCTAAAATGAAATAGAAGAGACACTGCCTGCCATATAGGGCCTTAATCTGCCTTAGCAGATCTACAGAATATGAAACCCCCTTGCGTCTCGCTTCAAAATCCTTGACCTTAAAGTGGTTAGAGCCTCTTATGGCAAGTTTTACCATTTCAAACCGTTGTTTAAAGGGGGTCAGATGCCTTGTAAGTTTGTGAGGGGGTTGATAGGCGGGTACAAACCAGACCTCATCTAGCCCAAGAATCTCGTACACCTCTTCTGCAGCCCTCAGATGGCCGTAGTGAATGGGATCAAGAGTGCCTCCAAGAAGGCCTATCTTTTTTTTAGGTCCTGACTTGTCCGTCTCCAAAGGCTATGAATTTAGTAGTAGTAAGCTCTTCCAGACCCATAGGGCCGTAGGCGTGTAGCTTAGATGTACTTATACCGATCTCGGCCCCCAACCCGAGCTGGCCACCATCGTTAAATCTGGTGGATGCATTGACCAACACCAGAGAGGCGTCAACCTCGTTCAAGAACCGTCTAGCCCTGGCATAATCTCTGGTTATAATGGCCTCGGTGTGATTGGAGCCATACCTGTCTATGTAGTCCATGGCCTCGTCCATGGAGGAGACCACCTTGACCGCAAGGATGAGATCCAGAAACTCGGTCCCCCAGTCCTCCTCAGTGGCTCTAACCGCATAGGGCAGGATCTGGCACGTGCGTTCACAACCCCTGAGTTCTACTCCGGCCTTTTTAAACTGTTCTCCCATTCGGGGTAAAAAGGATTCCGCAACATCCTGGTGGACAAGCATCCCTTCCATGGCGTTACATACACCAGGACGCTGTACCTTGGAGTTAAAGCATATCTCAATGGCCATGTCTTCGTCACAGCCTTTATCAACATAACAGTGGCATACGCCCTTGTAATGCTTCAGGACAGGAATCTTTGAATTTTCAACCACAAACCGAATAAGACCTTCTCCTCCCCTTGGGATGATGAGATCTATTTCTTCTTCCCTGGCAAGCAGTTCGGTTACAGCGGCTCTGTCTGTTGTTGGTACCACCTGTACTGCATCTTCCGGAACACCATTTTCTGCCAGGGCCTCCTGAAGAACAGAGGCAAGGGCAAGATTGGAGTGGAGGGCATCAGAGCCGCCCTTGAGTAGAACAGAGTTGCCAGCCTTCAGGCACAAAGCTGCGGCATCTATGGTCACGTTGGGTCGTGATTCATATATCATGCCTATTACGCCAAGGGGAATCCTTGTCCGGCCAACCAGTAGTCCGTTAGGACGTTTCCACATTTTTGTAACCTCACCAACGGGATCCGGAAGGGCAGCTACTTCCTGAAGCCCTTGGATCATGGAGTCTATAACCTTGTGGGATAACTCGAGCCTGTCCAAAAATGCAGGACTGAGCCCCTTTTCCTTGCCATTTTTTAGGTCTTTTTGATTTTCCTGTTGAAGCCGGTGTTTAGAATCCTCCAGTTTTTGGGCAGTAGAAAGGAGTACTTTGTTTTTGACATCGGTAGATAGCACAGCGACCTTTCTGGCCGCCAGTCTTGCCTTTTGGGCCATTGATTCGATAATGTTTTTCACATCAGCCATGTACTGGTCCTTTCTTTAGGAGAATAATTAAAAAAGGGGAAACCCCTGAGTTTCCCCTGATTTTAATATGAGCTAATGACTTATGCCAGTCCAAAGAAGAGGTTATTCCACTTTCACCTCTATCTTTTTGGGTTTTACTTCTTCGCTTTTGGGCAGGAAAATTTTGAGCACGCCTGCATTCATGCTTGCCTCTATCTTGGAGACATCCACATCTGGGCCAAGGGTAAAAGCCCTTTCGTAGGCCTTTCCATTGAACTCCACGTAAAGCGGGGTGATATCTTTTGGCACGATATCACCAATTTCCCCTTTGATGGTCAATACGTTTTTATCAATCTGCACATCCAGGTTTTCCTTAGGAACCCCTGGCATATCTGCAAAAAGCACGACTCCATCTTCTAGTTCATATATGTCAACTGGCGGAGTGACCACAACAGGCCTTCTTTTTTGTTGCTCCTGAAGGGACCTGTCCTCGGTCTTTACTGCCATTTCCTGTCCTTTTACATCTGCCATTTCGACACCTCCTTGGTATTAGTCAACCTTTACTTCGATCTTTTTGGTTTTTTCTTCTTCCTTCTTTTTAATGGAGATATTCAGGATACCATTTTTATACTTGGCCTCTACGCTTGATGTATCAAGGCCTTCTGGCAGGGCGATTACTCGTCTGAACCTACCGCTAAACCTTTCTTTCCTGTAATAGCCTGTTACCTTGGCATCCTCTCCAAGCTCCTTTGATGTGTCACGACCTGCAGAGATTGTGAGCATGTTTTTTTCAATGGTGAGATCTATGTTCTTTGGATCAAGACCTGGAGCAAAGAGATATATAAGTATCTGATCGGATGTTTCTCCAATGTTTACTGCAGGGATGGGAACTCTTGTTGCTACGGTGCCAGCTGGGGTAAAATAGTTTTCGTTAAATATTTTTTCCATTTCCGTGTTCAGCCTATCAAAGTCTTGCCAGATAGGGTCACTGAGGGAAAACCATGGTCTAAACATCTTCATATCCTCCTTAATTTTCCATTTAGTCCAATATTTTTAATATGCTACCAATCGACTTATTTTTATGGTAAGCATGAAGATAGGCGAGTCAAGGCCGTGGTGCTAAAAATTTTTAACACAGGCTCATCAGGACTATAGAACGCGGTAGAATGCCTGGGAAAATAAAAAAGGCCCTGGATCAGGGCCTTTAAAACAATCTTGCAAGAATTTTCTATCTTTCTCTTTTGCCGGAAATAAATTCTTCAGTGCTTTGGCAGGCCTCGTCATCAGTCATCTGTTGCGGCGGATGTTTCATAAAGTAAGCAGAGGGAGATGTGAGAGGTCCTCCAATACCTCTGTCCAGGGCCAGTTTGCAGCAACGTATGGAATCTATAGCCACACCGGCCGAATTGGGAGAGTCTTCAACCGACAGTCTTAGTTCAAGGTGCATGGGAACGTCCCCAAAAAGTTTCCCTTCCATTCTGATGAAGGCAACCTTGTTGTCCTTTTGCCAGGGCACATAGTCACTTGGCCCAATGTGTATGTTGTCTGCCGGAAGAGGCTCTGCTAAGACAGCCTGTACCGCCTCGGTCTTTGAAAGTTTTTTAGAACGGAGCCTGTGGCGGTTCAGCATGTTGAGGAAGTCAGTATTGCCCCCGGTATTTAGCTGATAGGTGCGTTCAAGTTTTACACCTCGTCTCTTGAATAAATTTGCCAAGGTCCGGTGGGTGATTGTAGCGCCAAGCTGGGATTTTATGTCGTCCCCAACAATTGGGATATTCCGCTCATGAAAGCGCTGGGCCCATCTAGGATCACTGGCTATGAAGACAGGCATGTTGTTGATGAATCCGACACCGGCCTCAATGGCACATTCTGCATAGAATCTCACCGCTTCTTCTGAACCAACTGGAAGATAGTTTAAAAAAACCTCAGTACCTGAGTCTTTTAAGGCGGTTACAATATCTTCTTTTGTTGGTTCCGGTTCGTCTGCCAATACAAAGGTCTTGTCTTCAGGATAATCCTTCATGTGTTCTGAGAATCCATCAAGGATTTTTCCCATCTGGACTTTTACACCTGTTGAGGGTATGTCCTTGCAAAATACAGTAGTGCAGTTTGGTAAAGCGAATATGGCTTCTGCCACATCCTTGCCTACTTTGCGTTTGTCAATGTCAAAGGCCGCTACCACCTCTATGTCATTGGGCCTGTAACCTCCAATCTCCCAGTGCATAAGCCCAATAGCATCTTCGGCAGATTTGTCAGCATAATAGTTTATTCCTTGCCATAGTGAAGAAAAGCAGTTACCTACCCCAGCCACGGCAATTTTGATCTTAGACATCTGTTGCTGCTCCTCCCTAAACCAAAAATCTAGACAAATTTCTTCAACTACTCTTCCGTCTCCTCGATGTTAATTTCAGCTTCAAAGAAGCTGGTGCCACAATCATAACATTTTATATCGATAATCTTATTGTCTATAATAGAAACATATATTTCATCACTGCCACAGCTGCATTTTTCCTGAACAGAATCCCTTACAAGTTGTTCAATTTGTGGCTGAATATCAATAGGTATATCAGGATCAAAGGTGATTTTCACGTGTATCCTCCAAGGCCCGTAAAGGGCCATTTCTGTTAACCACTATAAAAACGCTAACTATGCAGTCTACCAATTAATTTTTTACTTTGCAAAACATTTTGGCCCTTTTTATGGATATTCAATGGGATAACATCTGAAAATTGTTAATAAATTAAAATGGCCTGTTGAAAATTTGGCGGTAAAAAAGCGGCCAGAAAAATCTGACCGCCTCATATAAAATTTCTGCTGAGATGGTTTTATTGTATTGCTATTTTTTTACCTTATTTATGGACCGAGTCATTAGGCATGCCTGGTGTTTGGCTTAACAACTCTTCATGAACTTGAACCGGGTATTTCTTTTTCAGCTCGGCTATTACTTTGTCGCGCAGTTTTCTCTGTTTTTCCCTGAGGAGTTTTTGTCTGATTTCCTGTTGGACCTCTTTGAAGGAACGCTGTCTGGCAGGCTTTTGGGCCTCTACTTTTATAATATGATAGCCAAAAGTGGTCTTTACAGGCTGGCTTATTTCGCCTTTTTTTAGCGAAAAGGCGGCCTTTTCAAACTCCGGGACCATTTGCCCCTTGCTGAAAAAACCAAGGTCCCCTCCTCTTGTCTTTGAGCCGGGATCATCAGAATACTTTTGGGCAAGTTTTGAAAAGCTTTCACCCTTAACCAGCTTTGCCCTGATTTCAAGGGCCTTTTTCCTGGCCTCTTCCCACTGCTTTTTAGTTGCATTGGCAGGTACCTTTATAAGGATATGTCTGGCCCTGACCTGAGCAGGCTGCATAAATTCAGATTTGTGCTTGTTGTAGTATTCTTTCACTTCTTTGTCCGTTACCTGGGCCTTGTTAGATATGTTTTCCATCATATAGTGTTGGGCAAGGAGTGCATTTGTCATATCTTCTATTCTCTTTTTGACCTCGGGCCTGTTCTGAAAATTTTCTTTTCTAGCCTCAAGAGCCATAAGTGTTAGTTGCACCCATCTGTCGAGAAGTTGTTTTTTTAGCTGGGGGTTGCGCTGTATGGCCATTTGTAGCTGTGGTGGCAGAGACTTGACTTGTTCGTTAAACTGTTTAAGGGTGAGTTTGTACTCCCCCACCTGTGCAAGGATTTTATCTTTATCGTTTTCTTTTGCCAAGCCAGTGGCAACAGACACAAAAAACAGGATCACAAAGATTGCACCAATGGTTTTAAAGTGTTTCATTAAGGTTCTCCTTTACCATTAAGATTAACGTATGATTGTCCTGGCTGGATAATAACCAGGACTGACTGTAGAGTTTGGCGCCACCATGGAATCTATTCCCAGAAAGACGCCAGGGTTGGTGACGCTGTTACAACCTGTCTGAACATTATCTCCGAGTATGGCCCCTATCTTCCTTCTTCCCGTGTCTATTTTCCTCCCATCTGGACCTGTTATCTTTACTGATCCAGGAGCAAATTTTAGGTTAGCAAGTTTTGTGCCGGCTCCAAGATTAACATTGTTGCCAAGGATACTGTCGCCGATGTAGGCAAAGTGTCCTGCCTTTGCCTCTTTGAGAAAGATGGAATGTTTTAGCTCAGTAGCATGGCCTACAACAGCCCCTGGGCCCACAATACAGTCTTCTCTGATGTAGGCTGCCTGGCGTACCTGGACATTGTCGAGGATAATTGTTGGCCCTTTTATCATGGCTCCCGGTTCTACCAATACGCCTTTTCCAAACTGGACACGGTAGTCTGTAAATACAGAACCTGCACACAGGAGCGTGGCTTCTGGGACTGGTTCACCTTCGATCCATACCTGCATCTTTCCTTTTGTGTCATCAGTACAGACAGTTTCAAAACCTTCGCTCATCCATCCGCCAGGAAGAAGCACCAAGGGTTCCGAAAGGGGGATCCCGGGTTCGACCTGGTCTGGCAGGTTAGGTTGAATATGTTGTCTGATAAATCCTTTTAGGTTGTCAAGTATCTGCCATGGAGTAGCTCCTTGCGGAAAAAGCTCGGCGAGTTCGTTGGGCACCGACCTGAAGAATTCTTCCCATGAAAGAGTCATAGCGTCTCCCGTGTCTCCGTTCTTGAAAATTCATCCTTTAAAAGCCTAATGGCTATTTCTATATCATAAAGATGAGTTGGAGGGGTTCCGTGTCGCCCTTCCTTTTCGTAGAGTTCAGCAGCCTGCTGTATGGCGGTCCAAGGGACCCAGCCATGTTTTTTCCAAAGGTCTTGGTCATTGCAATCCCACAGTCTGAACTCGATATCCTCCTGACCAAGGCGCACATACATCCTCAGGTTTTTGTTTTCTAAAACGGGATAATAGTAAATGCCCAGCTTGTCTTTCACTTTAGAACCTCGAATTTTGGCAGCTTTATTTTTGGATAAAAAAGACCATTCATAAGCTAATCCTGCAGAGAGTAGTGGTCAATAAGTAAAGGCTTGGTAACTTGTAGCTCGTGCAAATACATTGGTATCCGAGCAAAACCAAGCTGTCAGAAGTTGGCTTATTGCGAGATAAAATTTTTGATGAATAGTCATTCAGTTTGTGTTAATATTTTCCCAAATGTTTTTGGCTGCCTATTTGACTATGAATTTTTGAATAGTTTCAAACAACAGGGTTGCGTTTTTTTTGAATTTGCGTTTAAAATCACACGGAGCATGTTAAAAAATACACTCCCTAAGGAGGACTATAAAAGTGAAGGTAAATAGGTCCGATAAACCAAATTATGTAACAGATGAGGAGAGAAGGGAATTTTTGAAATTGGGCCTCAAAATAACAGGCGTTCTTGCTGGAGGGTCAGTTTTATCCCTTATTCCCCTGCCAGAGGATGAGGCCAATGCCCTGGTTGAGCTTGATGGCTATGAAAAGACTCCATACAAGCCACACTACGTTATGGTTATCAGGCAAAACCATTGTGTTGACTGCGAAAAATGCAAAGAGGCTTGTGTAAAGACCAATCACGTGCCGGATTATGGCTATAGAACCACAATCTTGGAGAAACTGGTAGAAGACGATGAGGGCAAAAAATTCCCCGTATTCATGCCGGTTCTATGCAACCATTGTTTGAATCCTCCCTGTGTCAGAGTTTGTCCAACGAAGGCCACAACCAAAGATCCAAAGACTGGTATAGTGGTAATGCATTATCACAAATGTATTGGTTGCAAAACATGTATGGCTGCCTGTCCATATAATGCCAGGTATTTCAATGAAGAGAAAAGGGCTATTGACAAATGTAATTTCTGCTGGGATACAAGACTTTCCAAGGGCGAGAAGCTTACGGCTTGTGCAGCTGCGTGTCCGGCCCATGTGAGGGTTTTTGGCGATTTCTCAGATCGCAACAGCGAGGTGTGGAAATTGGTTCACCAGCCTGACAAGGCTGTTTGGGTCCTTAGACCCGAAACTGGTGCCAAGCCATGTATCTTTTACATGAATGACTAACCATACAGGGGGAAGACAAATGATTAATAAAGGTTTGCAGATATTTCTTGGTGTACTGGTTCTTTGTTGTTTTCTAGCAGTAGGGGCAGCATCTGGTGAAGAAGAAGAGGATTATCCACAAGAACCGATTATATTTACAAAGCCGGTGAAGGCAGTTGTGTTTGATCACAAACTTCACATAGAAAACGGTCTTGATTGTGACTCATGTCATGATGATCCCTTTGAGATGGCTGCAGGAACAGCCGAAGAAAATAAAGATTTCAATATGAAGGCCCTTTACCAGGGCAAGTATTGCGGTCAATGTCACGACGGTGATAGCGCCTTTGCATCAAATACCAGATGTACCCTTTGTCATATTGGTGTTAAAGGTTATAATAAGATGACTGGTGTAAAGCCAAAGGGCCATGGTGGACATGAGTAGTTGGCTTTAACCTGAGAATTTTGCAAATAGATTTTTATCATGCAGAGGGCAGGAGATTTTCTTCTGCCCTTCTTTTCAAGGACGATACAGTATTATGGACAACCTCCTTTCTCTTCTTTTGGTTCTGGTTATTTGGATTGCTATTAATCGCTGGCTTCTGCCAAAACTTGGTCTGCCATCTTGAGGTGCTCCTGTTGATGTCGGTCGGCATCTAGAGGAGGACAAGGCCCAGAGCGGAAATAAAAAATCTGTTCCTACCTGAAGCGGATCCAGCTGTTCGATTGGGGACCAATCGAAAAAATAGGGTTTGCCTTTATTGCTCCGGTAACGAAGCACTCGGTCTATAACGCTCCAAAGCCGCTCGCTCATGCTCGCTAGATGGAGGTTTCAGCCGCTTTGCTTCACCTAGAATCCCTAGGCCCTGTTCCCAAATGTCTAATCAAACCCCTATCCTTGCCCTATTCATTTGATGAATCTTGTTACTATACTAAGTCCGTAATTCCCTATGTTTCATGTTTTTATTTTATTAACTCTGCTAACAAATGTCTTAGCAATGCCGTTAATTTATATGAATGTTTTTAGGGGCTAGGGCTAATCTCAGTAAGTCCATTACTACAACTGTCTTTTCTAGAATGCCTCGGTTTTATGCAATCAAAGGTGAAAATACGGAACGTGATGGCCTAAAATTGCGTTGTTTTTAAAGTCCATATTTGTTGATCTTCTAATTCTAGCTGTATGCCAATAAATATTGGTACAAAAGCTATATGTTATAGGAGAAAGGGTCTAGATCGGTTGCAGATTGGCCAGGCTGGTGGCCTTTCATCAGGGCCCTGCTTTCCTGCCTGTGAAGGTGGCCTCCTGGCCAATTGATGCAGAGTAACAATGTGTTTGATGAAATTAAAAATTTTTAGGAATGCATTTTAGACTCTTGCTTTGCAAGGGCAATCAGGGAGGCACTGCCGTGCCAGGTGGCGTCAAGAAAGGGTGCTGCACCAGCCCGTCTAGAGAATCCTCCGGCTCCTGTTTGACATCCCAATACAAAATTAGTGGTTTCTTCCGGCTCATCAAGGCCTTTGCCAAGGATTTTTAGTGCCATTAAGGCATAGTGACTATTCTCTAAATAGGATGTGGAGCCTGGCAGAAAGCCAAATCCCCCATCATAGTTGCGGCAGGCAAGTATCCAGTTATATGCTTTGTTCATGTCAAAAAGTCCGGCTTCTGTGGCGGCATTGATAAAAATGGCTGTCCATCTCCTGAAAAGGATGCCCTTAAAGGAGACAATGTTGAAAAGTTTTTCACGATCGCATGTTTCATGCTCGTGCCAGTTAAGAAGCCTGGCTATTTTTAAAAAATAGTAAAGATTCTCCTGGGTTTTGCACACCTCGTTTCTTTCTTTTTCAGTTAGTATTTTATCCAAATTTGTGACACCGCACCATTTTAGGCACCATGTAAGGTGATATACACCCTTTGCGGTTCTGCTATTCCAGTTTTTCAAAAAATCTGTTAGGAATTTCGTGTGGGTCTTTTTGTTGATAGATACGCCATTAGGAAGTCCACAGTATTGTTCTACTGCATCCACTATTCGAAGGGCATGGAAGGTGTCTTCAAGTGTGGCAGGAAGTCTGGGGGTGGCTCCAAATCCTCCTTCCCTTTTTTGTCTTTTCACAGCAAAAAAGACAGCTTCGTGCAGATTTTTGGCAAATCTACTGGTCATTTTTGGACGTGATTTTTAAGACATAGGTCGATCTAGTCTCAAATTCTACTTTGAAACCGTGTCTTTTCCAAAATCTGAGTCCTTTGACGTTGTGCTTTTTTACCTCTACAAATATCATCCGGCAAAGATTTGACCCTAAAAACTCGTGTAAAAGCAGCTCGATGCACACAGAGCCAATCCCCATATTACGATAAGATGCATCCAGAATGGCCAAGGTGAGGAAAAGCTCTACTCCAGGCTGCCATTCATATATACCTGCTATTCCAACAGCCCTGTCCTTGACACAAACCATGTAGCTTAAACGAAACAGATACAACAACAGCAGGAATGCCTTAAGGCCGGCCTTTTTTTCATGGAAACCAAGCTGGCTGAGTGATTGGGGATCTGCCTGCCTCACGAGCCGGTAGAGGCGCAGCCAATCCCAAGGGCCTACCAGTTTCAAATGGACTTGACCATTATCAAGTCTTTTGGGGATCTTCCCTACTTTGAAGACGGGCATAGAACTTTGTTTCAGAATAAAGCTCTGAGGCGAGCTGTTCGGTTACGAATCTTTTTGCCAAACGCCATCTCCAGTTACCTTTGCTGGTTGACGGAGTATTCATTCTGCAGTCACTACCAAACCCAAGCACATCCTGCATGGGCATTACGGCAGCTCTTGCTACCGATGAGTATGCAATGCGAAGGAAATCCCAGTGAATTCGGTTGCCATCGCTGTTGGCATATCGTCTCACCCTTTGCTTGGCATATTCCGGAACCCTTGGGTCAAGATACCAGCCAACCACTGTGTTGTTGTCATGGGTTCCAGAATATACATAAAAGTTGGTATGTTCGTAATTATGGGGCAGATAAAGATTCTTTTCATCAGAGTCAAATGCAAAGATCAGGACCTTCATCCCTGCAAGTCCAAGTTCTTCTCTTAACCTTATCACCGGCCTTGTAATAGTGCCAAGGTCTTCGGCCACGATTTCTAGACCTTCCACGGCCCCCTTTATCTGTTCAAAAAAGTACCTTCCAGGCCCTCTGACCCATTTACCTTTGACGGCCGTTGGTTCAGAGGCTGGTATCTGCCAATAGGCCTGGAAGCCCCTGAAGTGGTCTATCCTGAGTATATGGAGCAATTTCGCCATGTGGGAAAGTCTTTGTCTCCACCATCTGTAAAGGGCCTTGTTCGGTTTTCCATTGATTTTCCATCTGTAGATTGGATTTCCCCATCTTTGGCCAGTTTTACTAAAATAGTCAGGGGGAACACCAGCCACCACCGTTGGTTCTAGTGTCTCGGGATCAAGCTCAAAACATTCTTGGTGGGCCCATACATCTGCGCTGTCTGGAGCAACATAGATCGGGATGTCCCCAAAGAGCCTTATGTTAAGTTCTTGGGCCCTTTTTTTAAGCTCCTGCCACTGTAAAAAAAAGATCCACTGAATAAAGGAATGAAAGTGTACAGAGTCGGACAGTTCCTCTTTTGCCTTGCCAAGGGCTTCGGGTTGCCTGGTTGCCAGTTCTCGTGGCCACTTGTTCCATGGCCGCTGCTCAAAGCGTTCCTTCAGTGCCATAAAGAGACAGTAGTCGGTAAGCCAATTTTGGTTTTCGTGGCAAAATCGGGTGTAGGAGGCCGGTTTTGGGGAAGATGAGAAGTTGAGATATGCTTTTCTAAAAAGGCCAAAAATAAACGGCTCGACTTTCTCAAAGTCTACAAGATATTCGTTAAAATCGGGAACATTTTCTAAATCATCCTTTTTGACAAGATTCATCTCTGCCAGAGCATCTGGACATATGAAAAGAGGGTTACCAGCAAAGGCCGAGCTACTCATATATGGAGAATGGTCGAGTCCGGCCTCTGTTGGACCTGTTGGAAGAAACTGCCATATGCTTTGCCCCGCCTCTTTAAGAAAGTCCATGAACCACCAGGCGTTTCTGCCAAGTTGGCCAATACCGTATTTCCCAGGCAGTGAAGATATGTGAAGCAAGATGCCGCTTCTCCTTTTCTTGTCAAAGGGAAAGACAGGGTGTTTTTTGTGTATGGACATGGGATACTCCATAAAAAAAGGCCGAAGTGCCTCGGCACCCGGCCTTTTTTAAAAGGCATGTGTTCACCTTTTACTTTTTATTTTACTTCTTCAAAGTCTGCATCCACTACGTCGTCATCGTCGCCACCTTTGCCTTGTTCTCCTGCTTGGCCACCGGTAGCGCCACCACCAGCACCAGCAGCTCCGGCTGCTCCTGCACCAGCCTGCGTCTGCTGATAGAGAAGTTCTGCAATCTTATGCGAGGCCTGCATGAGTTCATCTTGTGCCTTCTTTATAGCATTTATGTCGTCACTCTCTATTGCCTTTTTGAGGGCCTCGATCTTCTGATTGATCTCATCACGTATAGCTGGGTCAACCTTGTCGCCTAGCTCTTTAAGGCTCTTTTCCGTAGTATAGATCAGACTATCAGCCTGGTTTCTGGCCTCAACGAGCTCTCGTTTCTTCTTGTCTTCCTCTGCATGGAGTCTGGCCTCTTCCTCCATGCGTTTGATCTCTTCTTCGCTCAGACCGCTTGAGGCCTGTATGCGGATGGACTGTTCCTTGCCAGTGGCAAGGTCTTTTGCAGAAACGTTCAAGATGCCGTTTGCGTCTATATCGAAGGTAACTTCAATCTGTGGCACTCCTCTTGGAGCAGGTGGTATGCCAACCAGCTCAAAGCGGCCAATGCTTTTATTGTCTGCTGCCATCTCACGCTCACCCTGGAGCACATGTATTGTAACCGCACTTTGGTTATCTGTAGCTGTGGTAAAGATCTGGCTTTTCCTAGCTGGAATGGTCGTATTTTTCTCGATGAGCTTTGTCATGACTCCGCCCATTGTCTCAAGACCAAGAGACAGCGGTGTGACATCGAGAAGAAGCACGTCCTTTACCTCGCCCTTTAACACGGCACCCTGGATGGCAGCTCCAATTGCAACCACTTCATCCGGGTTGACTCCCTTATGAGGTTCTTTGCCAAAGATTTCCTTGACCTTTTCCTGGACCTTTGGCATACGGGTCATGCCGCCGACCAGTATGACTTCATCTATGTCTGCCTTTGTAAGACCTGCATCCTTAAGGGCTGTTTCGCATGGAGGCACAAGTCTTTCTATAAGGTCTTCAACTAGGGCCTCAAATTTTGCCCTGGTAAGTTTCTTTACAAGGTGTTTTGGCCCGGATGCGTCTGCCGTTATGAATGGCAGGTTTATCTCGGTCTCCTGCGTTGTAGATAGCTCGCACTTTGCTTTCTCAGCTGCTTCTTTAAGGCGCTGAAGGGCCATACGGTCCTGCTTGAGGTCTATGCCGGTTTCCTTTTTGAATTCCTCTGCGAGCCAGTCAACTATTCTCAGGTCAAAGTCTTCACCACCAAGGAATGTGTCGCCATTGGTGGATTTGACCTCAAAAACTCCATCCCCGATCTCCAGGATGGAGATGTCAAAGGTACCTCCACCAAGGTCAAAGACCGCAACCTTTTCTTCCTTCTTCTTGTCAAGACCATAGGCAAGGGCTGCTGCAGTGGGCTCGTTTATGATTCTGAGCACATCAAGCCCGGCGATACGGCCCGCATCCTTTGTGGCCTGTCTCTGGCTATCGTTGAAATACGCAGGAACAGTAATGACCGCTTCCTTTACCTCTTGACCGAGATAATCCTCAGCGGTCTGTTTCATCTTGCGCAATATCATGGCAGATATCTCTGCCGGACTATATTTCTTGCCCTGAACCTCAACGTATGCGTCGCCATTTGGTCCTTCAACTATTTTATAGGGCATTATTTCCCTGGATTTTTGAACTTCAGGGTCGCTAAACTTTCTCCCTATAAGCCTTTTTACGGCAAAGATGGTATTCTCCGGGTTGGTAACCGCCTGTCTTTTGGCAAGCATACCAACCAGTATTTCTCCCTTGTCCGTAAAAGCTACGACAGAAGGGGTGGTCCTGCCGCCTTCTGCATTTGTTAGAACCTTTGGCTCTCCGCCCTCCATTATGGCAACGCAGGAGTTAGTGGTTCCAAGGTCAATTCCTATTACCTTTCCCATTTATAAAATCCTCCTTGAATTTCTGTTTCTGTTATCGCTTCAACTTTTCTTGATTTTTATTCTTTAACTTTATGCGCTTTTTTAAGAAAAACTAAGCATTACTTTCGTCTTGTCCACCTTCTTTTTGATTGCCGGTTTGATTTTTTTTGGACACCACTACTAGGGCCGGCCTTATAACCCTGTCATGGAGTGTATAACCTCTCAAAAGCTCCTTGAGCACTGTATCTTCTTCTACATCAGGATTTTCTTCCACACTGAGTGCTTCATGGTAATTGGGATCGAAACGCTTTCCTTCTGCCGCAAAGGTTTTAAGACCGAAGCGTTCAAGGGTCTTAAAATAGCCAGAGAGGGTAAGTTCTATACCTTCTATCATCTTGTCCATGTCTTTGGTATCTTTTGCAAGGGCTATTGCCCTTTCAAGATTGTCTAAAAACGGTAAAAGTTCCTTGGCGAACTCTTCCAAGGCATACTTCATGTGTTCCAGCTTTTCCCTCTCTACCCTTTTTTTGAAGTTTTCAAGCTCAGCAGCCAGCCTCAGTATCTTTTCCTTACACTCTGCCAGCTCCTTTTCTTTTTCCTCCAATTTTTTTTCCAAAGAGGCTATCGCCTCGTTTCTCTCTTCCTTGTTATCCATTTCCTTTTCTTCCTTTTCTTTCATATTTTCATTTGGTCGTTGCTCTTTTTTTAACTCTTTTTCTTTCGCCATGACCCTACATCTCCTTTGCCCTGGAACTTAAAATAGATGCTATGTATTCAACTATCGAAACCACCCTGGGATAGTTCATTCTCATGGGGCCAAGTACCCCGAGACTACCAACAGGTTGATCTTCTTTTTCATAAGGGGCTACCACCATTCCACATTCTCTGACACCGGAGTCTACCTCCTTGCCTATGAATATTTGCAGTTCTTCTCCAGCCAGACATTTGTCAAGCAGTCTGAGCAGGAGGTGTTTTTCTTCCAATGCCTCCAACAGGCTCTTTATTTTGGGAATGTGTGAAAATTCGGGTTCATCAAGCAGATTAAGTTTGCCATCTATGTAAAGTTTTCCCGTAAGACGTTTTCTGCCTTCGGATGGAACCAGTTGGGTCAGGAGATTCTCGCACAGCTTGCGATCTTCTTCCATGGCCTGGACTAGCTTTTCCCTGATTTGGCCCAAGGTATAGTTTTCAAAGAGACGATTCATTTTGGAAGAAAATCTCTCCAGGGTGGCCTGCGGTATATTGCGTCTGGTTTTGATCAGCTGATTCCTGACGGTTCCACTTGATGTCACCATTACAACAAGAATCAGCCCAGGTTTTATGTTGACGAATTCTATAAATTCAAGCCGCTCATCGAGTTCCGAAGGTGCGCTTACAACTGCAGTATAGCCTGTCAGAGAGGCAAGCAACTGGGCAGCCTTTTTTAAAACATCCGAGAAGTCATCCACCTCTTGAAGGATCTTCTTTTCTATGGCCACCTGTTCTCCCCAGCTCAATGGAACCTTTTTCATAAGATTTTTTACAAAAAATTTGAGACCTTCTTCTGTGGGAAGACGCCCGGCGGATGTATGCGGCTGAAAGAGAAGGCCAGCATCTTCCAGATCTGCCATACAGTTACGAATAGTGGCAGAACTAAGCCCTAGAGCCGATTTTTTGGCTATTATTCTGGACCCAACAGGTTCTGCGGTCTCTATATATGAATTTACCACGTGTTTTAGAATCTCCTTTTTCCTTTCGGATATGGAGAATTTTTCCGACATGCTTCTTTGTTTCCTTGAATATTTTTTATTTATGATGACAGATTAGCACCCTTTATAGCAAGGTGCTAAAAAAATAATTATCCTGTGACTGGCTGTCAATCTTATGACTATTTTTGGCTGTTTTTGTCGCCATAATCCATATTTTTATGCTTAATGGGTCAACAATTCATATTGAATGACTATTCACATTGGTGTAAAAAAGTTAAATTTATATTTATCTTTGAGGAGAGAATCGGTTATGTGGAAACGAGGGATTGTATTTGTAATTTTAGGTCTGTTTGGCTTAATCTCAATTGTAGCATCAGATGCAGAGGCAGGGGGCGGGCATGCATATCCAAACGGTGCCGAGGGTTTTATGGTGGCAATGATGCCTCCACCTGGACTTGCGCTCATTAACTATGCATACTATGGCCATGCAGGTAAGCTGAAAGATGATGATGGGGATGATACCCATCTCCTTGACGATGCAGATGTTGGCGGTGACATTATCAGGCTTATCTGGATCTCAAGGTATAAGCTTTTTGGGGCCAACTATGGGCAACATTTTTTCTTTGGCGCCATAAACAAGGACATGGATTTTAATGCGCCAGTGGGTTCCCGTCTAAAAAAGAGTTATTCTGACTTTAATGCCCTGTATGTCATATATTCGCCCATGCTCCTTGGTTGGCATCTTGATCAGGGAAGGCTTCATGTGGCTGTCTCTGCCTGTGATATCTATTTCCCACTATACAATGAAGACAAAGGCAATATAGCCTCAGTGGGGCGAAATTTCTGGACATTCGAGCCAGTTCTTGCCGTTACCTACTTTCCGCTTCCCCAGCTCGAGACCTCTATCAAGTTAATGTATGATTTTAATACCCACCAGGACGATTACGAGCCTGGCCCACCTGTAAGGGTGGACAGGACACCCGGGCAGGAGTTTCACTTTGATTTTAACATATCTTGGGGGTTTACTGACAGTTTTCGCTTTGGCATAAACGGTTATTTCTACCAGCAGACAACTTCGGATGATTTTGATCATCTGGGGAAGCTGCCGGTGCCCCTCAGAAATGCCCTAAAGGACATAGAAGATGACAAGTCGAGGGCTGTGGCCCTTGGGCCAGGGATCATGTACCAACACAAAAATTTTATGGCCACTTTAAGATATTCACATGAGTTTGCAGTGAAAAATGGTCCTGAGCTGCAAAATGTATGGTTCAAGCTCATTTATATATTTTAAAATAATTTGATAGGAGAAAGTTTAATTATGTCAGACAGTTACAAGATCATTCTTGACGAAAAAGAGTTGCCAACGGCCTGGTACAACGTGCTTCCCGACCTTCCGGAACCCCTGGCCCCGCCCTTAAACCCCCAGACAGGTCAACCTGTTACTCCAGATGATCTGAAGCCCATTTTCCCAGACGAGCTTATTATGCAGGAAGTAAGTCAGGAAAGGTGGATAGAGATCCCTGGACAGATCCTGGATATATATAAGTTATGGAGGCCAACTCCCCTTATCAGGGCAAGAAGGTTGGAAAAGGCCCTGGGGACCCCAGCAAGGATGTACTTTAAGAACGAGGGGGTCAGCCCGCCAGGGAGCCACAAGCCTAATACTGCTGTTGCCCAGGCCTATTACAATAAAAAGGCGGGTGTCAACAAGCTCACAACCGAGACAGGGGCAGGGCAGTGGGGCAGTGCCCTTTCTTTTGCCTGCAGCCTTTTTGACATGCACTGCACCGTGTATATGGTTAAGGTCAGTTACAATCAGAAGCCTTACAGGAGGATACTGATGCATATCTGGGGAGGGGAGGTCTATCCCTCTCCTACTGACCGCACCAATGCAGGCAGGGCCATCTTGGAGAAAAATCCCGATTCCATGGGAAGCCTGGGTATTGCCATATCAGAAGCTGTGGAAGATGCTGCCACACACGATGACACCAATTACGCCCTAGGAAGCGTGTTAAACCATGTACTTCTTCATCAGACAGTCATAGGTCTTGAGACAAGGAAACAGCTTGAGCTTGTAGAAGATAAGGCGGATGTGATTGTAGGTTGTGTTGGAGGAGGTTCAAATTTTGCCGGAATGATACTTCCCTTTGTAAAGGATAAGATAGATGGCAAGCAGGATATAGATATTGTTGCCATTGAGCCAAAGTCGTGTCCAACCCTTACCAAGGGGCTTTATCAGTATGACTATGGTGATACTGCCGGCATGACGCCACTTATGCTCATGTATACACTCGGGCATACCTTTGAACCCCCAGGTATTCATGCAGGAGGGTTAAGATACCACGGAGATGCTCCCATACTGTGTAATCTGGTGAAAAACGGTGTGGTTTCTCCAAAGGCCTACACCCAGAATCCTGTTTTTGAAGCAGCAGTCCTTTTTGCCAGGACAGAGGGAATAGTTCCTGCTCCAGAGACCTCTCATGCGGTAAGGGGATGGATAGACGAGGCCATGAAATGCAAGGAGACCGGTGAGGAAAAGGCCATTGTATGCTGTTTTAGCGGTCACGGTCACTTTGATTTGACAGCATATGATGACTATCTTGAAGGCCGTCTCAAGGATTACGAGTATCCGGAAGATAAGATTGCAGAGGCTTTAAAGGACTTGCCAAAATTTCCAACAGGCCTGTAACGGTTTTTTTATTAATTTTGTCAGTCCTTAAAGAGGCCCCTTTGCCCAATGGATGCAAAGGGGCTATTTTTGTTTAATGCCCGTCTTTCTTTTAGATACCAGTAGCGTGGAATTTCCTCCTGTGGAATTGGCCAGAGCAGACGGCCTTTTGGCAGTTGGAGGGGATCTGCGTGCTGAAAGGCTCCTAAGGGCCTATAAGCATGGAATATTTCCATGGTACAATGAAGGCGAGCCTATTTTGTGGTGGTCTCCTGATCCCAGGCTGGTGCTGTTTCCAAGCAAGTTGCATGTGTCAAGAAGGCTTGCTCGTGTCATACGTCAAAGACGCTTTGATGTTACGTGCAATCTCGAATTCAGAAAGGTCATGGAACTGTGTGGTCTTGTCCGTAAGGAAAGGGGAGAAGGTACATGGATAAATCCCCAGATGTTAGATGCCTATTGCCGACTTCATGATCTTGGTTATGGCATAAGTGTTGAGTCATGGTATCAGGGAGAGCTGGTGGGGGGGCTTTATGGAATCCTCTTTGGGAGTGTATTTTTTGGTGAAAGCATGTTTGCCATAAAGAAAGAGGCCTCTAAGGTGGCGTTTGTGCACATGGTAAAAGCCTTTTGCCAAAGAGGCCTCAGACTCGTTGACTGTCAAGTGGAAACCGGTCATTTAAAACGATTTGGGGCACAACTGATTCCACGCAGTCTCTTTAATCAACTGCTTGATAAATGGACCAGGGAGAGTATCAGGAAAGTCTCTCCAGGGCCTCTTCCAATCGATTGAGCCCTTCGTTTATCTGGGCCTTGTCTGTTGCATAAGAGAATCTTATGAATCTGTCATCTCCAAAGGCTATTCCTGGTACACAGGCAACCTTTGCCTTTTCAAGCAGATAGTCAGCCAGGTCCAAGGAGCCTTTTATTTCAAAACCATCTGCAGATTTGTTAAAGAATGAAGAGACATCAGGAAACACATAAAAGGCCCCTTGAGGCATGTTACATTTGATCCCTTTAATGTTGTTGAGCCGCTCTACAATGTAATCTCTGCGTTCCTTAAAGGCCTTGACCATCTCTTTTACACACTCTTGAGGTCCTGCAAGGGCAGCCAGGGCCGCCTTTTGCGCAATAGAGTTGGGATTGGATGTGCTTTGGCTCTGGATCTTTGTGGCAGCCTTTATGACAGGCTGGGGCCCGGCAAGATATCCAATACGCCAGCCGGTCATGGCGTATGTCTTTGATACCCCGTTAGCGACTATTATATGCTCTTTTGCCTCTGGGAAGACAGAGACCGGATTTTCCGGGCTTTTCCCATCAAAGCGGATCTCATCGTATATGTCATCGCTAATGATATAGAAACCCTTTTCTACAGCCATTTGTGCAAGGGCCTTAAGGGTGTCTGCGCTGTAGACCGCCCCTGTAGGATTTGAGGGGCTGTTGATTATAAGTGCCCTTGTTTTGTCATTTATCAGGGAAGAAAGCTCGTCAAGGTCGATATCGAAATCCTTTTCCGGCCTTGAAGACAAAAGCACGGGACGTCCTCCTGCAAGTTCTACCATTGCAGGATAGGAAACCCAGTAGGGAACAGGAATGATTACTTCAGTGCCGGGATCCACGATAGCCTGTAGGCAGTTGTAGAGGCCCTGTTTGCCTCCTGTTGAGACAACTATTTGATCAGGCTCATATCCTACATTGTAGTCTCTTTTCAGCTTGTCAATTATGGCCTGTCTCAATTCCAATATTCCGGCAACTGGTGTATATTTGGTGAACCCGTCTTTGATGGCCTTTATGGCTGCTTCCTTAATGTGATCCGGGGTATCAAAATCCGGCTCCCCTGCTGAAAGGTTGATTATGTCTGCCCCCTGGGCCTTAAGGGCCTTGGCCTTTGCATCTACGGCCAGGGTGGGGGAAGGTTTAAGGTTTACGACTCTTTGTGCAAGCGGGGTGGTCCAACTCATTTGTTCCTCCTAAAAGCTGGTGAAAGTATTATGATCTTTTACTAAAGAGGTGCTGTTTGTACAATATTTTTTAACGGCAATCCGGATAGTCCACCTTTACCAAATACAGCCCACAGGCAGGAGCAGTTGGCGGGGCCTTTGTTCTGTCTCTTGCTTTAAGGACCTGTTTCGTATGGTGCCAGGCTAGTCTGCCTGTTCCCATCTCTTTTAGAAGGCCTGCAATGTTGCGAACCATGTATTTTAGGAATCCGTTTGCCGAGATGGTGATCTGGAATTCATCTACTTGAAAAGGGAGGTATTCCGGGCAACTGGTCTTCACAACCTCTAAACGGGTTACAGTACGAATAGCGGATTTTATGCTGGTTCCAGAGGCCATAAAAGAGGAAAAATCGTGTTCTCCAATCAGCAACCCTGCTGCCCTCTTCATTTTTTCCACATTAAGTGAAGTGTTTATACGCCAGGCCCTGTTGTGTACAAGGGGCAACCGGGTAGCGCATGTAACCATTCTATACCGATAGGTCTTTGAACAGGCACTTTTTCTCGAATGAAACCATTGCGGAACCTCTGAAACAGAAAGGATGGCAATATCCTTGGGAAGCAGGCTGTTTAGTCCCTTTTTAAAGCCTTCCAGGGGAATGGTACTCGAGGTAAAAAAGTTTGCAGTCTGACATAAGGCATGGACTCCAGCGTCTGTACGTCCTGACCCTATCAGATTAATGCTCTCTCTTGTCATGGTTTCAATGGCGCTTTCAACAGTTTCTTGAACAGTTGGAACTCCCTTCTGTTTTTGCCATCCACAGTAGTTGGTTCCCTCATAGCTTAAATCAATTTTTATGTTTCTCTGTTTTTCATGCATGGAACCTAAGAAAAAACGCATCTAAAGGATTTGCAATAAGAATTTACAAAGTAGGAATCAGAACGCTTGAGCGGAATTTTTTTATTATCCTAGTCAGTTATGGAATTTTTAAAAAATTACCAGGAAAATACTTGACAATTTTAATTGTCAAGTTTATTTACAAGATATTATTCACTTCTTGCCATATCATTCACAAAGGAGGGAGTTTCTAAAATGAATGAACCAGCCGTCAGCTCGTTAACTGCAGGGAAGGCCCTGCCGGTTGTAAGTTCTAGGGCTTACAATGCAAGCATTGTCTTTTTTGCCTTTATGGCAGCCGTGGGTGTGGCCTTTGGTCTTCATGCCATGTATGTAGGTCACGAGGCGGTGTACAACTGTACTAGGGAAATCCCTTGGGGGCTTCTCATTGCCACCTATGTGTTTTTTGTGGTCACGTCAACCGGTCTTTGCATAGTTTCATCCCTGGGGCATGTGTTTGGCTTTGAAAGCTTTGTTCCTGTAGCCAAAAGAGCTGTATTCCTGTCGATAGCAACCATTGTCAGCGGTTTCATAGTTATTGCCTTTGAAATAGAGAACCCTTGGCGCATGGCCATATACAACATGATTTCTCCCAATTTTACGTCCAATATCTGGTGGATGGGAACTCTTTACGGTATATATCTCTTCTTCATGGCCGTGGAATTTGCCATGCTCCAGATGAACAGGCACAAGACTGCAGCGCTGCTTGGACTTCTTGGCGTGCTCTCTGGCATTGCTGCCCACAGCAACCTTGGGGCAGTGTTTGGTCTGCTTAATGCCAGGGAGTTCTGGCATGGTCCATACATGCCCATATACTTTATCACCTCTGCTGCAATGTCTGGCTGTGCTGCCGTACTTCTTTTTACATACATTGCCTACAAGACAAACGGCTGGAAGATGAGCGACAGGCTCAAGGGTTCCCTTAGGGCCGTTGCGTATACGGGTGCATTTCTTATGGCCACTCTAATATTTTTTGACATCTGGAAGGTTATCTCTGGTATTGCAGGTCATCCTCCAGGAAAGTATGAGGCAACAATGGCCCTTATAAAAGGCCCTTATGCCTTCAACTTTTGGATTGGTGAGGTGCTCATGGGCATGGTCCTGCCTTTTGCGATAATCCTTGGAACAAGGGGAAGGAGCGTGCCAGCGCTTTTTGTTGCAGGTCTGCTTTGCGTGATCGGAATATTTTTTATGCGCTATGACCTTGTCCTTGTGGGTGAGATTGTAAATCCCTTTCATGAATATGGTGTTCTAGATTTTCCTCTCTATTTAAGTTACGTGCCAAGCCTTCATGAAATTATGATTACCATAGGAGGCTTAAGCTTCTGCGCCATGGCCTTTCTCATGGGGGAGAAAATGTTCAAGGGGCATCTGGCAGAGGATCATTAGAGCAATACTTGAAAATAAATCTTTGTAGTTGGACATAGGACACAGACCGGGCCTGTCATTTTGGCAGGCCCACCAATTTATTGCGATTTGGTCCATGACCCAGAGAAGAACAAGGCGCAAAAGAGGAGCACTGCCGGACCGGTTGCTCCCAGTTTATCCCATAGGGGTCGCAGCCAAGCTGCTGGATATTCATCCCAGGACACTCAGGCTTTACGAGGCCGAGGGCCTCCTGTCGCCTCACTACAAGGGTGGCCGCCGTATCTTTTCCCAGAGTGATATCCAGTGGGTTTCCTGCCTACGTTCCATAATCCACGATGAAGGAATAAGCATTCCTGGCATAAAGCGGCTCTTGAAGTATGAACCTTGCTGGATGATCCTGAATTGTCCAAGGGAGGTGTATGAGACTTGCGAGGCAAAGGTTGATCGGACAGAGGGCCCTTTCGGCAATCTTCTGTGTCAAGGTTGCGGACAGAAGCTTGTGGAAAAGTAGAAACCGGCTGTCTTTCACTGGTTCAGACAGGCATAAACTCCTCTTCCTTTATCTTGTATTGGGCTATCTTGCGTCTAAGGGTATCTTTTGAAATGCCAAGCTCACGGCATGTAGCCATTCTTTTCCCTTGGTTTTTTCTAAGGGCATTGACTATTGCCATTCTTTCAATCTCCTTAAGACTCATTGGCCTGTTAAACGGAAGGACTTCAGGAGAAACATTGGCTTCGTCTCTGTTTGAAAATGGTTCCGGCAGATGTTCCGGCATGATTAGCCCACCGTGACACAAGATAAAGGCATATTCTATTATGTTTTCAAGTTCCCTGATGTTGCCCGGGTAGTCGTATTTCATAAGCAGATCCAGTGCCTCATCAGATATGCCAGATACGTCCTTTCCCTTTTCAACATTGAATTTCTGAATAAAGTGGTCGACAAGGAGTGGAACATCCACCAACCTTTCCCGTAGCGGAGGCAGGATTATCTTTACCACGTTAAGCCTGTAGTAGAGGTCTTCCCTGAACTTTTCTTCTCTTACAAGGGCCTGCAGGTCCTTGTTGGTGGCTGCTATTATCCTCACGTCTGCCTTTACAGGCTTGTTTGAGCCAAGGGGCTCATAAACCTTGCTTTGAATCACGCGTAAAAGTTTGACCTGGAGTGCAGGAGAGATGTCCCCGATCTCATCCAGAAAGAGGGTACCCTTTTCTGCTGCTGCAAATCTTCCCTCTTTGTCTTGTTTGGCATCGGTAAAGGCCCCTTTCTTGTATCCAAAAAGCTCTGATTCTAAAAGGGTGTCTGGCAAGGCCCCACAGTTTACTGCCACAAAGGGTCCTCGCCTTCTCTTGCTAAAGTTGTGCAGGGCCCTGGCAATAAGTTCCTTTCCAGTTCCGCTTTCTCCAAGTACCAGCACGTTGCTGTCACTCATGGCGATCTCAGGAAGGATATCAAAGATTTTCTGCATCTGGGGGCTCTTGCTAATTATGTCGCCAAGGGTGAAACGTCCTGTTAACCGTTTTCTAAGCTGGTCTATTTCCCGAAGATCCCTAAAAGTTTCCACGCCTCCAATGATGTTTCCCTCTGAATCTAAGAGAGGGGCTGTACTGATGCTGATAGGAACCGATTCTCCATTGACCCGTTTTATAGTGACCCGTTTGTTGGCCACCCTCTTGCCCATTCTTATACTCATGGCCAGGGCACAGGCCTGGCCGCAAAGGCTGGATTGAAACACTTCCCTGCACTGTCTCCCAATGGCTTGGGCCGCAGACATGCCTGTTATTTCCTCAGCTGCCCTGTTGAAAGATGTGATACGCCAGTACCTGTCTACAGTGAATACCCCGTCACCAATACTGTCCAAGATGATTTCGTGTTCTACCTGGTCCGTTATATCCCTAAAAACCTCGACTCCGCCCTTTACCTCACCAGTGATATCTATAAAAGGCGATGCGCTTATTGATATGGGAATCGTATGACCAGACTTGGTCTTAACAAAGACCCTGCGTCCTGTAAAAGGTCTTTTTTCCTTTATGGCCCTGGCAAGAATACAGTCTGAAGAGCAGATAGGTGTCTTGAATATTTCCCGACAGGATCTGCCAATGACCTCTTTTTTCTGCCACCCCGTAATGAATTCTGCGGCCTTGTTAAATTCTATTATTTTCCACTCCCTGTTTACAATAAAAACTCCATCACCTATGTTGTCCAGGATCGGAGCGCCTACAAAATCATCACCTTCAAAACGGATGGATATGGCGACCCAGTCATTTTCTCCCTTTTCGTTGGTGCTTAGAAGGGCTGTCACGATAGCCGTCCTGTAAGTGGAATCTTTCAAAAGGAAACGATAGTTAAAGAGGCTTTGTCCCTTTTCCAAGAGAGGAACGAGTTCAATCAGTGGAGATAGAATGGTTTTGGACAAGAGCTCTTCAAGCCTTTTACCAGTCATTTCACCCGGATCTATTGAAAGAATTTCATTAAAAGGGCCGCTAACCTTCTGTATAACCCAGCTTCCATCGAGAAGGATGGTGAGCCGTTTCAGATTGTTAGTTTTGATGGGCGTAATTATCTGCGTTCCAGGCATTATTCTTTAACATTAGAATTTACAGGTTTACTTAAATATAATTGCCAGGCGTGGAAATGCCAATAGAAGAAAGGGCAAATAGGTTTTCCAGGATATGGGCCAGGATATGCTGGTCAGAGCAAAGGGCCCTGAATTTTACCTGATCGACTAGCACGGATTTTATCCCTATGTTCAAGAACCTTGGTCCTTTTCCGTAGTCGAACTCTACCTCTACAAAATAGGTCTTAACCCCTGGAAGAAGGGTGGAATGATTGATTTTGTAGTTTCCGCAAAAACCAGACAGGCCTTGGAGACCCTGTGCAAGGATCTCGTCTTTGTCTCCAATAAGGTCCATCTCGTTTTCAAGCGTCTGAAAGAGCCGTTCCGCCTCTTTTTCTACCTCCAAGCCATAAATGAATCTTCTGTCATAATTTAGGTTGATCCATTCATAAAGTCTTAGAAGAAGCACTGTTGCAGTGTAGACAGGATCAGCCACTCGTTTTGATGATGGAGAGTCAGTGATAAGGATCTCTGATAAAACCGTGAGCCAGTTGGCTACCGTATCTGGAAGGCGGTCTTTGAGGCCTTTTTCCTGCTCCTGGTTTGTCAGCCTGTCGACACCCTCCTCATGGCAAAGTCTAGCAAAAAAATCAAGAAACAGGGGGTTCAGGTATTTGGGAAGTGCCTGAATCAAAGTCTGATCTGAAGAAAGCGCTGCCTCAAGCGCTTCTCTTACATGACCGTCTGTTGCAGGATCAAGCAGTTCCATCTTCTTTTTTAAAATGACAGGTTCCATATCAGATTCCCAAAAAAAAAGGCCTGCCATTTTGGCAGACCTTGTATCTAATAAGATAAAATATCTTTATTTTTTATGGCATCCGCTACATTTTGTTGGTGCACCATCAGCCTTATGCTCTTTATGACAGCCTTTGCAGTTGGTATGCATGGCCTTCATGACGCTGTTGAGTTTCTTGTTTTTGAATTCCTTGTTGTGGCATTTGTCACAGGTCTCGATCTTCATGCCAGCCTTGTATTCTGAGTGGTTGGGGCCATGGTGACAATCACCGCACTTGAACTTTGCCTGGTGTTTGTGATGATTAAAAGTTACATCTCCTTTTTTGGCCTTTAAGGTAATTACATCTGGACCCTCTCCAGCTACTGCCACTCCGGCAACTACAATGCCGAAAAGCAAAGCCATTAAAACAGAAACCATCCTTGCACTACGCATCCTAAACTCCTCCTTTCTTTTTTGTGAACAATAACTCATTTCTTCAATCTATGTTTTTTTAACGGAGGGTCACAGATTTGTCAACCAAATTAATTAGGTTATTCACAAGGAAGAACTTTGATATCATTTATCATGGACAAAGGAATGCAGATTGGCAGGAGGTGACTTTCACAGGCAGGAAAGCAGGGCCAAGAGCTTCTAGGGCTTGGCTTTGCAGAAATCCAAATTCCCTCGCTCCGCTCGGCTTGAGTGGATTTCTTTTG
>JAMOVK010000099.1 GCA_027067775.1 Deltaproteobacteria bacterium
TGGCAGCGCCTCGAGCTGCCGTCTACAGCTTCTTGCAAAATCTTCAGGGAAATGGCCTGTTATCCACCTGGCCTGCTGTTCACTGAATGCACCGGGAGACTGGGGATGTTTTGGAATAAAACAGTACATTAAACGCTGATCGGTTGACAGCCCAAAGCGCTTGGAAAGTTCAAAAGAGGTGATCATCCTAGCACCTAACCTTTCCAAAACACGCACCGCGATGAATATGCCCTTGTTGATGCTAAAGCGTGTGTCACTGTCAGCCTCAAGAATGTTGCCCACCTTTTTCAAACATAACAGGTGAAGCTCGCCGTGAAACCTTTGAGCCTTTGGCACAAACAACAAGACATTGTCATCTTTAAAAACAATCAGGTTTTTATCTAGATCCTTTTTCCCATCCATTCTTTCATTAGACAGGATGGCCTTGACGTAGGCCTCAAAAAATACCGTACCGTGAATCTGTTGATACTGTTGAATGAATGAACCAACCATATCTCCAACAGCATAAGCAGGCAGACGTTCCGGCTCTGCATCTATACTTTCTACATATTCAGGGATCAGGGCAAACTGCTGATGGATCTGTTGATGAGAGGCGTGTAATCTGAAACCTGATGGGCTAAAGTCATACCCGTAGTTCCAGCCCCAGAGAGTTGCACTAAATCTGGTACCGCCGTATCTCCTTTTAATAAATTCATGGTGCAGATCGACCCTAAGATCCTCAAGCTGGCTTTCTGTCAGCAATCCTTGATTTTGTATCTTTAGCCCTAGCTCGGCTGCAAGGGATACATAAACCCTTTGATAATAAAGATGCCTCAGACCCATCATATCATCGAGGTCCAATTGGCGCACAGAGTAACGTATAGAGTCTTCTGCCATATTGGCAGCATAATGTCCCCAGGGAATATAGCTATTCGCCCTAAGGTACTCCCAGATATGACATCTGTCTTTGTCTATGTATTCGCCAACTATCGGGCTGGTACCCTGCACACCAGGCCTGAGAAGCATCACCTGTTTAAGAAAATCTGGAAGGGCCGGGTTATTGCCAAGAGTTTCATACAGGTCATGGTCAAGAATCTTTGGCCTAAAAAACCCCTTATCATCTTTTTCATAACAAAGACCCGCTATCATACCGTTTTCATCTTTAACAAACTGAGCAGCCAAAGGCAGAAGGCGTACCAGCAGTTCAGGATTTGTACAGGTCTGTGCAATGGCTATTACAATTGGCCTAGGAACGTCTTTTAATGAAAGGTCATGAAAATCATCCCAGATGGAAAAACTCGTCTTGCCTTTGGGACTGAAGGATACAGGACAGGACTCTTTTGCCAATCTTTTGGCCACATCACCTAGAATGTAGGTTGTCCCCCAGAAAGGAAAGGCGTTAGGGATTTCATAGACAGGCTGGGCCTTGGTTATCTCCATGTCTCCCTTTGGAAAGTTGAGATGGTTTTCTACAATTTCCCCATCCGTGGTAGCACCCAGGGCCTGTATACTTTCGGTTAACCTTTTATTAACAACGCGATAATGCGGTTTGTGAAGACCCACCAGAAATCCACCATCAGGGCGGACACAAGTCTTAACGCTCCTATCCAATGCTATCCCTCCGCTTATCCTATAAGTTTCAAAACCTATAAGATAGCTTTAATGCTTGTGCAAGTTCAACTGTTTTTGTTCGGATAGGATCGAATATTTCTGTTGCTAGGGACAAGTGCAATAGGAATGAGCCATCAAGATCTTCTTAGTAAAAAGGCGTTAATATTTTTTTATCCGTAATTGGTGCCCCCGGCACGATTCGAACGTGCGACACCAGGATTAGGAATCCTGTGCTCTATCCCCTGAGCTACGGGGGCACAAAAATTTGGCTGCAAGTGTTAACACATATGAAAGGGCCGTGTCAAGAATACCCCTAGGCCCTAAACCCTGAAAAAAATAATCCTATACCAGGTTCATATCTGTTCTGTGAGA
>JAMOVK010000100.1 GCA_027067775.1 Deltaproteobacteria bacterium
AATGATTTCCTTTTTGGTGCCATCAAAGAAATCCAAAAGGGTTACAATACCAGAGTCAGGCTGAATCTTAAGTATTCTGCCTTCCACAAGTTCTGAAGCAGAAACAGGAAGGGCCTGTAACGCAATAAATACGACTGTCGCTAGGATCCCAATCGGGAATATTATCTTTTTTTCCTTGTTTTTCTTCATGGCCTTATCATCTGAATCATGTCTATCAAAAATGATACCATAAGCTTATCCTATTGAAAAACAAGGAAGTATTCATAAATATTCATATTGTTAGCCGCTTTGGATGTGTAGATATCGACAAAAATGTCGATTCTTAGACTTGAGTTGTCGAGGTTGTGTGTAGGCAGTAAAGTGTTTTGATAACCCGCTGCAATAAAAGAGATTTTTGGATAGCCCTTTTAGAGGAACAAGAGCGATCTTAGTCAATCTGCATTTTTACTAAATAGCCTCATTTCCTGGGCTTACTGCAGCCTGGTCAAAGGTTGCCATCTCTTTGTATATTTTCACGCCAGCCTCGATAAGGCCCATGGCAAGTACGGCTCCTGTTCCCTCTCCAAGCCTCATGTCCAGATTGAGTATGGGTTCCAGACCAAGGTATTCCATCTGGACCCTATGGCCCTTTTCTACTGAGCAGTGACCGCAAAAAAGGTAATCAGAAACCAAAGGGCAAAGGGCCTTTGCAACAATTGCCCCTGCACCAGATATAAAGCCATCCACCACAACAGGCACCTTCATCTGACATGCCTTGAGTATCATGCCTGCTATGCCTGCTATTTCAAGACCTCCAACCTTGGAGAGGCAGTCAATTGGATCGGAAGGGTCTGGCTGGTTAATCTCTAGGGCCTTCTCTATCAATCCGATCTTTTTTTCATAGGCCGACTTGTCTATGCCTGTGCCCCGGCCTGTTACATCCCTGGGCGTTTTTTTACAAATAACTGCCGTAAGGGCACTGGAAGGTGTGGTATTTCCAATTCCCATCTCACCGGTTGCCAAGATATTTTTCCCTGCACCTATAACCTCTTCTGCAACTTCAGCCCCTGCAAGGATTGCCTGTTCTGCCTCTTTTCTTGTCATGGCCGGACCCTTGAGCATGTTTTGGGTTCCATAGGCAACCTTTTTATGCACAAGACCATCCATGTTGCTGAGGTCATAGTCAACACCAATGTCAATCACCTTTACATCTGCGCCAACGTGTCTTGCAAGGACGTTGATTCCTGCTCCGCCTTTAAGAAAATTTTTTACCATCTGAAAAGTCACATCCTTTGGAAAGGCGCTTACTCCCTCTTCTGTAACTCCGTGATCCCCTGCAAAGACAAGTACAGCCTTATTTAAGGTGTCCGGATCTGTTTGACTGGTAATGAGACAGTAACGCAGAGCAAACTCTTCCAGTTTGCCAAGGCTGCCCTTAGGTTTGGTAAGGTTGTCGAGCCTGTTGATAACAGTGTTTGCGATGTCCGAGTTAACTTGTTTAATAGATTTTATAAGCTTATTTATTCTCTGTTCCATAGACTGTTTCCTAACTATAACTTGGGTTCTTTTAGAACAAGGGGAATTCCAGCGGCCATAAATATAACCCTGGGACATATGCGTGCAAATCTTTGATTGATGGTGCCTAATATGTCTCTATAGTCTCTTGCAAGTTTGTTATCTGGCACAATTCCTAAACCAACTTCGTTAGATACGAGTATTACAGGGCTTTGGGCTTCAGCTACAGCCTTTTCCAGGCTTGCTATCTGCTGATCCAGCATATCAGGTGCATTGAGTAGGATATTTGATACCCAAAGGGTAAGACAGTCTACGATAACTACGCGAAAAGAATCGAGGTTGCTGGTGATAGCAGAAGCCACATGGATGCCTTCCTCAACAGTGTGCCATCTTTCCCCCCTTTCCTTTTTGTGTGCCTCAATCCTTAAATGCATCTCCGTGTCACGGCCTGAAGCAGTGGCAACAAAGAGACCAGAAGGTCTGTTTTTATCTGGCTCTAGATAGTTTTGGGCAAGTTTCAGGGCCATTGCGCTCTTGCCACTTCTGGCCCCTCCAATGACGAGGGTATGGGGGATATGTACAGAGGTTTCACTCATCAAAAACTTCTTACACGTCCACAGTCTGGGCAGACCCAGGTTACCCCGTTACTTATTCCCCACATGTTTTCTTTCATGCAGGCGTCACAGATCTGGAAACCGCAGGGACAGTTCCAGCAAAAGGGCATCTCTTTTTTGCAGCAGTGACAAACAAACCTGCTTTTTTTGCCCCATCCTGTCTTTTTTTTGGGGTGATCCTGTCCAAAGCCACTGTAGGTATCCGATTTTTTCATTATCCTTATAGTTGTGTATTTACTGGCAGATGAATGATCATCACGGTTTCCATGCCAGCGTCAATAAATCTCTTTTCCTTTGGAGGCGATTGGGCTTCAATGTATCCTCCATGATCTTTTATAATGCCAAACGACACAGACAGCCCAAGGCCTGTGCCCTTTCCAACGCTTTTTGTTGTAAAAAACGGATCAAATATCTTGTTTTGTATCTCAGGAGGAATGCCCGTGCCGTTGTCTCCAATTATTACCCGGATTTCATCATTATCTTGATCATACTCAGTCCATATGCCAATAATACCTTCATTTCCTATGGCATGATGGGCATTGTTTAAAAGATTAATAATAACCTGTCTCAATTTTTCCTTTTTCCCTTTTATTCGCGGAAGGTTGTCTTCCAGGTTTCTGTGCACGTATATTCTATCCATGTTGAGTGAGTGCTCTGTTACTGCCAGAACCTCTTTGATGCACTCGTTTATGTCCACGTCTGTAATATCCGAGTCCGAGCTTGAACGCGAGAACTTCAGCAGGTCTCCAACAATCCTTTTGCAGATCTTTGTCTGTTTCTCGATTATCTGCAGAGACTCTAATGCGTCTGGATTTTTTGCACATTCTTCTTCCAGTAGCTGGGCATAGCCCAAAATAATGCCAAGAGGGGTGTTTATTTCATGGGCAACACCTGCTGCCAGCTGTCCAACTGAGGCCATCTTTTCAGATTGAATAAGGCTTTCGGTTACCTGTTTCATCTTTGTGATGTCTTTTCCTATTCCTTCGCAGCCCCATGTATTGCCATTTTCATCTTTCATTACAGATATTGTAAGAATAACGTAGCGTGTGGAGCCATCAGGTCGTACAAGCTCCGCCTCGATATCTTTTATATGGCCTTTTTCACATATCTCATCCCTGAACATCTTCCACTGTTTTTTGTCTTTAAAAAATTTACTAAACGGTTTGCCAATTACCTCTTCTCGAGATTTAAATCCTAGTAATTCCACACCGCTTGGATTTATGTCTTCTATGACATGTTTATTGTTGCAAAAAAATATCATGTCCTTTGAGCCTTCAAAGAGACCCCTGAATTTTTTTTCAGACTGTCTTAGTTCTCGAGTCCTTTCTTCCACCATCTGTTCAAGGTTTTGATTTAGCCTTCTAAGTGCCTCCTGTGCGCTCTGAAGCCTCAGGTTGGCCTCATACAGGGCTTCAGCATCATCTTTGACCCGGTCGATAACGTCCCTTACGTTTGAATAGTAAAATGTAAGAACTGCTACCGAAGTAAAGGTTATGGTATTGAGTCCACCTGAAAAGGGAGCAATATCCTTCCAAATATGCGGAAGGCCCATATAAAGAAGCACAAAGCGTACTGTATGACCAACGCCTCTTGACACGGCAAGGGCTACCAGGGCCATGCTGAACCAGAACATATAGGTCCAAAGGACACTTTTGGGCTGAAGTATGGTAAGGCGCCTGGCATAGAAAAAGGCGATTAAAGAAAAGACGGCCGTCATAAGGGCTCCAACAAAGTCAACTACATAGACAGGGAAAAGCGGAAGGGATTCGATCATATTATGTGGTCACTAGGGTCTACTGTTTCCAGTTGTTCTTCAACCTGCTTGCAAAAGTCTTTAAGACTCATGGCAAGGCAGTACATGGCAGGTACACACAAGAAGTGGTCAAACTTACCAAAATAGAACATAAGCCTTTCGAAATCAAAAGGTCCCTTTAGTCTGCTATGTACCAGATGACTGCCTGTCACTATTGCCTCTTTTGGAAGCCTCACGGAAAGAATATGCACCAAAAAGGTATCAAGGTTCCAGATGAGCCAGAAAAATATAGACACCTTGAAATATTTCCATGCAGGCCTGTTATCCAATGGATACTTGTGCAAAATATAGATCAAGAAAATAAGCGCAGAAGCAAAGAAGATGTGTCCCATCATGTGGACTACAAAGCCTTCCGGAGGCCCGTGGATTTGCACTGCATGGGCAGGGGATGGCATGAGCAGGAGGGCTATCAGAAGCCCGGTTGGTACTGTTTTTAAAAGATTTTTCCCGAATTCCATGGCTACACTATGTTACTAAGTTTTTGACAAAAAATTATAACATAAATTAAATGATAAGATAAATATACTGGCACTAGCCAGATTTTATAGCCTTTCTTTTGGCAAGTATCTTTCTCCACTTGTCCAGCCTATCTTTTATTATCTTTTCATATCCCCTTGCTGTTGGCCTGTAATATATCCGGTTTCTAAGCTCTGAAGGCATGTGCTCCTGGTCTGTGATTGCATCTCTATAGTCGTGGGCATACTTGTATCCCTTTCCGTAACCAAGATCTTTCATGAGTTTTGTTGGTGCATTTCTAATATGAAGAGGAACTGGAAGGGTACCAAATTTTTTAACATCTGCTACAGCCTCTCCATAGGCTACATAAATGGCATTACTCTTGGGGGCAGTGGCAAGGTACAGGGCTGCCTGTGCAAGGGCAAGCTCGCCTTCTGGCTTTCCCAGAAAGTCAAAGGCAGAAAGGGCGTTTAGCGCTACAGACAAGGCCTGCGGATCTGCATTTCCCACATCTTCACTGGCAAAGCGGACCATACGCCTTGCAACATAGTGTGGATCTTCTCCAGCTGCCAGCATGCGTGCAAGCCAGTATAGAGCAGCATCAGGGTCGCTGCCTCTAAGGGATTTGTGAAAGGCAGAGATAAGGTTAAAGTGTTCCTCTCCGTCTTTGTCATACCGAAGCAGACGCTGCTGAATAGCCTCTTCTACTGTTTCCAGGGTGATTACTGCCCCTTTTCCATCAGGAACCTGTGAAACAGCAAGCTCTGCACTTAGCTCCAAAAAGTTCAAAAGGCTTCTGGCATCCCCATCTGCCTTTTCCACAAGGAGTTCCATTGCATCAGGCTCTATTGATAACTCAAGCTTTCCAAGCCCCCTTTCCCTGTCATGAATTGCCCTTTCAACCAGTTGGGACAGTGCCTTTCGGTCTAGCCTGTCTAGGGTCAGGACCTGGCAGCGGGACAGGAGTGGAGAGATTATTTCAAATGAGGGGTTTTCCGTTGTGGCCCCTATAAGGGTAATAAGGCCTGACTCTACGTGGGGAAGAAACGCATCTTGCTGGGCCTTGTTGAATCTGTGGATTTCATCAACAAACAGCACCGTTCTGGGACCGCCCATCTTTTTTGTTTCCTTGGCTTCCTGGATGATTGTGCGAAGCTCTGCTATGCCAGAAAGCACAGCTGAGAAGCTCACAAAGTTGGCGTCCACCATCTTGGCAAGCAGCCTTGCCAAGGTAGTTTTTCCGCAGCCAGGGGGACCCCAGAGAATCAGAGAGGGAAGGGTGCCCCTGGAGAGCAAGCTATGGAGAATTTTGTTTGGGCCAAGGAGGTGATCCTGCCCGACAAACTCTTCAAGGGTGCGTGGCCTGAGCCTTTCCGCAAGGGGAATGTGTTTCATTGTTCCTCGTTTTCTTCATCTGGGGCGTAGAGCATGTATTCGTAATGCCATGGGAATTTTGTAAAAAATGCTGCTGCTATCAGGGTAAAGAGTAACCAATTTATACCTATCATTATCAGGGAGAACCAGGAGTATCCACCGTAAGGTGCTTTAATTTCTGCAACAAGGTCTCCAATAACAATAATTATAAGGATTGCTGGCACAAAAAAACGTATGATGTTATCCCAAACGCGAGGCATCTTTATGGAACTGGTCCTGTTGATGTGTCTTCTCAGTCGGCTTATGTCAAATACCCAGGCGCCTATTATGCATTCTGCAATGCCGACCACCACGAGACCGTAGTGGGTGATAAAATGATCCACTATATCCAACCAGTAAAGTCCTGCATTTGTTGTAAATATTATAGAGCCAATAAATCCTACTGTACACACTATTGTAACTACAAATCCCCGGTTCATGTTGAACTTGTCTATTACGGCAGATGTAAATGCCTCTAGGATAGATATGGATGATGAAAGGCCTGCTACCACCAGGCTAAGAAAAAATATCAGGCCAAAAAAGTGGCCTCCTGGCATTATACTGAGGGCCTGAGGGTAGGCAACAAATGCAAGTCCAATGCTTTCAGTGACCACTTTGGATATGGGAAGGCTCTTGGCGTGTGCCATGAATCCAAGCACGGCAAACACTCCAAGACCAGCCACAATGGCAAAAAGACTGTCCATTATGGATGTCATGATAGCGTTTTTGCTGATGTCAGCATTCTTTGGCAGGTAGCTGGCATAGGCTATCATTATTCCAAAGCCAAGGGAAAGACTGAAAAAGATCTGACTGTAGGCATCTATCCATACGCCTATTTTGCTGATTTTTTGAAAGTCTGGCTTAAGATATGCGATTACTCCCTCTGTAGAGCCTTCCAGTGTCAAGGCCCAAAATACCAGAAAAATTGTAAGGAAAAACAAAAGCGGCATAAATATCTTGTTGGCCATCTCTATGCCTTTGCCAATTCCCCTAAAAACTATGAGCCAGTTTAAAAACCAGATAATGGCAGTGGTGAGCAGGATGTTGTAATTGATACCACTGATTTCCATAGGGCCTTTGGGTAGCTTTAAAAACTGTTTAAAGAAAAATCCGTTTGGGTCATTTCCCCAAGAAAAGGACAGGGAGTAAAAGCAGTAATTTAGACACCAGGCTATTATGACACAGTAGTACAAGACTATTCCAAACATCACAAAGGTGACTGGCCACCAGCCAAAAAACTCGGCCTTTCTGCTTATTTTGGCAAAGGCCAGCGGGGCGGAACCTGTCCTTTCGTGGCCAAGCCCAAACTCCAGCACCAGAAGAGGAATGCCACATGTTATAAGGGCTACCACATAGGGAATAAGAAATGCACCTCCCCCATGTTCATAGGCCATATAGCTGAAGCGCCATATGTTTCCAAGCCCAACTGCTGATCCTACTGCTGCAAACAAAAAGCCAATCTGGCTGTTCCACTGGTCTCTGCTTGCTGCCATACTACCCCCTCTTCCTTTTGATAGGTCCGGTTATCTCGTTTTTAATAGTGGCTGATTATCCCATAATGCCAATAGGCTTTCAATAAAATAAAGGAATGCAGATTGGCAGGAGGTGACTTTCACAGGCAGGAAAGCAGGGCCAAGAGCTTCTAGGGCTTGGCTTTGCAGAAATCCAAATTCCCTCGCTCCGCTCGGCTTGAGTGGATTTCTTTTGCTCCGCCTTCGCCAAGAATCTCTAGGCCCTGTTCCCAACGCCTGATGAAAAGCCACCATCCTGGCCAATCTGCAACCAATCTAGACCTTTCTCCTGTAACATACAGATAGAACTAGAAGACCCATG
>JAMOVK010000101.1 GCA_027067775.1 Deltaproteobacteria bacterium
TTGGACTGAGCGGTGAAATCGGAGGGATGTTTGCCAACACCTCTTATCTCAGCTCTTTTTTTAATACCAAGGTGATAAGGCGTTTTGCCAAAGACTACCGGTTCATAACGCGTCTTGATCTTGGTGCCATTGCCACTCCGGACATAGAACAGATCCCGTCATCATCCCGTTTTTATGCTGGCGGACAAAGCAGTATCAGGGGGTTTTCTCTTGAAGAACTCGGTCCAAAAAATCCAGACACCGGTGATGTAACAGGTGGAAGATATCTGGCAGTTGGCAGTATCGAGATTGAAAGGCACATCTATAAACTGTTAAGTTTGGCCGTGTTTGTAGATGCTGGAAACAGTTTTGATCCAGACTTCAAGAACAGGCTGGAGGTAGGGACTGGATTTGGACTAAGGCTAAAGACCGTGCTTGGACCCGTAAGGTTGGATTTTGGCTTTGGGGTGAGCAGAAAACCTGTACCTTTTAAATTCTATCTCAGCGTTGGGCCTGATTTTTAAAAGACATGCTGAAAAAGTTAATCTTTTTGATAACGCTAATAATTCTATTGGCAACGCTCCTTTTCTCATCTGTGCTTTTTACCAACCAAGGACTTGTCTTCCTGGCGAATCTTGGAACCAGGATATCCAATGGGGCTTTACACATTAAAGGAATCGAAGGCTCTATTGCAGGGGGTTTCAAAATAGGCCATCTGGCCTGGAATGGTAGCGGCCTTTTCCTTGAGTCATTTGATATATCATGCAGGCTAGAGCTAAAAAGACTCATTTACGGTGAAGGGGTAATTTCACAGATAGATGCCCAAAAGGTGATCCTTACAATCAATCGCCTTCCTGAAAAGTCACAAGAGACAGACGTCAAGGTCTTTCAGATACCGGCGCTTCCCCTTTCTATTCATCTTAAAGATCTGTCAGTAAAGGAGCTGGTAGTCAATGAGGAAGATGATAAAAGGCCATTAGTTGTACGATGGATAAAACTTAAGGGCAGCCTTGTTAATGATTCAATCAATATTGAGCAGATAAAGGCACTGTTTCCTGCAGTTCGCACATTTGTTGCGATTAAGGCCACCTTAAAGAATCTTTCCGATACCATAGCAGTCAGATGCCAGGGGGTTGCAAAAACCTCTTTTGGAAAAACCAAGCGTCTAGACTCCAATATAAAGATTAATGGAGATCTGAAAAGACTCAGGCTCTGGGCTCGGTCAGAAATAAGGGGGTTCAATGGAAGTCTAAATCTGACTGGTACCTTCTGGCAAGATTCTAGATTTGATGTCAAGGCAGAAATCAAGAAAGTGGATCCAGGTATATTTTTTTCAAGATCTCATGGACTCATATCTGGAACTATTACTGCAGATGGGATACTAAAATCTGAAAAGGGTCCCTTGGTAAAGATACATCTTAGTAAATTTCACGGTAAAATAGATGACTACACCCCCTTAAAGCTTAAGGGAAACATTCTTGTTAATGGACAACGGATCGAGACAAACGGCCTTGTCCTAGAATCTGCAAACAGCACCCTTTTTATAAGGGGTTTTAAAGATAAATCGTACCAACAGATAGATATCACCTTTGCAAGCACTGACCTTTCAGACATCTGGCCAGGTCTTCAGGGGAAAACATCTCTCACGGCCCATGTTGAAGGAAAACCAAAGGCCCCTTCCATAAAGGTTTCTGTATCTGGCAAAAAGGTAGCCATAGATAAGTTTTTTGTTAAAAAATTTTATCTAACACTCCGTTCAAACAATATTTTTTCATCACAGACGAATGCAAAGATCTTTGCCTCAGGTCTAAGGGCCCATGGATTGTTGTTGGGAAATCTGGACGGAAGGCTCCAGGGTAACGCAAAGGGGCATACGATTAGAGTTAACATGTTTGGAGGCGATATCCTCCTTGAGCTTCTGGAGCTTGGAAGCCTTTCCATGGACAATGACCTTGTTTATGAGGGAATCTTAAAAAAATTTTCTATTGGCCTTGATAAGGGAAAAAAAGAAAAATGGATACTTAAGCGTCCATCAAAGATCCTGATTGGTAAAAAGGGAATATTCATAGATTCTTTTTGTCTTTTTGATCCACTGAGAAAAAATTCAAGGTTCTGTTTGAAATATAGAGAAAAGGATCGGTTTTTGTCATTATCGCTTAGGGGAGAAAAGATACCTGTTGATTATCTGTCTCCTTTTTTAAGCTCTAAAGTAGCTGTTAAAGGAGAGGTTGATCTCCATGTGGAATTTGTAAAAACCCCTAACGAACGTAAGGGAAAGGCCTTTTTAAAGACTGACAACGCAAGCATTTCTTTTGAAAAGGCTTCCCAAAAGGGTTACCCTTTTGTTCTGGTTGCCAGAGCAAACCTCTTAGAAAATGTATTAACAGCCAACATAGATGGCCAGATCTTAAAAAAGATAGCAATTTCAGGAACAGTTTCATTACCGAAGTTTTTGGCTGGCAAAAACAAATCCTCGCATCAGCCTGTGAAGGCGCATTTTGAAATCGATGCCAAGGACCTGGACATACTCCATCAAATGGTACCAGGTCTTTACATATACAGTGGCAATGCAACAGCATTTATAGATGTATCAGGTAGCCAAAAGGAGCCACACATCAATGGCCTTGCACTTCTTTCCCATATAGACATGGAATACCCAGAATACGGGCTTAAAATCACATCCCAAAAGATTGAATTAAAAATTACAGACGACTTTTTGATCTTGCAGGGTAAGCTTGATTCTAAGAGTGGAATCCTTACAGTGAAGGGGCAAGGAAGAGTCAGACCTTCGGATTTCAAGTTGACACTTGAGGTAATGGGCAAAGATTACCAGGCTGTCTCAATGCCTCAATTAGAGGTAAAGACAAGTCCAGAACTCCAGGTGATTATACAAAAGGACAGGTTAGATATGTCCGGCACTGTCTTTATACCCTTTGCCAGAATTCATCAGGTGGAGATTCCAGAGACAGCCATTTTGCCTTCTCCAGACATCAAAATAAAGGGTGAGGGCAGGGAAAGAGAAAAAAGGCCTCTAAAGACTGACATTACACTTGATATCATCATTGGTAAAGATGTTAGAGTAGATGCATACGGATTAAAGGGAAGGCTGGAGGGAAGGCTTAAGATTACAAGTACCAATGACGATCAGCTTCTTGCAACCGGTATCCTCTCCATTAAAGAGGGTACCTACAGTGCCCTGGATGTAGAGCTTCATATAAAAAAGGGAAGGCTTTCCTTTTTTGCAAGTCCTATTGATAACCCCTCGATAGAGGTTGAAGCCGTAAGGAAGGTGGAAGACACTCTTGTGGGTTTCAAGATAACAGGAACACTGAAAAGGCCTGTGGTGGAGCTGTTTTCAGACCCTTCTATGCCAGAGTCCGAGATAGCAAGATATCTCCTTGGTGGCAAAAAGGGCAGGGGGGTGGCCAAGACAGACATAATTGCAGGGGGGGTGAATCTTCTCATATCCAGGCTTAGGCAGAGGCTTGGCCTGTTGAATGAGTTAAAGGTGGAAACAGGTCAGACATCTGATGATATATCCTTGGTAGTTGGTACCTATCTGCGCCCTGATCTTTATCTCAAGTTCATCAATGATTTTGATGACAAGGTTACAAGGTTGATCTTGAGGTATGAATACTCGCGCCATATAGAATTTGAAACAGAAACGGGTGAGAGCCCTTCTGCAGAGGTGTTTTTTAAGCTGGAAAGGTGACGGTCACGTCCTTTATTTACTTTTCCATCTGAGTTTTGGCATCCTTGTCATCTTCCAGAACTCAGGGGTAAAAAAGATTGCAACGGTATATAGCTCCAGTCTTCCTGCAATCATACAGAAGATGAGAACCAACTTGGCCATGGATGGCAGGTGGCCAAAGTTTCTGCTCGGCCCAACCAGGTGTAGCCCAGGGCCGATGTTGTTGAGAGTGGCAATTACTGCAGTAGGACCTGTTAGAATATCCACCCCAAGGGCCGTGACAGCCAGGCTTGCTCCGAGAAACACGCATATATAAATGGCAAAAAAGCTCAAGATGCCTATCATTACGTCCTGAGGAACCTTTGTATTTGCAATCTTGATGGTGTCAACCTGTCTGGGATGCACCAGTCTTTTGAGCTGGCTTCTTGCAAACTTAAAAAAGAGTAGACACCTTATAACCTTTACTCCGCCTCCTGTGGAACCAGCGCATCCTCCTATGAACATCAGGGTGACAAGAAGCATCTTTGCAAAGGGGGGCCACTGATCAAAGTCTGCCGTACCAAAACCAGTGGTGGTCATTATAGAGATTACTTGAAAGAGACTGTCTCTCAAATTTATGAAATTGTTACGATAGATTGCAGCGCCTGCATTTACTAAAAAAATGGCTATTACACTTATAAATATAATAAGGGCATAAAGCCTAAACTCTTCATCCTGCCAGTAGGCCCTTATGTTTCCCTTGAGTGCCCTAAAATGAAGAGAAAAGTTGGCACCGGCAAGAAACATGAACAGTATGATCACAAAGTGGAGATATGATGATTGAAAGTGGGCAATCGAGGCGTTGTATGTTGAAAACCCGCCTGTTGCCAATGTTGCAAAAGAGTGGGTAAGGGCATCAAAAAAATTTACCCCACCAATCATAAGGAGAATCGTTTCTACAACAGTCATCAGCAGATACACTGACCATAATATCCTTGCCGTGTCTTGAATTCTGGGAGTAAGCCTGTCTTTGGTCGGCCCAGGGACTTCGGCCTGGAAAAGCTGCATGCCTCCTATGCCAAGAAAAGGCAGTATGGCAAGGGTAAGCACAATGATTCCCATTCCACCAAGCCAGTGTGTCATAGCCCTCCAAAACAGTATGCTTTTGGGCAACACCTCAATATCAGAAAGAATCGTGGAACCTGTGGTAGTGAATCCGGACATGGATTCAAAAAAGGCATCCACAAAACAGGGAATAGATCCTGATATGATGTAAGGCAGTGCCCCAAGCAGTGCTATGATTAACCAGCTAAAGGCGGTAATTGCAAAGCCATCCTTAAAGCCCAGGTCCTTTTCCGGCGCAAAAAGTAAGACCAGCCCTGTTCCAAGTAAAAGTCCCAGCATGGAGCTGACTATGAAGGCATGGACCATTCCGTCGCGGAAATAGACAGAAAATGGAATGGGCGTAAGAAGCATTAGGGATAGGACTATCAAAAGTCTTCCCAGCAGGTTCAGGACACCGGATACCTTCATTTTGACCCTTTAGAGATGTGAACAGACTTGTACAACAATGTATTCAACAACAAGTTAGCTTTCCTTAGCCTGGAAAAAGTTTTCGATTTTTTTTGCAGCATCTTGTGTAAAAAAGATTACCAGGTTGTCGCCTGGTCTTATAACGCTATCACCAGAGGGAATGTAGGCCTTGCCTTCTCTCACGATGGCTCCTATAATGGCGCCTTTTGGAATCTGCAGGTCCTTAAGGGGTACATCTTTAAACTTTTTGGAATCCGGAACAGTCAACTCTATCACCTCGGCGTCCGAATCAAGAAGTGTAGCTACGGCAACAATATTTGCCCTTCTGACATAGCGGATTATCATGTCTGCTGCTACCTGGCGGGGGCTAAGAGTAACATCTATGCCCAGCTTGTCCAGCATTGGCAGAAATTGGTGTCTTCCAACCTTCACTATGCACCTTTTGGTGCCATGATACTTTGCCATCAAAGAACTTAGAATGTTGGTTGTGTCAGATTCTGTAACCGAGATTATGAGATCCGCAGTGTCAATACCTTCTTCTAGCAGGGAGTTTATGTCCAGGGCATCCACATTTAAGACCATGGAATCAGAAAGATTTTCAGACAGGAATTCACATCTGGCCTTGTCAGCTTCAACAATCTTTAGTTCCATGTGAAGATCCATGTCCTCGATTTTTCTTGCTACCAGATATCCGATGTCTCCACCTCCTACGATGAATACCATTTCGGGCATCTTGCTAGTAAATCCAAAAAGTTCCTCGACCTTGGCCATGTCGTCCCGCAGGATAACAAGATATATCTTGTCTCCTGCCTCTATCCTGTCTTCGCCCCTTGGAATTATGGTCTTGCCATTTCTTATAATGGCTGCCATGACATATTTTACATCTCCTGCCAGAGAGCCTATTTCATAAAGGGTTTTTCCTACAAACGGATGATCCTCTCCTACTATGTAGCCCAGCAGATATACCTGGCCTTCTGCAAACTCGGCAGTGTCAAATGCTTCAGAAACCTGTATAAGCTTGACTATTTCATCAGCCATGGCCCAGTTTGGGCTTATTATGAGGTCGATTCCAAAGATTTCCTTATCAACCAGCGAGTCTGAAAGCAGGAGATCCTCACTTCTGACCCGTGCTATCCTGGTTTTGACCTTGTACTTGCGGGACATGAAACAGGCAACAAGATTTACTTCGTCACTGTCTGTAACAGCAATAAAGAGATCGGTCTTTGCGATACCCGCCTCTGCAAGCACCTTGGCTGATGCCCCACTTCCACAAAAGGTCTGGATATTTAGTTCCCTTTCAAGGCTTTTGAGCTTTTCTTCGTTTCTGTCGATCAGAACGACTTCCTGCCCTTCAAAGGAAAACTTCTCACACAGATACTGCCCCACTTGGCCAGCACCAACAATCATTATCCGCACGTATATATACTCCTAGTTAGGATTCGGTGCCTGATTATAGGCTTTAATACAATGAATTGCAATTTTTCTGCTTATGAAAAGAGCTGGTTGGTTTTGTTAGGATTTTTATCCTCTGTGTTGTTAGAAACCAAAATAGATTGCCAAAAAGTTCCTGCATGTCAAGCTGGCCTGGCCCTGAAACAGCTTTTCACCATGGCTGGTTTCTTTCTTACCAGCCTCTTTCCATAAAATCTATGGATATCTCTGCTGTAAAAGTACTTGTTGAACAATCTGGACCTTAGAGCACCCTTTTTGAGCTCTCTTGATTATCTTTTCTCTAGAGGCAAAAGAGTTGAATCTTTGGTATCATCGGCTGTATACTGAGGGACAAGAAAGGGTATCTTTCTCGGAAAAAAATGATTGTCTTTGATCTAAAATGCAGCAATGAACACGTTTTTGAGGCGTGGTTTAAAGACAGCTCCACTTTTGAGGAACAGAGAAACAAAGGTCTTCTAGAATGTCCTGTTTGTGGTGACAGATCTATAAAGAAGGCCATCTCTCCAATAAAGCTCAAAAAAAGCAGTGGGCAAAAGGAAGAAGGCCCGTTAAATCAGGAAGCAGTAGCAAAGATGGTGCATGCCTTTTATCATAAAGTGATAGAGTCAAGCGAAGACGTGGGGACAAAATTTGCTGCCGAGGCGCTGAAGATGCATTATGGAGTATGTAAGCCAAGAAGCATAAGAGGGGTTGCAACCCGGGAAGAGGAAAAGATGCTAAAGGAGGAGGGAGTAGAGTTCTTCCGTATACCAGTCCCAAACAAAAAGGAGGACAAGTCCAATTGACAACCACAGACAGCCAAACTCTAGATTTTGATGCCCGGAAAGAACAGGCCCTTGAGAAGACACCTGTTGTGCAAAAGGGTTGCAGGGTCATTATGGATTTTGTTGTACGTCTTGTATCAGGTAAGGTTGTCGATTCATCTGAAAAGAGCGGAGGGCCGGCAAGTTTTATATG
>JAMOVK010000102.1 GCA_027067775.1 Deltaproteobacteria bacterium
CTCACCTCCTCTCTGTTGGACTATTTGCCTGTTTGAGAAGGTATTGAGACAAATTCCTGAAAATCATATTCTCACCTCCTCTCTGTTGGACTATTTGCCTGTTTGAGAAGGTATTGAGCACCCTCATGGCAGGTTCCTATTACTGAGAGCCTTTTTTAGATGACATGAGCCGTCATTACAGGCCCAGAAGGGCCGGGAAGCAATCCTCATTGTCATTGCAGAGGCGGCGCAGCGGCTGTGAGCTTATCTCCAACTACCCTGCTCCTTCAGTGGGGATTGCTTCGTCGGCGCATTCGCACCTCCTCGCAATGACAGCAATCACTTTGTCATCTCTTTACGCTCCCAGTAATATGCCATGGAATCAGAATGTTGGACTATTTGCCTGTTTGAGAAGGTATTAGAGCTTATTCATGTTATTCACCTTGATATCCCTCGTTTTTTAAGTTTATATTAAGAAGTATAAACTTTATTGGAGGTTTCAAGTGAAAGCAACAGCTAAGGATTTACGATTTAACGTAAAAGAGTTGTTAGAATCAGTTAAACGTGGCGAGGAAATAATAATTACTTTTCGAGGTAAACCTTGTGCTAAATTGATACCCATCTCTGAGTCCAAAGGCAAAAAGCGTGAAAATGATCTTTTTGGGATATGGCATGATTATGATCTTACAAAAGACGTGAACGGCTATGTTAGAAGCTTGAGAAGGGGCAGGTTTCAGTGATTGTTGATACAGATGTGCTTATTTGGTACATGCGAGGCAATGAAAGCGCATATCAATTAATAGAGAAGCTTACGGAGTTCAATATTTCTGTCGTTACATATATGGAATTGGTTCAAGGGATGAGAAATAAGAATGAATTAAATAGTCTTCGTAAAGCACTGCATGTTTGGAATACTAAAGTTCTATACATTTCTGAGGAGATTTCAGCCAAGGCAATGTTTTTAGTGGAACAGCACTATTTAAGTCATTTACTTCAATTGGCTGATGCTTTGATTGGCTCTACTGCAATTCATTATGCTCTGCCTTTAGTTACAGCAAATGATAAGCATTACAAGGTTATTAAGGGGCTCAAGATTAGAAAATTTAAGCCGTAATAATTTGAAATTATGAATAAAAAGCGAATAGGATAAAGGCGGGTTTGAACCTACCTGACACTTACCCCATTTTTGTAGAGAGGTAGTTAAGTCAATTTCTTCATTTTATACCAAGCAGTCTCATATAGGAGACTTCCATACATTAACTGTTTAATGCAAATACTGATTCTTCAACGTATGAAAAAATGATTCCGCTACAGCATTGTCCCAGCAATTACCTTTGCGACTTATGCTTTGGCTTAAGCCATTTTTACATAATAATGCCCTAAATTCTCTGTGCTTGCATACTGAACTCCACGATTCCCAGCCAACTACCATTCGGGAAAACAGGTCTATAAATACACCAGAAGACTCCCTCGCAAGTTTGCCTGTCAAGTAGACTTGTCTTTTTTATGGCACGCTATTCTCAAATTTTTATAAAGGAGGATAGTGTGATGCTGTCATCTTATTTTTTTAAAGGGAGTTGGGTAGTACAGCTGATTGTTGGTACGGGTCTATTTCTATGCTCTTTTTTTCTAGAATATCAAGTTATACTTTCATTCCTTACCCCACCACTTTTGGCTTTATTTTTAACAATCACTTTGGAGTTGGGTAAAGTATCCGCTATCGTTTGGCATTACTATCTTAAGCGCATTTCTTCTAATGAATATCCATTGGCTGTACGTATTACTTCCGCTCTTTTTCGTATGGGCTTAATGCTCTTATCACTGCTCTGTTCGCAATTATACCTTTCTTATCATCTTGACCGTCCAAATCTTGAAAAAGTTAAAAATAGTGAACTTGCAATGGTAAGACAGAATCTAAAACAAAGACTGGATCGGCTGAAAACAGAATTTGCTCAAGATAAAAATTTAATGGTTGATCGTCAGGAGAAGGAAATTTCAACAGAGGCACAACAGTGGGACAGACGGATTAAAAAGCTTGAGTCTTTGCTGCTGTTAGAAATGGACAATGTGGTAAATGGCGTTTTTAAAGGCCCCAGATATAAGGAGTTGGAGAAGCGGCTTGCTAAAGAGAAAAATACTCGGCAACGGGTCATGGGAAAATTACACAAACGCCATATGGAAGAACTAGCCAAGCTTAATACATTTTTTGCTAGCAGATTTCAAAAGGCTGTAGAAGAAGCAAGGCAGCAGGAGTTGAAGATTGAGAACAAGGATTATGCTGCTGATGAAAGGGCCAATGACCGCCGCATTGTTGCTTTTTTAAAAGTGGTTGAAGAAGTTTTTAACTACTCTTTATTACCTCTTCAGTTTGTTTTCCTATTCTCTCTTCTCTTATCTAGTTTAATGGAGGCAGGAATCGTGCTGGCTTTTTCTACAATTACAGTTGCCTTAGCACCTGTTTTTAAGGTCCATCATCAAGAAGCTGTGGAAAAAGAAGCTCTGTTGGCCAGAATAATAGGTGAAGCAAAGCGTGACAATGTTAGACACGTAGCAGCAATAAAGAAAATATACAATGCAGGAAAGCAGGCGGTCCAAAAGGCTGAGGTTCATTTTAATGAACAGTGCAAAGACGAATAGGTGATAACCAGTTGACCAACTCAATATGTCTCGCAAGTTTGCTAAACACGCAAAAAAAGAATTTTCCTTTATCATGAATTTATACAAAAACTTCATAAGGAGGAACAACATGAATAAAGATTTGAGATCGGATAAGGCAAAAATAAGTGATTGTCTGGAAAAATTACCACAAGAAGCAATCAATCAGGGGAAGAGCAATGAACAGTTGGTTCTCCGTACCTTGGAGGATTATGACCGTAAGATCATGTCTCTATTTTATGATCGTAAAAAGAGAGCATTAGTGCGTGACCAGTTGCTGGCCGAATTAAAATTAGGTTTTGAACATCGCAGGAAGGCACTGGATATGGTTTTGGAAACACGGCTCCAGTCGGTTCGAGAGGCTTGCAATCACTTGTTGGTAACAGAAAAGACTAAGCTGCGTCAACAATGGCTGGAGTTCTTTGGTCATATGTATCAACAGGTTGCCAGGCAATTAGATGCACTGACTACAGAGTTTTTGGATAATGTTGATCAGCAATTTCAGAGAGTAGACCAGTATAAGACAAAATGCATCAAAGAGCGGGAACAAAAACGGCTGGAAAGGTCAGTGGATGATTTTTTAGAGACTGTGGAACAATTATTAGAAGAGTTTAGGCACATTGTGAGTGAAAACATCGAGCATAATAGACTTAGTTAATAATTGGTGAGAAGGTAATTGTTTGGAACATTAGCCAATTAACTTTGTGATTATGAAACGCAGGCCTGCAATTATAGCTTATGACATAACTACAAATAAAAGGCGTAGAAAGCTATTTCGGATTCTTAAAAGATGGAAGCTGGATGCTCAATATTCTGTCTTTGAGTGCAGATTAACCGAGGCAGAAGCGAGAGAGCTATTTTTGCAACTGGTTGAACTAATAGATGAGAAGGAAGATGATTTGCTATTGGCCTGGCTGGATGGTAGCCGTGAGGCAATAGGAGTAACTAAGTGCGCTGGGATAAGTTTTAAGGTTCCTGTGCTGTACATGAGATAAAAAATGAAGCAGAGGCAGAAAAAAAGATCTGATAAAAAATGGTATATGCTCGCATATGATGTGAGAGAGCCTAAACGGTTGAGAAAAATGCATTATTTCATGAAAAAACATGGTGTGGCCATGCAAAAATCAGTCTTTATTTTGAAAATAGATAAATCTGGTCTCTATAAATTGGTCTCTGGAGTTAAAGAGCTAGTCAATAATCAGGAAGATGATGTGAGAATTTATCCGGTTATCAGTCCAAGTTCTATATGGACTGCTGGTCAACAGGAGAAAAAATTAGAAAATCTCTTTGTTGGAACTCCGAAGCAGGGCAACTCTATTTTGCCCAAGTTTATTGCCAAATTTTTTTGCAGGAAGAGAATATGATTTTAGTTCTTGACCGCAGAGGATCGCTTCTAAAGCATAAAGCTGGAGTATTATACATTGAGCGTAAAGGTGAAAAGGTGCAGTCGGTGCCGGTAAACCAGCTAGACCAGGTGGTAATTTATGGCAATGCTTTGGTGGAAACTTCGGTTTGGCTGGCTTTGGCAGAAGCTGCGGTACCGGCTGTTATGCTTACGCTTAGAGGAAAGCCAAAGGTTGCAATGCTTGGCAGCGGGCTTGCGACACAATTACCATTACGGAAACAGCAGCACAGGCTAGCCGTTGATCCAGATGCACAGCTTATGATGGCAAAATGGTTTTTGAGTCGAAAATTTGCAAGTTACAACCTGGTGTTGGGTACTTTTACTAGCCTATATGATAAAAATGAAGCTGACAGTAAAGAGTTTAGAAATATCGTGGTGCAAGCAGAGTCTCAGCTAAGATATGCAACCAGTATCAACAGTGCCATGGGAATAGAGGGTAGGGTAAGCCAGGCTTGGTTTGCTCTTTTAGCTAGACATTTGCCCCATAAATGGAAGTTTTCTGGCCGCAACCGGAGGCCGCCTCGCGACCCTATAAATGGACTGTTGTCTCTAGGTTATACATTGCTCCTTTCAGAAGTGCGTCAAGGGATACTAATTGCAGGCTTTGATCCCTCCCTTGGTTTTTTGCATCAAGATTATCCTGGGCGGGAATCCCTAGCATTGGATTTTATGGAAATTTTTCGGACTGGTGTGGATAATTTCGTGATCAAATGGATAAATGAAACCAAACTTGATTCCACTTCATTTTTTTACCGGAAAGATAGCGGTTGCCGGCTGAGTAAAAAGGCCAGACCCATGTTTTTCAGCAGTTGGGCTACATACCGTGAAAATTGGCCAAGACTTGGATTTGAAGAATATCGCTGTGGGCCGCTTAGAGAAATAATCAACGGCCAAACAGCGCAGGCCAGACAATATATGAAATTGCTGGAGAAATAAGATGGCTAAGTCACTACTGCAAAAGGCTATGAGTCCAGATGTTATGAATATAACGTGGCGCCGATTGCGTAGAGAACATACACCTTGGTCCTTAACAGTTTCTAGAGACCAGTTAGAGCAACATTTGTTCACACACATTCTTGAATGCCGGGAGGAAGTATTATCTGGTAGTTATAGACCCCTTCCATTACGGCAGTTTCCATTGCCAAAGCCCAATGGCAAAGTAAGAATTTTGTCTGCCCACTATCTCAAAGACAAATTTGTTCAGCGTGCCTTGCTCACTGTTTTAGAACCACGGGCTGAAAAGATATTTCATAATGATTCCTATGCCTACAGGCCGGGGCGTAGTGTTCAATTGGCCCTTAAAAAAGTAAGGGAGCGGGTACGTATTGGGCAGTCTTGGCTGGTAGATGCGGATATAAGAAGTTTCTTTGACTCAATTCCACATAAGCCACTAAAGAAGATGCTCAAATCCTTTATCAAAGATGGTGAGACTATGAAGATTATAGAAATGTGGCTGGTCCAAGGCGCTCACCACCGTAGTATGTTGCGAAGCCGCCGTGGAATCTGTCAGGGGTCGATTCTATCGCCTCTTTTTTGTAATCTTTATCTTCACCAGTTCGATATGGCCCTTTCTAAGGCTAATATTCCATTTGTCCGTTTTGCTGATGATTTTCTTCTTTTTGCTAACACCAAGAAAAAGGCGTTAGCAGCATTGGAATTTGCTGAAGATAAACTTAAGATGCTCGGCCTTGACTTGCATCCAGAAAAGACGCAAGTAGTTCGCAGCAATAAAAATATCAGTTTTCTTGGCGAACCACTACCAAACTCTTGATTGAGAGAGCCAGATTAATGTAAGAAGCCTATGAACATCTGCAGCGCCACTGTCTTTTAGCAAGGCGCCACAGGTCCAATACCCCAACATTGGCAATGATCCTGCCTGAATCATCCACCACAGGTATTTCTTTGATATTTCTGCTCACCATCCCATCTATGATTATGTCCAGATCATCGCTTTTCTTGGCATAGAAAATTGCCTCATCCATAATGTCGGAGACTTTTTCGCATGTCAGGCTTGCAAGTAAATTGCGGGAACAGTAGAGAGAGTTTTTGCGGTCTGTGCATAAAAAGCGAATGATTTTGCCTAGGGAAATTTCACCAACAAGTCTGTTTTGTTCATCTACTACATAGATTTCTCTTACCTGCGGATTTTTAAGAAGTTTTTCAACCACTTTTTCAATGGGATAATCTAAGGGTACGATTATGTAAGGTAGATTTACTATCCTGTCTAGCACATCCTTGATCTTCACTTTTACCCTCGCAAAGCTGTTATTTTATTTCCCCGGCCTTCTTAAAGGCAAATGTCACCAAAGGAGGTGCAATCAATTCATTTAATATCACTGAGCCTATAACAGCGTTTACCACTATGTCGTTTACTCCGCTGGGAAGAAATTCTTCTGCTATAAGAACAAGGCCTACTGTAACGCCTGCCTGGGGAAAGAGACCTAGGCCAAGATATTTTTTTACAGTAGGTGAGGCCTTTGACAAATTTGCACCCAGCCACGTGCCTGCTTGTTTGCCCATAACTCTTATTACCAAAATAGCCAGCCCTAGAAGGCCAGCCTGTTTTATAACAGTTATGTCAAAGTGTGCGCCTGCAAGGCTGAAAAAGAGGCCGAAAATGGGCTCTTCGATCTGTTCAAGGACATGAAAGAGCTGGTGGTGCTTAGGCTCCCAGTTGGCCACAATGAAGCCTACTATCATGTTGGTCAAAAGGGGAGAGGCATGGAGTACGCTTGAAGCGCCGCTTGCCACGCAAACAGCTCCAAGTACCAACATGAGTACAGAGCTTGGACGCCTGGCAAGGCGCACTCCATATTTAAGTCCAAAGCCAGTTATCACACCTATAAAGGCCGATAGGCCTATTTCAAGAAAGGGAGCAACTGCCATTTTCAAAAGGGAAACTGTGCCAGGATTTAGAAGCATATTGGCAATGGTTGAGGCTATAGCAAAAAGGATGATGGTAAGGCCATCATCAAGCGCAATTACTCCCAGTAGTGTAGTTGTGAATGGCCCCTTTGCCCTGTATTCAGAAATTATTGCCAATACAGCGCCTGGGGCTGTAGCTGCTGAAATAGCCCCAATGACAATGGCAACTGCCCAGGTTACGTTCCTGTCTGAAACGCCGGAGATTGTAAAATCTGTAAGTAAAGGCCAAAGGAGCAGCAAAGAGATGGTGGTGAATAAAAAGGCGCCAGTAGCCTGGGCAACAGTGATCCAGGCAATGCTCTTGCCAAGCTGCTTTAATCTTTTGTAGACCAAGCTGCCACCAATGGAGTAGGCAATTATGCCCAAGGCTATTTCTGTAAGGCTTGCAAGGTCGTGGGAGGTCACAGAGCTTGGCAGGATGTTCAAAAAGGACGGGCTCATAAGCATGCCCGCAACCAGATACCCGCTTACACGCGGCAGTTTCAATGCATTAGCGGCTCTTCCTCCTAGGAAGGAGCCGATTAGCAGAAGTCCAACAGCGAGCAGGGGATGATTTATCACGTCAAAAGACCTTTTGTCCTAGTAGAAGCCACTGTTCCAGCAGATCCAGCACATCA
>JAMOVK010000103.1 GCA_027067775.1 Deltaproteobacteria bacterium
GCAGGTTTGGGTTCTGTGCTTTTCTTTATTGCCCTGGATTTTTCCCGCCACATATTTCTTGATTACATGGCTGGCTACCGCCCTGAAGGGCCTGGTGGCGAGCATCCCCTCTTCCCTCCAACAGATACGCCCTTTATCAGATGGATGCTTCTTGTGGTTCCAACATTGGGTGGCATCATTTCTGGTTGGCTCATTTACACCTTTGCCCCTGAAGCAGAGGGCCACGGAACAGATGCAGCTCTTGAAAGTTACCATTTTAAGGACGCAAAAATCAGGGCACGGGTACCTCTAATTAAGACCATTGCTTCAGCCATAACCATAGGTTCTGGTGGCTCAGGTGGAAGGGAAGGCCCCATTGCCCAGATTGGTGCGGGTTTTGGTTCAATAATTGCACAGAAGCTTCATCTTAGCACACAGGAACGGCGCATCCTCATGATGGCAGGCATGAGTGCTGGAATCGGTTCCATATTTCATGCTCCTTTGGCTGGAGCCATTTTTGCCGCCGAGATTCTGTACCGTGACATTGATATGGAGTACGAGCTCCTTGTACCATCAGCCATAACCTCAGTTATTGCCTACTGCGTCTTTTCCCTGTTTTTTGGTTTTGGTACGTTGTTTGAGACGCCACAATATGTGTTTCATCACTCTTCAGAGATACTTCCATATACGATTTTGGCTATCGCCGTTGCTTACGCAGCAAGGTTTTATGCAAGGGTTTTCTACTTCATTCGTGATCTTTTCCTACGGCTTCCCACCATTAATCATATAAAACCGGCCATAGGTGGTTTCTTGACCGGAGTTATAGGGTATTTTCTTCCAGGTGCTATCTACACCGGTTATGGGGTCTTGCAGCAGGCCTTCGAGGGTAAACTTCTTTTATCCACGCTGTTGCTTGTAGCTTTGGGTAAGATATTTGCCACCGCCTTCAGCATTGGTTCTGGAGGAAGCGGTGGAGTTTTTGGCCCTTCAGTTGTCATCGGCGGTACCATCGGCGGAGCGGTTGGGTTAATGCTTCAGCGAATATGGCCAAGTCTAGTTCCAAACCCCGAGGCCTATGTAATAGTTGGCATGGCGGGTTTTTTTGCATCTGCTGCCAGTACACCCTTTTCTACGGTTATCATGGTAAGTGAGATGACTGGTAATTACGAGCTTCTCCTGCCTGCAGTTTGGGTTTCAACCCTTGCCTTTCTCCTAAAGGGTAAAAAGGGAATATATGAAAAACAGCTCACCACGCGCTTTGATACCCCTATTCATCATGGAGACTTTCTGCTTGGAATCCTTGCTAGGCTCACTGTGCATGAAGTGTTAAAAAGGGTGCGGGATCAGCAACCAGAGCCCATTCCTGAAGATTGGACCTTAAGGGAGCTTGTTTCGTATATGTCAAAGTATCCAGCATCATGTTTTGTGGTAGTGCATAAAGACGGGAGCTATGCAGGTGTTATAATGGCACAGGCAGTTCGTCATGCAGTCACGTTTGAGGGGCTTGATTCCAATGTAAAGGTAAAAGACCTGGTGGAGGAGAGGCCCACAATATTTCCGTGGGATTCACTGGCTACCGCCCTTAAAAAGATGGCAGAAGAAAAGACAGATGAGTTGGTGGTCCTTGCAGATCGAACTGGCAAAAAGATACCAAAGGGGATAATAAGCCGCGCAGATATACTAAAGGCCTATGATAAGGCCATTTATAGCACTCTTTAAGTCTATTGCGCCTTTATCTTGGCTTCAAAGAGGAGACAGGCCTTTCCTGAGTTTCTTATCACTACAAGAGATGGGCTTTGCCGAGATTTGAATCCATAGGCATTACAACCATATGGCCTGGCCTTGTCATACGTTATGAAAAAGAATTTGCACCTGGTGCATATAGGAAACTGGTTTTTATCCTTCTTTGTGTATGATGGTTT
>JAMOVK010000104.1 GCA_027067775.1 Deltaproteobacteria bacterium
TTAAAAGTTCCTTGACCGTTCCGCTGAAAACCACCTTGCCGCCATCCTTTCCTCCTCCAGGGCCAAGATCAATCACATGGTCTGCGTTCAATATCGTCTCCTCATCGTGCTCCACCACTATTACATTGTTACCTCTATCACGCAGCTTTTTGAGGGTAGCTATTAGGCGTCTGGTATCTACAGGATGAAGCCCTATTGTAGGCTCATCAAGAACCACGGTTATGCCAGTAAGACCAGATGCCGTCTGGGCACAAAGGTTTATTCTCTGGGCCTCTCCCCCCGACAATGTATCACCAGACCTGTCCAGACAAAGATATCCAAGGCCTAAATCCGACATGAGTTCCAGACGGGACAAGATCTCACCTGCCAAATAGGAAAATAGCCCCTGTCTTTCAAGAGAAATGAGAGAAGGTTCATTGTTCCACTTTTTCATTATTTCCATTATCTCACGTACTTCCAAAGACATAAGAGATGCTATGTCCAAACCTCCTATTTGCCACGATAACGCAACCTTGTTGAGTCTTGTCCCATTGCAATGAGCACACACTTCACCATGGTGGTCTTTTCCCTTGCCCAAGCACTCTTTACATCTACCCACCTTGGTATGAAATGAAAAAAGCAGTGGATCAGGTGTATCTACAGATTCCAGACACTCCCTACAAAAGTAGTTGAGGCTGAGCCATTTCTTGGTTCCATCTTTGCTTAGGCAAAAAATCGTTCCCTTACCAGCTTCAATGCCCATGTTAAAGGCCTTTTTAAGGGCGTCATCGTCAAAGTCCCTGCCAAACGGCCCCCACAGCCATGAGACAGAATGTTCACCGTACCTGGAAATGGCTACCTTTTGCCCCTTTTCCAAGATCTTGCCATCAACCATCACAAAGTCTGCCCCAAGTCTGAACCCCTTATCTATCTCCGCCTGGTGATAGCCCTTTCTATGACGAATTCGAGGAGCACCAATGATGATTTCATCCTTTTTCATGAAAGAATTGAGAGTTTGCCATATCTTCTGTCTGTCGGTCTGTGTCATCGCATTGCCACAGTTGAGACAAATTGGCCTGGAGCAATGTGCATAAAGCAGCCTGAGATAGTGGGCAGTTTCAGACAAGGTGGCAACGGTTGACATGGAGCTTCCACGACTAGCCTTTTGCTCTATGGCAACAGAAGGGGTCAACCCCTTCAGCACGTCAACATCACATCTTTGGTGCAACCTCATAAACTGTTTCATGTAGGAGGGAAGACTTTCCAGGTAGCGTCTTTGTGCCTCCTTATGAATGATATCAAAAGACAAAGAGGACTTCCCAGAGCCTGAAACACCAGTTACCACTACAAGTTTGTTTCTAGGAATAGTCAAACTTATATCTTTTAGATTGTGATGACGGGCTCCCCTTATCTCAATTACATCTTCTGAAGCGCTTTCTTTTTCAGAAACGATTGAACCAGTTCCTTCCCCTCTCTCATACCTGTAATCAGCCTGCTGTCCCTGTAACTGTCTTGCACTCAAAGATGTTGGTGTATCAAGTTCCAAAAGCCCCTGTGGACATCCCTGATAAAGAAGATGCCCGCCTTTTGCGCCTCCTTCAGGACCAAGCTCTATTATCCAGTGGCTGGAAAGGATAGTTGGAAGATCGTGTTCAACAACTACCACCGTATTACCAAGCGTGCTAAGCGTATGAATTTGTTCTATCAATGTGGAGACTTCACCTGGATGAAGGCCCTTTGTAGGCTCATCTAAAATAAAAATGGTTTTTCCTCTGGCCTTACCAAGATACCTTGCAATCTTTAAACGCTGACAGTCCCCTGCTGATAATGTATTTAGAGGCTGGCCAAGAAGCAGATGGCCAAGTCCGAGTCCAAGGGCAGGCTCAAGGCGTCTTTTCACAGATTTTTCAT
>JAMOVK010000105.1 GCA_027067775.1 Deltaproteobacteria bacterium
GCCTTGTCCTTCTTAGATCAACAAAGGTGGCAGCCATGACGCCATAATCTTTCCACTTCAAGGTCCTTTTACCAAGACTACAGCCTGTCACAGACTGAATGGCATCGGTTGCACACCTGTCTATCTCCACGAACACCATGAGTCGCTTCCTGTCACCACCTTTGGGATCTCCTATGCCAAGAAGACCCAGTCCATACATGGCAAGCCTTACACCCAAAACCTGCCCGGGACACAAATGTCCATGAAGGGCTACAGACTCTTTCAATAATTCTTCAAATGTTTTATTACTCATTGTTATCTCCTTACAGGCGAGGTGAACCCATGAAAGACGTACGTCCTGACTCTCCCGAATTCTGGGAACAACTTTCAAAGGCCAAATGTGACGATTCCATAAACCAAAAATGCCTCAAGCCAGAGACCTGGAACAAGGCAGCAGCCACATACGATGACCTGGAAAAGTGCAAAGATTACCAAGCCCAGGTCACTGAAATCATCAACATCTTGCAACAAAAAGGGATTCTAGACAAGAAAAATGTTATTGCAGACATAGCCTGTGGCACGGGCACATATGCAATACGCATGGCCCCTTTCTGCAAGCGTGTTGTATGCATTGACATCTCTGAAGGAATGTTGGCAAGGCTTCAGGAAAAATGTTCCAGGTACAGCCTTTCCAACATAGAAATAATCCAAGCAGACTGGCAGAGCTATGAACCCCCAAAACAGTACGACATGGTGTTTTGCTCCATGACTCCACTTTTAAGAAAAACAGACAACATCAACAAGCTCGTTGCATCTGCCAAGAGATTTATTGGCATTGTCACCTGGGCAGGAGTCAGACGGAACAGGCTTCTTGCAGAAGTCTGTCGTGACATCCTTGGTAAAGAGATGAACCAAAAAGGCCAGGATATTACCACTACGTTTAACTATCTTTATTCTTTGGGAATGGCACCACATCTCACGTTTTTTACAGGTTGCTGGGAAAGGACAAGGCCTGCCAAGATCCAGGCAGAAAATCTCATATGGCGTCTTGAGATGAAAAGACCCCTTTCACAAAAGGAGAAAGAACAGATTATAAAAAAGGTTGAAAAACTTGCTGACAGAGAGGGATTGGTTAAAACGGTAAGCACTGTCAGAACCTGCTTCATGCTTGTGGATAAAAACCAGAACAAGGATAGAATATACTGCCGTTAAAGAACCCTAATTCACCTAGACGGAATCCATGCACGGCTTCCCTTTCTTATGTTTGACTAAAAAATAGATAATACCCCAGAAGCCTTGAGACACTTTCTTGCCTCTGTCAAAGGACGCCTTGAAAAGCCCTGCAGCCAAATTTGTTATTCCATAAACAACGAAATACCAGCTTGATGACAGACCATGTTTTTTCATGATGTAAATTCAATTTCCTCTATATAGCAACGGCCACTCCATCCATGTCTTTGATATATCTCTTTTGAGGTAAGCAGATTGTCAATAAGGAGGTTTATTTCGACATGAAATCTAACCACCAGTCAGGCACAACGGAAATTATGCACCTGTAATAGGTACGTAGACGGAATAAAAAGTGTGCTTGTCTAGTTTGACAACTTCGACAAGGAAGTACATGCTAAAAGAAAAACATGGAGGCGTGTCATGGGCCAATATCACTTTGCCAACTTTGTCTTCGAAGGTGGAGGAGTAAAAGGAATCGCATATGTAGGTGCCCTGGAGGAGCTAGGTTCAAGGGGTATCCTTGAGCAGATAGCCAGGGTAGGAGGTACGTCGGCAGGGGCAATAAATGCAGTGCTTTTTGGCCTAAACTATACGCCTGACGAAATGCGAGACATTATGTGGGGACTCAACTTCCACAACTTTCTTGACGATTCGTGGGGCATAGTAAGGGATACAAACAGGCTGCTTACTGAGTTTGGCTGGTACAAGGGCGATTATTTTAGAGGCTGGATAGCAGAGCTGATAAGGGAAAAGACAGGAAACAGCGAGGCAACCTTTGCAGATGTTGACGTATTAAAGGACAAAAAGGGATTCAGGGATATCTATCTTATAGGAACCAATCTTTCTACCAGATTTTCAGAAATCTTTTCCAAAGAACATACGCCTCGGATGTGTATTGCCGATGCCGTGCGCATATCCATGTCTATCCCTCTTTTCTTCAAAGCCATTAGGAGTGCCAGGCAGGATGTGTATGTAGATGGAGGGGTACTTAGAAATTATCCTGTAAAGCTTTTTGATAGAAAGAAATACGTCAAGGGCAAACTTGCCAGAAAGACAGACTACTATCAGCGCATAAACAGAGAAATAGCCAAGATTGAAAGGCCGATATCACCTTACGTATACAATAAGCAGACCCTCGGTTTTCGTCTGGATACCAAAGAGGAGATCTCCATGTTTAGGGATCATGCCGAACCCAAACATCATGCAATAAACGACATATTCGATTACATATTCAATCTGGTGGTCACCATGAAAGATGCCCAGGAAAACACCCATCTTCATAGTGATGACTGGCAGCGGACCATCTACATAGACACTCTTGGCGTTAAAACCACAGACTTTGATATAAGTGATCAAAAGAAGGAAGAGTTGATAAAATCGGGGAAAAAGGGTGTTAGTGAATATTTTAAATGGTATGACAGGGTGAAAAGGGCTGCAAACAAGTAAATATCTTCTTATCTTCTTTTGGGCTATTTACTGTTTTGCATTAATACCTATGTTACTATTTGGCCATGAAACCGACAATTTTTTCAGGAATCATAGAAAAGTCATTGAAAACAGGCCCGGACATCCAGGACCTGACCCATGAGATTGCAGGACTGGTCAGGCATTGCGGTATCTCAAACGGCATGGTCCAGATGAATGTAATCGGCTCGACAGGTTCCTTAACTACCATAGAGTTCGAACCCGGGGTGGTAGAAGATCTGAAGGATGCAATAGAGCGTCTTGCTCCCAAAGGCATGGTTTATCGTCATGAACTTGCATGGCATGACGGAAATGGCCACAGCCATGTACAGGCGGCCCTTTTAGGCCCGAGTCTTGCTATTGCTGTTCAAGAAGGAAGACTCATGCTTGGTGCATGGCAGCAGATTGTAGTTATCAATCATGACAACAAGCCGAGAAATAGAAAGATAGCCTGTACAGTTATAGGAGTTTAACATAGAAATATCATGTATATGGAAAAACATGAATCAGATACAGTTTCAATGGACGACAAAAGTACAACAGCAGATTCAGACCAGCAGGATGTTACAAGGATAAGACTCGGAGATAAGGAGATAGTCCTTGTTGGTACAGCCCACATATCAAAAGAATCAGTGGAGCTGGTAAAAAAGATCATAACAGAAGAAAGGCCGGACTGCGTGTGCGTAGAACTTGATGAAAAACGCTACAAGGCCATTTCACAAAGGGAACGCTTTGAACATCTTGATATCAAAAAGGTCATAAAAAGCAAACAGCTTACCACCCTGATGGCCAATCTCATCCTTTCTTCATATCAGAAAAAACTTGGTGAAAAGATAGGGGTTCTGCCTGGAAGTGAGCTTATAGAGGCAACAAAAACCGCTGAGGAGCTTGGCATTCCGGTAAAACTGTGCGACAGGGACGTTCGCACCACCCTTCTAAGGGCGTGGCGAAAAACTCCCCTTTGGAAAAAGGGCAAACTCCTTTCAAGCCTGATCCTTAGCCTTTTTGATGATACAGATGTTACAGAAGAAAAGCTTAGGGAGCTAAAAAGATCAGACGTTATCTCTGAGCTTATGGCAGAGCTTGGTCAAGCAATGCCCGAGTTAAAAAGGGTTTTGATTGATGAGCGCGATACATATCTTGCTGAAAAGATCAAAGAGGCCGATGGTAAAAAGGTGGTTGCAGTAGTGGGTGCTGGACATGTGGCTGGGATTAAAAGGGCCATTTTGGAAGATCACAGCAAGGAGATCGAGGAAATTTCCCAGATACCACCGCTTTCTCCTGTGTGGAAGGCTGTGGGTTGGGCGATTCCGGCGCTCATTGTTGGGGCAATAGTCGTCTCTGCATGGCAAAAGGGGGCAGTGGTTGCGGGTGACAATATCACCTACTGGATACTGGCAAATGGAATCGCATGTGCAATAGGCGCTGCAATTGCCATGTGTCATCCTTACACCATTGTAGCAGGTTTTGCAGCTGCGCCTATCACAAGCCTTACTCCAGTAATCGGGGCAGGTTATGTGACCGCCTTTGTCCAGGCCCTTGTAAGGCCTCCTCTGGTTAAGGAAATCCAGGAGGCATCAAGGGACATCATCACATTGAAGGGATGGTGGTCCAACAGGCTTCTTAGGGTTTTTCTGGCCTTTATCTTGCCAGGAGTGGGGAGTATGGTCGGGACCTGGCTTGGAGGATACAAGATATTCAGTAGCCTGTTTACCGGCTAAGAACTACTTTGGTGTTGGAAAGGGAATCTGCCCGGTCACCATCAGATAACCTTCATGAAAAAACTCGCTTACAGCAAATATGGCTGCAAGGGCAAAGGCCCATTTTACAATGTGGACCTTGGTTGGATTGTATTTAAAGGTCTTTTTTGTAAGGCCAATAAACAAAAAGACCGTACCAAACCCATAAAAGATGCTCACGAATATCTGCCTGAGTGTTGCCCATATGGCACCAGGCATCTCTCCGCCCCTAAGGGAAAAGCCGATGGTTACGACTGTCATGGCAATCAGGAATTTTATATCTTCCCATGTAAAACGTGACTTTTCTTGGGAGGTTTCCTTTTTTTCTGCCTCTATTTCCTTATTTTTCTGGTCCAAATCTTTTGCCCCCTTTACATAAAGTTCACAGGGTCAACATCTATTTCGATGCGTACTCTCCCAGGTAACAGGCTTTGAAGCTGTTTGTCAACGATGGCTCCAAGTCTTCTTATGTGACAGAGTTCTCCTTTTAGTAACAACTGGAACCTGTACCTTGACCTTATCTTTGCCTTTGGACAAGGTACTGGTCCAAGTATTTCGCACCTTGCCTCTTTAGGGGCATTGGCAAGTAACAGTTTCCTGGCGGTCTCTGCTCCCTGCAAGACCTCGGCCTGTTTAGGGCCACTAAATCTGATGTTTATCAGTCTGCCAAGGGGTGGATAGCCAAGCCGTTTCCTCAGCTCGATTTCCTCGGTATAAAACCCAATATAGTTGTGGGCTGCTGCATGTTTTATGGCATAGTGTTCTGGCAGATAGGTCTGAATTATGACATGGCCAGGACGCTTTGATCTTCCTGCCCGGCCTGCCACCTGTGCCAAGGTCTGAAATGTGCGTTCAGAGGCATTGAACTCCGGAATGTTCAGGGACATATCTGCCCAGATTACTCCCACCAGTGTAAGGTTTGGAAAGTCATGCCCTTTTGTAACCATTTGTGTTCCAACAATACAGTCTATCTCACCCTGCCTGAAGGAATTTAGGACATTTTCCAGCTTTTTCCTGCTAGAAAGGGTGTCTCTATCCACACGCGCAACAGTTGTGCCAGGAAAGAGCCTTAAAAAATCCTCTGCAATTCTTTCAGTACCAAATCCAGATGTCTTGACTGTTTGGCCACTGCAGGACGGACAAACAGGCACTGCTGGTTGACAGCTGCCACAGTAGTGACACGAAAGCATGCCATGGCCATCTGGCAAGGGTTCATCAAGATTTTTCATTATTGTCTTGTTTCGCCTGTGCCATGTCAGTATTACGTCACAGGCACTGCACTTGAAGACGTATCCACACTCTGGACAAAATACATATGTTGCAAGTCCCCGTCTGTTCAAAAAGAGAAGGACCTGTTCGCCCCTGTCTAAGGTATCTTTAATGGCCTCTTTGAGTCGTGGGGTCAGCCATCCGGGATCTTCTTCCTTCTCCTGCCCCTTGTCCTTTATCCTTTTTTTGTCAACTATCTCTACTGCAGGCAGAGCAGCACCAGATGGCCGCTGCTTAAGCTCAAGCAATGTGTAGCGCCCTGTGACTGCATTGAAATAACTTGAAATGGAAGGGGTTCCAGATCCAAGAAGGGCTACAGCCCTTTCCATTTTTGCCCGAACCACTGCTAGATCCCTGGCATTGTAACGGAACCGCTCCTCTTGCTTGTAAGAGGGATCGTGTTCTTCATCTACAACAATAAGTCCAAGATTTTTGATTGGACAAAATATGGCAGATCTGGTGCCAAGGGCCACAAGGCTCTTGCCAAGCCTCAAACGCCACCACTGATCCCTTTTTTGTGCCGGGGTCAGGCCGCTATGTAGTATGGCTACCTGGTCTCCAAGGGCCTTTTTAAATCTGGAGGCAAGCTGGCCCGTCATGGCAATTTCAGGAACCATTACTAGACAGCCCCTGTTGAAAGCCAGACAGTTTTTTGCAGCCTCTATGTAAACTTGGGTCTTTCCACTGCCTGTTATGCCAAAAAGGAGCATGGGGGAAAATTTTTTTGACAAAAGGGCCTGATTGATGATTGACAGGGCTTTGTCCTGCTCCCTGGTGAGTCTTTTTATTTGAGGTTCATCCCATTTTGTAATTTCTAGATGTGACCTCCCTGGCCCTTTGAAAGATGACGAGATACGCTGTGCAGCACTTTTGCGGGCAGAGATAAACTCTGAAGGCACTGCCTCTGCCAGGGCCTGGCCAAGGGGATACATGTAGTATGAGGCGGCCCATTCAATGAACTCCAAAAGTTCTTTGTAGAGCAGGGGCTCATGGTCCACCACTTCTGAAACAGCCTTGTATTTAATGTCTGGGTTAGGCGCAGGATCTGATTTCCATACCAGGCCCACTATCTTTCTGCCCCTAAGGGGTAGAATGACGCGCATGCCTGCCCTTGGGGTGATGTCTGAAAAGGGCCAAATGTATGTAAGGGGCCCAGGCAGGTGCAGTGGAACAAGACATTGGATATAGATAGGGCCCCTGTTTGTATTTCCTTTCAATGTCTAGGTGAGCTTATCGGCTATCTGTTTGATATATTGTCTGAATGGTGCGCCAAGTTCAGGATGGTTAATGGCATAGTGCATAGTGGCCTGCAAGAAGCCAAGCTTGTCCCCGGCATCAAAGCGTCTGCCCTTGAATTTGTAGGCAAAAAGTCCCCGTTCCTTCCTCAGTGTGTCTAGTGCGTCTGTAAGCTGGATCTCTCCACCAACCCCTGGAAGGGTGCGCGAAAGACAGTCGTATATCTCAGGCCTCAGGATGTATCTGCCTATTACAGCCAGGCGCGACTTGGTAGAGCCTGGTTTTGGTTTTTCAATAAGACGTTTTACCTCATAGACACCAGGCTCCACCTCTTCACCTTCCACAATGCCGTAGCGCTCTACCTCGTGTTCCTCCACTTCCTGCACAGCCACCACGGCCTCCTGATACTTTTCAAATATCCTGAGCATCTGATAGACGCACGGTTCTTCAGCTTCCACTAGATCGTCCCCTAGACAGACAACAAA
>JAMOVK010000106.1 GCA_027067775.1 Deltaproteobacteria bacterium
AGTCTCGAGCCAAGACCATAATTATTAAAACAAAACATTTTAACAATGTATTACCTAGCGTACTTAATGAATTAGTTTAGGTCTATTAGATGTTGACCCCTTTATAGGGGTAAAGAGTTTTGAAAAAGAAAAAGGGGTGAAAGGGTCACCCCTTTTCCATGGGGAGGAGAGGAGGAGAAGACAGGTCTATATAGTTATCCTAGATCTTTTATAAGATCTTTTAGCATGGCATTTGCCACCTTTTCTGCATCGACCTGATAGGTGCCATTTTGAACTTGCTCCTTAATCATCTGAAGCTTTTCTGCCCTCTGGGGTTCTTGGGTCTTTATAGTATCTGTTACCTTGTTAAGCAGCCTGGACTGTGAAGATAGCTCAACCGTATCTGTCTTGACCGCTGTCTTTTGATTTGTCTTATTTACATCTTGCTGATTCTGCTGTTTATCCCCAACGGCCTGGGTATTAAGATATTTTTCTATCTGAAGTCCATGATTCTGATCACCTATTTTCATTTTCATTCTCCGTAGCGTAATCGTTGTAAAAGCTTTCAAATATATTCTTCAAGTCTAAAAAGGACAACTCCTCTATCTTTTCACCTGAGTCTTTATCTAAGATTTTGAACCTAAATCCAGCACTTTTGTTCTTTTGAGGAATTATGTCCACATTCTCCTTGAATTTTTGTCCTATTTTTTCAAATAATTGTTCCTCAAAATCTTCTCTACCTCTAATCTGATGTTTCTTGGCCCTGCTTACAAGTCCGTTAGTTATTTCATGGATTAATTGTTTCTTTTTCGCTTCAGCAGAGATGTCTATAGTATCGGGAGAGGTTGCCCTATCTCCTTTGGCAAGCTTCATCCGAGCAAGGCTTCTCCTTCCAAGCCGTTGACCATAAGCCTTTATCACATGTTGGATATGGAAGGAGGAAACATTCATATTACACCTGTCCTGACAATTTTTGTCTCTTTTTACCTTATTTCTTGGTTTATTAGTCGGATGTTTTTGGCAAAAACTTAAATTTTTGCTCAGTATTTTATGTGCAGAAAAAGCACAGATGATTAATATTGTCAGAAATCCAACAGTGGACATTTTATAATTAGGTATTTGGGACAAATAAAGACAAAAAATACAATAAGTAAAAAATATTAAAAATGAAATATATTTTTGGACCTGTGCCATCTAGAAGGTTGGGCTTATCCTTAGGAGTAGATATTCTCCCTGCCAACGCATGCAAGATATGCAACATGAACTGTGTCTACTGCGAACTTGGTAAGGGACTGAAGACCTATCTCGAGGCACCCTCCCCTCCTTCATGGCAAAAGATAATATCTGAAATCAGGGAATATACATCTTCAAATACTCAAAGATTTGATTTTTTGACATTCACGGCCTCGGGAGAGCCGACACTGCATCCCGATCTTGAAAAAATCATATCAGAAGCCAAAGATTTGACTTCCAAACCGATAACCGTTTTAACGAATTCTTCTAGGGTCGCCCAGCCTAATGTTAGACGGGCACTGAGGCTTGCAGATGTTGTTCTTCCATCTCTGGATACTGCCAACCAGACTACATTCCGGAAGATCAATAGGCCTCATCCGTCAATAAGGATTGCACAGATTATAGAGGGACTCGTTACTCTTAGAAAAGACATGCCTGGACAGATGTGGCTGGAAATACTCTTTGTAAGGGGCATAAATGACACACGAGAGGAGCTTTTGGCGTTAAAAAAGGCAATAGAGACCATCAAACCACACAAGATTCAGTTGAATACTGTAGCGCGTCCACCAGCAGAGAGCTGGGCGAGACCTATAAGTTCCAAGGCCATGGAAGGCATCCGTTCTTTTTTGGGTGAAAAGGCTGAAGTGGTAATAGATTTTAAGGCCCAGATGGACAGGCCAGATGGCATCATCCTTGAATCCGAACTGGTTGACACACTTAAAAGACGGCCTTTAAGCCAAAAAGATATTGAAGGTCTTTTTGGTAAATATAGTAAGACCTGGACACTGCTTAACTCGTTATTAAAAGAAGGAATCGTAAAGGAACAGACGATAATGGGAAAGCGTTTCTATTTTGCCCAAGCAAAAGGTTAAAAAATCATGTCACTTATTCCAAAAGGCAAACCGGTTTCTGCCTCAAAAATTGTACTGACTCAAGTCATGTTGCCAGAAGACACGAATTCGGCTGGGAACGTACACGGCGGGACCATAATGAAACTAGCAGATAACGCAGCCTTTGTTGTGGCAAGTAGACACTGCCGGTCAAATGTGGTGACTGCATCGGTGGATCGCATTGATTTTCTTGCTCCTGTATATATTGGCGATCTGTTAATTCTTAATGCCAGGCTAAATTGGACTGGTCGGGCCTCCATGGAAATAGGGATAAAGGTGGAAGCTGAAGACCTTTTCTCCGGAAACACAAGGCATGTGGCCACTGCCCTACTCACCTTTGTTGCTCTTGATGAAAAAGGACGTCCTAAACCAGTACCTCCGTTGATCCTTGAAACAGAAGAAGACAGAAAGATATTTCTAAAGGCTGCTGAAAGGGCCCAGATAAGAAAGGATACCAGAAAAAAATAAAAATATGGCTGGAAAAAGAAAAAAGAGTACAAAAAAAGCAAAAAATAGCAAAATATTGATTAATGCCCTGGCTCCGGAAGAATGTAGAGTAGCCCTTATTGAAAACGGTCGACTGGAGGCCTTTGAGCTTGAAGGAAGGGGATACGAAACCACCAAGGGGAACATTTATAAAGGGAAGATAGTAAACGTGGAAACCAGCCTTCAGGCTGTGTTTGTTGATATTGGGCTGAACAGAAACGGCTACCTGCCATTTGAGGAGATACATCCTGACTATTATGGTTATGCAGAAGATAAAAACAAGATAGCCAAGCTTCTCAAAAAAGGGCAAGATATCTTGGTTCAGGTGGTCAAAGAAGAAACACCGTTAAAAGGTGCCTACGTTACCACCTATCTGTCACTGCCTGGTAGATTTTTGGTACTGATGCCAGGTAATCCCCATGTGGGGGTGTCCCGGAAGATAGAGGATGAAAAGGAAAGGCAGCGGCTTAAGAAGATACTTAAACAGATCAAGCTTCCAGACGGCGTTGGCATAATTGCCAGGACTGCTGCCTATAGGGCTACAAAGGCAGAAATACAAAAAGATCTCAGGTATCTGACCAGACTGTGGAACAGTCTAAAAAAATCAGCCAAATCAGCACCCAGTCCCTCTCTTCTTTACCGAGACAGGGAGTTGACCACAAGATTTCTTCGTGATTACTTGGCCAGTGATGTCTCGGAAATAATCGTCGATCACAAGGATACCTTTGACAAGATACGGGGTTTTTTGAAGATTATTGCTCCAAGGCAGGTTTCTACCCTTACCCTTTACCAAGACGAACGTCCACTATTTGAAAGATACGGGATAGAAAATCAGATAGAGCAGGTTTTTCAGCCCAGGGTCGATCTTCCCTCAGGTGGTTATATTATTATTGAACCAACAGAGGCCATGGTTTCAATAGACGTGAATTCGGGAAAAAACATTAAGGAAAAAGACCTGGAAGACACGGCATTGGCCACAAATCTTGAAGCAGCAGAAGAGATAGCTCGCCAATTGAGACTAAGGGATCTTGGCGGCATAATAGTAATTGACTTTATTGACATGAAGGGCAAGGCCAACCGCAGTCTTGTGGAAAAACGCCTTAGGCAGAGCCTAAAAAAAGATAAGGCCAAAACGGAAGTAGCACGGATATCAAGATTTGGACTGCTACAACTGGTCCGACAAAAACTCAAGAGCCCATTAAAGACCTTAAGCTATATAAAGTGTCCTTACTGTAAGGGGGCGGGATTGATCAAGTCGGTGGAATCCCTGGCCGTCTTATATCTCAGGTTAATGGGAAGCAAACTTTCATCAAGGCAAGCCTCACAGGAAGAGCACCAGCGACTCGTGCTAGAGGTTCCTCCTCCAGTGTCTTCTTATCTGTTAAACAAGAAAAGGGCTGAACTGCTAAAACTTGAGGAAGGCTATCAGATTAGCATACAGATAGAGCCAAAGGATCGGCTGGCAGCAGAAGAATTTTATCTATACTTGGCAAAGGAACAGTGAAACAATGAAACAGTTACTTCAAGATGTACCAGAATATATCAAAAGTCTCGTGCCCTACCCTCCTGGAAAACCAAAAGATGAACTGGAAAGAGAATATGGCATCAAGGATTCGATAAAACTTGCCTCTAATGAAAACGATCTTGGACCATCCCCGAGTGCTGTTGAAAAGATAAAGGGAATTTTAAAAGAATTACACAGGTATCCTGATGGCAGCAGTTATTATCTTAAGAAGGAACTTGCCAACAGGTACGATGTCCGCCCATCCAATCTTGTCCTTGGAAATGGATCCAACGAACTCATAGACTTTCTATGCAGAATATTTATTAGAGAAGGCAGAAATGCCATCAGCAGCAGACCCAGCTTTCTAGTTTACAGTAAAATGGTCCAGATTACAGGTGGTAAAAACAGGGTGATCCCGTTAAAGAATGCAACCCATGATCTGGCTGCCATTGCTGATGCAGTAGACGATAAGACCCGTCTGATTTTTCTTGATAATCCCAACAATCCTATGGGGACTGTAATTTCTTATGGTGATCTCGAGCACTTTCTTTCATGTTTGCCTAATCATCTAATTGTGGTATTAGATGAGGCCTATGGAGAATTTGTCAAACCGGGTACGGATTGGGCTGAAGGAATCTCGTTTTTTAGAAAATACAAAAATATCGTGATTTTGAGAACCTTTTCAAAGGCCTATGGTCTTGCAGGGCTCAGGATCGGCTATGGTATCATGGATGATGCAATTGCCGCACTTTGTGACCGGGTCAGACAACCTTTTAATGTTAATCTTCCTGCTCAAGAAGGGGCACTTGCTGCCCTAAAAGATGACCGGCATCTGCGCTTGACTCTTGAAAATACGTGGGAACAAATGATAGAGCTTTCAAATAAAATTCGGGAACTTGGATGCATTCCCTTTGAAAGCAACACGAACTTCATGCTTGTTGATACCCATAGACAGGCCAAGGTCCTTTTTGAGGCAATGTTGAAAAAGGGAATAATAATCAGGTCTATGGACTCTTATGGATTTCCCACATATATCAGGGTCACTATTGGAACACCGGAAGAAAACCAACGGTTTATCAAGGCCTTTTCTGAGGTAATTAAGGAAATACCAAAAAATAAAGGGAGGGATTAATGGCTCGTCCACCAAAATGCAGACTTGTTGGAAGGAAACCGTCTGTTACGTACTTCAAGCCTAGAGGCATTCCTCTTAGAGACCTTGAGGAGGTCACTTTGACAGTGGAAGGACTCGAGGCACTGAGATTAAGTGAAATAGAAGGGCTTGACCAGGATTCTGCAGCAGAAAGGATGGGAATATCAAGGCAGACATTTGGACGTATTCTGGCTCAGGCGAGAAAAACTGTCGCACGGGCAGTGGTTGAAGGACTAGGGCTTAGAATAGAAGGCGGTAACTATAAACTGGTATCTCATCATCCCCAAGATACGATCTGATGGAAACGATTTCTTGCTATGGAAACACAAGGATTGTAATAAAAACCGGCGATATAACCAAGGAAAAAGTGGAAGCAATAGTCAATGCTGCCAACAGTCGCCTTCTTGGTGGTGGTGGTGGGACGGTTGGTCCTGTCTGGCAAGGCGGAGTCAAAAACGAAGACAAGATACTCGAACGATCTTTTTTAAACAGCCTTCAGCGCGCACTTGAAAAGAGAGTCAAGACCATAGCCTTTCCTGCTGTCAGTACAGGTGCCTATGGATTTCCTGTAGATCAAGCAGCACGAATAAGTGTATGCGCTATAAAGAAATTTCTCAACACACATCCTGACTCATTTCAAGAGATTAGGATGGTACTTTTTGGTGAAAACATATACAAACACTTTGAAAAGGCTATAAAGAATTGCTTTCAGAACCTATCCTCTATTTCTTGATTATTAATCATTAATAATCGTCCTATATTTTCCTGTATTTTATTATTTAAGCTTTGGTAACCTAATGCTCAATTTGTGAATTAATTATTTTTAAATAATTTTAAAAAAAATAATTTATCTTGACTTAAATTTGGGCCATGCTTAAATAATTTAATAAAGAGAGAATTTCCGTTACGGGAAAAGGAGGACAACGTGAAAAAGATAGCCTTGATTACAACCTTTTCGTTATTAATTGTTTGGTCAGTCTGTGTCATTAAAGTAGCAGCCCAGGAAGAAGTAAATGATGTGTGTTTCAAAGCAGAATGTTGGAAAGAAGAAGGCCTTACAAGGCTTGCATCAACTGGCTGTCCCACACCTACCCTTTTTATAAAAACTGCACTGCGTGAACTCAGTTCTTACGTAAAAGCAGCCGATGCCCTTGGCCTGACTGATACGCAAAAAGCCCAAGTACAAAAGATTTACGAACATGCCAACATGTTGGTAATTAAGGCCCAGGGCCAGTTACAGAGTATCACCAAGCTCTTAGCCAGGGAGATGGTTAAGGATGTACCAAACAAACAGAAAATCAAGGGGTTTGTAGACGAAATAGAAGACGTTTGCTGGAATACAATCTCCGCTCTGGCAAAGGATATACACGAAGCACGTGCTTTAATCAATAAGAAGAAATAAAACAAAAATTTAGAATGATAACAAAGGAGAGGGCCATGATACGTTCACTAATGATTGCTTTTTCGGTTGCTACAACAATTGTAATAGGTGGAGCATTTGTCAATGCATCACCAATACCGCAGAAGAAGGTGAAATGTCTTGCAGGAATGTGCTGGCGCAATCTTGACATGAAAAAGATAGAAGAACAGGGTTGCCCCGCCCCTATGATCATCATTAACAATATCTTGCGTGAAATGAACGGATATCTGGCAGCAGACAAGTTTTTAAATCTGACACCAGAACAAAAGAAAGAGCTAAGGATGCTCAGGCATCGTTGCCACAGAAAGATTATCAAAGGCAAGTCGCTCTTAAATCTACTATCCATAAACCTCTTGGATAATATGGCAACCGACAAATTCGAATTGTCTGAGGTCGAAGATCTGGTCTCCCAGCTTAGAAAGGCATGCTCCCAACTGGTCTTTGGTGTTATTCAAGACGCCATTGATGCCAGGATGATACTAACTCCTGAGCAGCGGAAAAAGGCAAGGGATTTTGTTGGGCCTACCCAATAACAACAATTTTTTAATAGCAGGCAGCCTCGTAGTAATTGCGTTGTTTGTTACATGGAGTTCAGGAAACTCCTGGGCAGAACAGCAGGATTTTAAAAATATAGCAGAAAAAAGCCTTATACATCTATGTTGGCATGACTATTCTGTATCAAAAATAAAAAACTGTTCTGCCCTTGACCTGCTTTCTAAATCGTCGATTTGCGAAATCGAGGCCATACGTAGTTTTTCCTCTGAATTAAAGCTCAACCCGGATCAACAGAAGGCCATATCAAAAATATACAGAAAATATAGACGTAATCTAAGCTATTATAAATCAAAAATGGGGCTCATTATTTCGGATTTGAGCGATAACATCTCAAATGAAAAGTTTGATATAAACTCTGTTACAACAGAGATATCAGAATTAAAAGATTTCTGTTCAAAGCTCCAACTGCTTGCCCTAACCACTGTAATATCCTTTAGGCAAATCCTTACCAGGGAACAAAGACAGAAGCTGCGAACTATTCCATTTCCGGAAAAATATATAAAAAAGAATCAGCAAATCTTAATAGTTCCGTGTGGAGAATAAAAAAGCCGACTATTAGATTAATCGGCTTTGTCTAACTCGCATTTTTTGTTTGACAGCGATCTGTTTTATCCACAACCTCCGCATGTACCGCAACCACCCTGAGGATCGGTGTCGCAGCCACATGCTCCTGCCAAATTTGACATTTCAGCAAAGGAAGGTTCCCTAACATCCAGGATTTCTATATCAAAATGAAGCGTTTCGCCTGCCAAGGGATGATTAAAATCTGCCTTTACTACCTCATCGGTAACCTCCTTGACTGTAAATCGTACAGGGCCATGGGGAGATTGGGCCTCAAAGGGCATCCCTGGCTTAATCTCCATGCCCTCAGGAAAGTTGGACCTCGGGATTTCACGAATAAGGTCGTCTCTGGCTTCTCCATATGCATCCTCTGGTTTTATGGTCAGAGAGACAGAATCCCCTGCCTTTTTTCCTTTTATTCCGTCTTCAAGCCCCTTTATCACCTGACCGGAACCGAAAACAAAACCAAATGGCTCGTCGGGCGTTGTCTGGTCTATTGTCTCACCAGAATCGAGCTTGAGAGTGTAGTTAATTGTTACATAAGTCTTGTCATTAATTTCCATTTTTTTCTCCTAAGTGATTTTTATTCCAAGAAACTTACTGGGAAAGTTTTTGGTAGCGGATTATTGATGCCTGCAGTTAATATGTGAACAATAATAGGTATAAAACCTATGAAGGTCAAGGATAAATAAAAACTCTTTGCCATCCTCATAGTCTTTAGGAAGGACAGCGGCACAGGTGGGCATCTTTTTCCGAATGACGCGTTACCTTTGGGTCAAAATCTTGCTGTAAAATCTCTCTTGGCCATGCTTTCAGCTAGTCTTTTAGAATTTGCAACACAATCGTTTAAGCTGACTCCTCCGATCCAGTTGCATCTTATGAAAAGGTAGGGAATCTTGGAAAGCTCCTGCCCGATATTTCGGACCAGTGCAAAATACCCCGTATGGTATTGAGGAATAGCCCGCTTCCACCTAAACACTGTTGCAAGATCTGGATCAGATCTAAAGCCAATTAAAGAGCGTAGATCTTCAAGGGCCATATCTAAAATCTGTGAATCTTTAAGCTCAAGGATGTGCCTATTTCTCATCCCGCCAACAAGGCATCTTATTAAATGATACCTGTCTGGAGCCCTGTTTTCAAACACTGATGAATCCCACAGGGCACCGAGAATCTTTCTGGATTCACAAAAGGGACAGAGAAAACCAAATCCGTTGAGACTATCTGTTATGCCCTCTTTTCTTATCCCAAAGGCGCAAACCGCTATGGGAGGATATTCAAAATAAGAGAACAACCTGGAAAGCTCTGGAGAAACCGTCTTAACAACTGAAGCAGCGTTGAAAGCCGGAAGAGACAAAACCAAATGGCTCCCAGACAGATTTGTTCCGTTTTTTAAAAAGACCTGCCACTCATCTGCCTGTCTTTCTATTTTCATCACCCTAGCATTTACCACTATCTCTTCTTTGAGAGCCTGTCTAAGGGCCTGGACCAAATCTTCCATTCCTCCATGAAAGGAGGTCAAAGTACCACCGGGGCCGGCAGAGGGGCCTTTTTTTCCTTTCTTCCTGGCTTTTGCCTGAAGTTTTATCATTGCCACAATAAGACTACCGTATTCTCTTTCAAGTTCGTGTATCCGAGGAAAACAGGCCTTTAAGGAAAGTCTTTCAGGATTGCCTGCATAAATGCCGGATGCCATGGAATCGATCAGATACCTGTATGCCTCATCCCCAAGACGTCTTATGGCAAAAGATGCAAGGGTTTCATCTACGTCCTGCATCAGGGGAGGAATCACGGGTTCAAGCATCAAACGCATCTTGCCCCACGGAGATAGCACCGATGAAGACAGAAACTGTCCAGGCGACGTTGGAAGGGGAACAAGTTTTCCGTTTCTAACCACATAACGTATTCTTGACGCATCATTACTTCTCAGGGGTTTGACTCCTAAGTCTGCAGCAAGGGCCAATGTGGAAGGTTTGTTATCAAGAATTCCATTTACTCCTCTTTCGATTACAAAACCGTCTCTTTTGTCAGTCCAGGCCTTGCCCCCTACCCTGTCCTTTGCCTCAAGAACGGTTATCTTCCAGCCATTTGACATGTTTTTTAAATACCATGCCAGGGACAAACCACTCATTCCTCCACCAACTATTATTACATGGGCCATCATCAGGCTCCTTTCTCTATATTTTTACAGGTTCTTACAATAGCACTTTTTGAATAAATTTCGCATGAAATAATTCCTGCCAAGGAATATTCAATCATAGCCATAAAACAAAAAAAATCGGCCTGTGAGATTTGCAAGGCTGATCTTGTTTAGGGGAATTGATAATAGTAAAAAGTGCATCGAGGGTTAAGCTTTAAAATGGAAAACTTTGTCATAATAATAATCTATCTACTTATAGGTGTTTTTCTCAAGGCGACAAAAAGACTACCAGAAAACTTTTCAAATAGCCTAAATCTTTTTGTCATATACGTATCTCTCCCTGCATTGGTGCTGCTCAGGATCCCCTCTATGGAAATCAGCAGCGAGCTGATGTTTGTGGCTGCCTTGCCATGGGTTATGGTGGTCTTAGGCAGTGTTATGGTACTTTTATTCTCTCGCATGTTGGGATGGGAAAAAGAGGTGATTGGTTGCCTGTTGCTAATGGTGGCTCTTGGCAACACTTCATTTCTTGGGATTCCCATGGTCAAGGCCTTTTTTGGAGAAGATGCCATTGCCTATGCCGTAATATATGACCAGCTTGGCTCTTTTCTGGCTCTTGCCACCTATGGCTCGCTGGTTCTGGCATTTTTCGCAAGCAGGAAGGAGGCCACCCCCAAACCTTGGGAAATATTAACAAAAATCCTGTCATTCCCTCCTTTTATTGCCCTTGTTGTAGCCCTTTTTATCAGGAATATAACCTACCCCCAGTTTGTATTATCGATACTGAAAAGTCTTGGGGCCACACTTGTTCCAGTAGTTATGATAGCGGTTGGCCATCAGCTATGCATACGTCTTGAGGCTGGCACATTAAAGGCCTTAATGGCTGGTCTGATCATGAAGCTATGTGCTGCTCCACTCCTTGCACTTTTGATTGTAAAGCTGTTTGGTCTTCATGGACCCTCTGTTGAAGTTGCGGTATTTGAAGCAGGAATGCCTCCGATGGTATCAGCCGGTGCTCTTGCCATAATGGCAGGACTTTCTCCAGGCCTTACTGCAGCTCTTGTAGGTGCTGGAATATTTTTAAGCTTTCTAACATTGCCAGTTCTTTTTGAAATAATAAAATTGGTCATATAACATAACCAAAGTTTGTTTTTCTATCTTCCAGACCTTTTATGCAGGATATACTTTCTAACGGCCCTGTTATGTTCTTTAAGGCTTCTTGAAAAATAGTGGGTCCGATTACCCTTGGAAACAAAATATAGATATTTTGTTTCCCTTGGATAAAGGACTGCCCTTAAGGAAACAATGCCTGGATTACATATGGGCCCTTTTGGAAGTCCATAACGGGTATAAGTATTAAAAGGTGTGGCCTTCCTGAGGTCCTTCCATGTAAGCCGTTTCTTCTTGATCTTTCTTTCTACCATAATGCCATACTTTACAGTTGGATCGGCCTGAAGAGGCATTCCCCTTTTTAGTCTGTTCCAAAACACACTCGCTATAATTGGCTTTTCTTCCTGTACCGCTGCCTCTAGCTCTATGATAGAGGCCAAGGTAACCACCTGATGTATAGTGATTCCAAGCTCTTTTATTCTCTTATCAAAGTCATGACCTTTCCACACATCCCAAAACCTGCTCACAAAATTTTTCACTATATCCTTGGCAGTCACCCCCTTTGGTAAAAAATACGAATCTGGGAAGAGATAACCTTCAGCACTTTCTTCCCAGTTGATGCCAAGCTTGGACAAAAACTTCCTATCTGTGCATGTAGAGAGAAAGTCTCCCTTACTGACTAACCCGGCCCTTTGAAGCAGATCTGCAATCTGGAACATATTGTATCCTTCTGGTATGGTTATCAGATGTTGTACCACCTGACCGGACACCAATATTTCCAGAATCTTTTGGGGTTTCATTGATGGACTTAATTTGTATTCTCCAGCCTTTATTAACTCTGCCTCTTTTCTGTACCAGGCAAGCACCCAAAAGACCTCTTTGGAACGGATTAGACCTTTTTTTTCCAGGAGTTTCGCCACTTGCCTGAAAGATGACCCCTTTGGTATCTCAATTATCGTATAAACAGTCTGGTCAGAAACTGGTTCCAGCAGCTCTTTTACATGGCCATATCCGATGTATGCTGCAAGAAACAGGAGATATAAAAAAAAGATAAATTTTAGATTTAAAAAAATTCGCATATGAAAAATGAAAAAATCTTTTGGTTGTTATTAATAATATTATTTTTTATCTATCTTATTGTCTCGTCTGGTTCCAAAAGTCGTTATCCGTGAATCTTCAGGCCATCAAGTCTTGATGGCCCAAAAATACATACGAAAGGCAACTGTCAGCAGCAGGTTCACAAGCCACCGGTTACCGTTGCGAAATAGTAACTGTTTTTTTGGAACAGATACTAATAACAACGAACAGGCGCAAAGAAAAGTGGGCTACCTAAAAAAAGAGATTAACCGTAAAATAGGCAAGGCCATCCACCGGTTCGGCCTAATTGAAAGGGGTGACTCTATTATGGTGGCCGTATCTGGAGGAGCAGACAGTCTTACGATGTTGTATTTTCTGCACCAATGGAAGAAGAAGGCCCCCATAGACTTTGAAATAATGCCAGTGTTTATGGAGATGGGCTACAATGGAAAAAGAATATCAAGGGTGCTGCAGGGGTATTTCCAATCTCTGGAACTGCCATTCTACATGGAGGAAACAGACTATGCCCTTTACGCTCATGGTAGTGCCAACAGGGGGAAAAGTCCGTGTTTTTTATGTTCCTGGAAAAGAAGAAAGAGGCTTTTTCAGCTAACCCAGATATTGGGTTGCAACAAGATAGCTTTTGGTCATAATCTTGATGATGTTATAGAGACCTTTTTCCTAAACATGTTTTACAGCGGGGAAATGAGTACCATGCTTCCTCGTCAAGAGATGTTCAACGGGCTTTTAACCATTGTTAGACCCATTGTATTGGTGGAAAAAGATAAGATAAAAAGGCTGGCCAACAAGCTTGGACTGCCCATATGTGAAAACCTCTGTCCATCTGCATCAAAAAGTAAAAGGAACAAGGTGAGACAGATTTTATCTAACATCTACAGGCAGGATAAAAAGATAAAGGGAAACGTGGCAAGGGCCCTTTTCAACCCACGGCCAGAATATCTTCCGGAGAAATTGCCCCCACCCTGACAACAGTCATAGATTGGCTGGTGCAATCAACAATGGTGGATGAAGGGCCAGGGGCAATCTGACCCGCATCCAGGAAATAGTCAGGCCCCTCTTTCAGTTGTTGCTTGACCTGCTCCACGGTCTTTGTTAGTCCTGCTCCAGAAAGATTGGCACTGGTAGCAGTAATTGCTCCCCCTACCCTTTTAACCAGCTCTGCTGCAACAGGATGGCTGGATACACGGACCCCAACCCTGTCTGTATCTCCACTTAAAAAGTAATGCGTCCCCTTTTGGGCAGGAAGAAGCAAGGTCAAGGGGCCAGGCCAGAACTTTTTCATAAGTTTGTATGCATAGTCTGGGATAAGGGAAAATTCTATCGGAGCCTGCTCCAGTTCCTGTACCAGTATTAGGAGGGGTTTATTGAATGGCCTTTTTTTTATTAGATAAATTTTTTTGAGCGCCTCTTCAAAATCGATAGAGGCAGCAAGGCCATAGGCGGTCTCTGTTGGAATAACGCACACCCCTCCCCTTTTTATGACCCTTGCCGCCTCATCTATCTTTTCATCAAGTTGTCGGACAGAATCTGATAAATTTGTCATTATTATGATGATATCAGTCTATTCCTTTTTCGTTCAACTTGCGTATCTTTTCCTCCTGCTCTGATCTAAATTGTGCAAGCCTTGTCTTAAGCGTGCTGTCTTCAATGGCAAGTATCTCCGTGGCAAAAAGCGCAGCATTTTTTGCACCTGCCTTTCCAATCCCCATGGTAGCAACGGGGATCCCTGGGGGCATCTGAACAGTGGCAAGGAGTGCATCCAGACCATTTAGAGAACTGCTGTCTATTGGAACCCCTATCACCGGTAATGTTGTATGTGATGCGATCACCCCTGCAAGATGGGCAGCCATTCCTGCACCAGCAATTATCACCTTGATTCCCCTCTCCTGCGCAGACCTTGCAAAACTGGTCGTAAGCTCTGGACTCCTATGTGCAGAAAGGACCTTTGTTTCATAGGTTACACCGAAATCCTTAAGTGTATCCGCAGCCTTCTCCATAACCTTAAGATCGCTCTTGCTTCCCATAACTATGGCAACCTGGGGGCCACGCAAATGCCTGAGGGCCTTTTGGCCTATATCTTTTCTGTAGTGCATCCCTTCCCAGCTTATCTTGCCAACTGCCTCATAGGCCCTTTCTATCGCCTCTTTTATGGTGGCTCCAAGGGCGGTTACACCAAGTACCCTACCTCCTGCTGTAACAAACCGTCCCTGTTCATCAAGGGTTGTACCTGCGTGGAAGACCATCACATCTGCCATCTTTTCTACATCTTCCAGCCCGTTTATCACCTTTCCCTTTTCGTATTTGCCAGGATATCCTTCTGAAGCAAGTACAACGCAGACCGCAGCCCTTTTATCCCATTGAAGCTCTAAGTCCTTCAAACGTCCTTCCACAGCCGCCTCAATTACATCAAGCAGATCTGTCTTAAGCCTCATCAATATGGGCTGGGCTTCGGGATCTCCAAAACGGCAGTTAAACTCTAGAACCTTAGGCCTGTTATCTTTTATGATAAGTCCGCCGTAGAGAACTCCCCTGTAAGGCCTTCCCTCTGAGGCCATGGCCTCAACTGTTGGGACCATGATATCTTTCATAATGTCCTTAAACAGCTTGTCATTAACCACAGGAGCTGGAGAATAGGCCCCCATGCCTCCTGTGTTTGGCCCCTTGTCTCCGTCAAAAACCGCCTTATGATCCTGAGAGGTGGCAAGAGGCAATACATTTTTCCCATCTGTTATTGCCATAAACGATGCCTCTTCTCCCTCAAGAAATTCTTCAACTATCAATCTGTTCCCTGCCTCTCCAAAGGCCTTTTTTACCAGTACCTGGTCTATAGCCTCATAGGCCTCTTCAAGGCTGAAACAGAGTATCACACCCTTTCCTGCTGCAAGGCCGTCTGCCTTTATCACAACAGGTATCCCAGTTTCTTTTCTGACAAACTCCTTGGCAGAGTCTGCATCTGTAAAGACTTTGTATTTACCTGTTGGAATCTTGTATTTGGACAACAGATCTTTGGTAAAGACCTTGCTAGCCTCTATCTGGGCAGCCTTTTTGTCAGGTCCAAAACATAAAAGGCCCTGCTCCTCAAAAAGATCAACTATGCCTTCGGCCAGTGGAGCTTCTGGGCCCACAATAGTCAGATCGACCTGATTTGCCTTGGCAAATTCCAGGAGTCCATCTAAATCCGTTGCCCTTATGTCAACACAAGTAGCATGCCGTGCTATACCAGCGTTGCCTGGTGCACAGTAAACCTTATCTATTTTGGGACTTTGGGAAAACTTCCAGCACAGGGCATGCTCCCTTCCCCCTGAACCCACAACGAGAATTTTCTTTTTTAAGGCCATCTTTCTTCTCCAGATTTTTTGCAACTTACTACTAATAGTACCTAACTTACTGGTCAAGACCGGGAATATTGCTTATATAAGTGTATATGTCTAAGGGGTTGAAAAGGATAAAAATAGGCACATTTTGGCAAAACAAGTATCTGATTGCCATTATTGTACTGCTCTCTCTTTTCAGCATTATTGCTACAATCAGTGCAGTATCCAGTTATAAAATATCTATCGAGGGCTCTCGTCACCTGCTTGAAACAAGAGCAACGGATATAGCTGTAAACCTGGGTTTTGCCCTGGAAAGGCTTGGTTTGAATCCAGACCTGTTCCCGGATCTAGTGGCATCTGATAGATGGGAATATCTGGCCTTTCTTGCACTTATTGACAGGGATATGACCTGCATCCTTCACTCCAACCAAAAACTCATTGGTAGAAAGATAAACGATTCGTCTATCAAAAAGGTGTTTAGCCTGGAACGTATAGTTACACATTTTGAAAAACTTGCCACTGGAGAGGAGGTGTTTATCCTGGATTTCCCTTTAAAATTGCACCTGGATGAAGTCAACAGAATCAAAAATCCCAGGGATGGGGTTGCTGCTGCCCTCGGGAAAAGGCCTACCGTCAACACCATTGAGCCTATACCTGCCCTGCGGGTATTTTGTTTAAGGGTTGCACTTCATCCATGGCCAGCCTTTTCAATAGAAAGAAAGGCAAAATTTCAACTTGTTATGATACTTTCGTCCATCTTTCTGTTGTGGTTGCTTGCAGGATTTTTTATACGGGCTTGGAAAAAAAATTATATGCTTGAAAAAAGCCTGGCAGAAAAGGAGAGGATGGCAGTACTTGGACAGATGGCCGCCGTTCTTGCCCATGAAATCAGAAATCCTCTTAGTACCATAAAAGGATTTGCCCAGATTTATCTAGAAGAGGCTTCAGATCCTGACATAAAGGAAGATATGAAAATCATAGTGGAACAGGTAGCAAGACTTGAAAGGCTTACCTCCAACCTTCTAGTATATGCAAAACCAACTGAAATCTATCTTGAAACCTTTGACATAGAAGAACTCTGTCAGGAAATTCGAAGAATCTTTCCCGAGGACAAGAAAGAGGTAAAGCTGAAAATCAACTGTAGAGGCACCCAGGCCACTGCAGACAGGCTGAAGATAATACAGATAATCGTCAATCTCATACAGAATTCAATGGAAGCAATACAATTCCAGGGGGATAGGGGACAGGTTGAAGTAACTATTGATGGAACAGAAGACGGAATAGTAATAGTGGTGGAGGATTCCGGGCCAGGATTTTCAGACGACATAGTGGATAAGCTATTTCAGCCTTTTTTTACAACAAAGACAAAGGGCACGGGACTTGGACTTGCCATAGTAAAAAGGTTGGTAGAGGCTATGAAGGGCAAAATTCGTATAGACAAAAGCCGTCTTGGAGGCGCAATGGTAGAGGTCTTTATTCCATCTCCTGAGGAAGAGTAGGAGCAAGCGTGCCAAAGGAGAAAAAATCTTTATTTGTCTGCAAGAACTGTGGTTTTAGCTCTGTAAAGTGGCTTGGCCGATGCCCCGAGTGCGATTCATGGGATAGCCTTGTGGAAAGGCATAGCCAATCAAGGAAAAAAAGACAAGATCATCCTGTAAACCAGCACGTCTATAACCTTGACGATCTTGAAACCCGAACAGAGCAGACACGATTTCAAACAGGCATTGGTGAATTTGATAGGGTGCTTGGAGGAGGAATAGTCCCGGGCTCCCTTGTTCTTTTAGGGGGTGAACCAGGCATAGGAAAGTCAACCCTCTTGCTCCAGGTGCTTTCAAAACTTTCAAACAGGGGATTAACAGTACTCTATACATCTGGTGAAGAGTCTCCAGAGCAAATAAAGATTCGGGCAAGCAGGCTTGGAATAGAAGGCAAGATCCTTTTGGCCTGTATGTCCGAACTGGAGGCTGTTTTGCAGACAGTTGCTGACAAACAGCCAGACATACTTGCTGTGGATTCTATTCATACACTCTACAGCCAAGACGTAAACTCTCTTCCTGGCAGCTTGGGACAGGTAAAGGCTGCCTCTTCTTCGCTTATGGGCCTAGCCAAAGGATTTAAGATACCAATATTTATTGTAGGCCATGTGACTAAAGAAGGGGCCATAGCTGGACCAAAGGCGTTAGAACATCTGGTTGACACTGTTCTCTATTTTGAGGGAGACAGGACCCAGGCCTTTAGAATACTTCGTACTGTCAAAAACAGATTTGGCCCCACCCACGAAATAGGCATATTTGAAATGAAAGACAGCGGCCTTGAAGAGGTTGCAAGTCCCTCTAACCTTTTTCTAGAACACAGAAATAACAGTGTGGCAGGATCGACAATTTTCCCATGCATCGAAGGAACAAGGCCTCTCCTAGTAGAGATACAGGCTCTTGTCAATCAATCCTATCTTGCTCTTCCAAGACGTACTACAGCGGGTTTTGATTCTAACAGACTTGCCCTTTTGACAGCGGTTGTAGAAAAGCACCTAGATATTAGCCTGTTTGACAAGGATATCTTTGTCAACGTGGCTGGTGGTTTGAAAATTTCGGAACCTGCAGCTGATCTTCCACTCTTATGCGCAATTTTGTCAAGTTTTTATGATCGACCTGTAGATCATTCTACCGTTATCTTTGGTGAGGTTGGATTGACTGGAGAAATAAGGCCTGTGTCCCATTCGGATCTTAGAATTAACGAGGCCAAAAGACTCGGAATAAAAAAATGCATCATGCCAGCATATGCAAAGGACAAGCAGCTACCACAAGACATGACGGTTGCACAGATAAATCATATAACCCAGCTGCCTGACCTGCTTTTTGATTAAAACGCCTCACGAAACCCTTTAACAACTTTCCCAGCCCCTCATCCCTTTACCCTGAAGCTGGATCAAGTATTTTACTTTGTATGGAGTCAGGAAAAGGATTAAAAGGTTTAATTCCTTGACACCTAAATAAAGCTATCCTAAACTTTTCTCTTTCAAAAGGGATGAAAAATAAAATCAAAATTAATTAATTTCATTAAATATTTTAAAAAGGAGAATAATTAACATGTCTAGTGACAAGATTATTCAGGTTACTGATGCGGACTTTGATGAGAAGGTGCTGAAGAGTGATCTTCCTGTGTTGGTCGACTTCTGGGCTGCATGGTGTGGACCGTGTAGGGCCATAGCCCCTGTAATAGATCAACTGGCTCAGGAATATGATGGCAAGGTAATAATTGCAAAGATGAATGTGGATGAAAACCCTGCAACTCCAGGCAGGTTCGGTATAAGGGCCATCCCTACACTTATCCTTTTTAAGGATGGCAAGGTGGTGGAACAGATAACAGGTGCCGTAGGAAAAACTGTTATAGAAAACGCCCTAAGCAAGGTCTCTAAGTGATCTACGATGTAATCATTATAGGTGCTGGACCAGCAGGGCTCGCTGCTGCCATTTATGCAGGCAGGGCCCAGGTCAATGGCTTTGTTCTTGAAAAAATGAGCCCTGGAGGTCAGGTACTTATAACGGATTTTGTTGAGAACTACCCGGGCTTCTTCGAGGGAATAAGTGGCTTTGAGCTTGTAGAGAAATTTACAGAACACGCCAAAAAATTTGGCATGGCCATAGAAAATGGTGAAGTCGGTTCCATTGAGCCGGTTGGGGAAAACCTTAATATACATCTGACCGATGGAAAGACGATAACTACCAAGACCGTAATTGTAGCAACGGGCGCAACACACAAAAAACTTGGTGTCAAGGGTGAACAAGAACTTACGGGTCGAGGAGTCTCCTACTGTGCTACATGTGACGGTCCTTTTTTTAGAGATCAGGTAGTTGCCGTGGTAGGGGGTGGTGATAGCGCGGTCCAAGAGGCCATTTTCATGACAAAGTTTGCCAAAAAGGTTTATCTGATTCACCGTAGAGACGAGTTGAGAGCCATTAAGATCCTTCAGGAAAGGGCATTTTCTAATGACAAAATCGAATTTATCTGGAACAGCACCGTAGAAGAAATTATTGGCAAAGACCAGGTAGAAGGTATTAAGCTTTTAAACAAAGTAAGTGGCGAAATTTCTACTCTCAAGGTGGATGGCGTATTTATCTTTATTGGGATTGAACCAACTACCCAATTTATAAGGGGGTTGGTAGATACTGATGAACGCGGCTTTATCAAAACAGACGAATGGATGAGAAGTTCTAGACAAGGTATATACGCAGCAGGTGACTGTAGGAAAAAGCCTCTGCTGCAGATAGTAACTGCAGTGGCAGAAGGAGCCACTGCAGCCTTTGCCGTGGAGCATGATCTAGAATGAACAAAAAAATACCGTTTTTATTGATTTTACTTTTTGCTATTTCATCAATTAACCTGCTGGGTTGTTCCGGCAAGTCAGAGGACTCTTGGTTTAAGAGGATTTTTTCTCCACAGGAAGAACAGGAAGGCCCTATTCCTCCAGAGGCACAACTTACTGCCAAGGCTATGCACTATTTTGAAATCGGGCGGTATCTGCTGGCAGAAGAAGAATTTAAGCGTATCAGGGACAGATATCCCTTTAGCCCATACGCTACAGTAGCTGAACTTCGTCTTGCAGACTGCAAGTACTATCAGGGCCTGTATGAAGAGGCCATTCCTCTATACCAGGAATTTGAAAATCTTCATCCCACCAATGAAGCCGTTCCCTATGTAATCTTTCAGATTGGCAGCTGTTACTATCATCTCATGGATACTCCTGATCGTGACCAGACAAGCACCCACAAGATGATCGAAACTTACACTCGACTTATCAGACGATATCCTGACAGTCCCTTTACCCTGGAAGCACAAAAACGGATCAAAGAAGGAAGGGCATTACTGGCAGAGCATGAGTATGTCGTTGCTCATTGGTATTTTAGGACCGACCACATTCCCCAGGCCGTAAAACGGCTGGAAAATATAATAACTCTCTATCCAGATACTCCCATTTATTACAAGGCTGTCATGAAGATAGCCGAATACAAGGATGTTGCTGAACATCTTGATGAATACGTAAAGGCACAGGAAAAAAGGGAAGATGAAAAAAGGCTGCACACCATGCCGTGGTGGAAGAAACTCTGGCCTTTCTAACTCACTTTATAAAATTTTTAAAATTAAGTGTCATTGGCATTACCTATCATATCTTTGCTGTTGTGGTGTATCATTTTGCTGTTACCCTGGAAACCTTGGAGTACAAAGGAACGCTTTGAACTTTGCAATAAACACGTTCCCATATCTTTGCTAGACACTTTAACTGTCATAATTCCTGCCAGAAACGAAGCCCAGCAACTTAAAATATCCCTGCCTAGCGTACTCTGTCAGGGCACCGGACTCACCGTCTTAGTCGTAGATGACCAATCGGATGACAACACTGCGGAGGTATCTACCAAAATATTAAATGGCCAAGGTGAGGTTATAAAAGGCAGGCCTCTTCCAAAAGGCTGGACTGGAAAGCTGTGGGCACTTGAACAGGGTCTTAAGCACGTTAAAACCAAATACGTCTTACTGATGGATGCCGATATTGTACTTGAGAGAGGGCTACTGCCTTCCGTGCTTTCGTTCATGGAGAAAAAAGGGGTAGATTTTTTCTCACTAATGGCTTGGCTCCGCATGGAATATCTCACGGAAAGATTCTTTATGCCCGCCTTTGTCTATTTTTTTAAATTATTGTATCCATTTAAGTTGGCAAATAAAAAAGGGAACTTTGTTGCCGCAGCAGCTGGCGGATTCATCCTTACAAAGACGAAGTTACTAAAAGAGATAGGAGCCTTTTCAACCCTTAAAGACTCTTTAATTGATGACTGTACCCTTGCCGGAAGAGTAAAGGCCAGTGGCTACACAACGTTTATGGGGCTTACAAGGTGTGCCAGAAGCATGAGAAAATACAAAAACCTGGCTACTATATGGCACATGGTAGAAAGAACAGCCTATACACAGCTCTTATATAACCCTTTTTTGCTAATATTAACAACCTTTCTACTAGTCACCTGCTTTATAATTCCTGTAATCGGGCTTTTTAGCTGTAATCCTTTGACTTTGGTCATATCCTTAACAACACTTTCCATTATGTATATTTCTTATATGCCTGTTTTAAGGTACTATGGTCTGAATCTCTTTATAGGGGTTACCCTTCCCCTTGTGGCGGGTTTGTATCTTGCAATGACCTGGTCATCGGCTGTACGATATTACCTTGGTGGTGGAACTGCCTGGAAGGGAAGAAAATACAAAAACAAAAGCTAAAAAATAGATTGCAATGGAAAGAAAAAAACTCAAAATCATTCTTGCACAACCACGAGGTTTCTGTGCAGGAGTAAAAAGGGCTATCAGTATTGTTGAAACAGCCATAGAGCGCTATGGAAGACCGGTCTGGGTCTTGCACGAAATAGTTCATAATACCCATGTTATAAAAAGTTTGACAGAAGCGGGGGCAATCTTTGTTGAAAATATAGACGACATTCCGGAAAAATCCATTACCATCTTCAGTGCTCATGGTGTGGCCACTGCAGTAGAAAAAAAGGCAGCACAAAAGGGGCTAAAGGTCATTGATGCAACCTGTCCCTTGGTAAAAAAGGTCCACTACCAAGCGCAGAGATACAATAAAACAGGTCATGATATTGTTATTATAGGTCACCATGGGCATCCTGAAGTTGAGGGAACCCTTGGAAGGGTTAACGGTAAGGTAACTGTAGTATCCACTATCGAGGATGTCCAAAGGCTTGAAGTTACCGATCCTGAAAAGGTGGCCTATGTAACACAGACCACCTTGAGTACCGATGATACCAGGGAACTCATAAAAGAGCTGAAAAAAAGGTTTCCAAATATAAAAGGCCCAAACCTCAGAGATATCTGCTATGCTACCCAGAGCAGGCAGGATGCTGTACGAAAGTTGGCAGAAGAAGTTGATATGCTCCTTGTTGTTGGGTCTCAGAACAGCTCAAACTCGAATAGGCTCAGAGAAACAGGAACTGCACGGGGGCTGCCTGCGTATCTGGTTGACAATGCTGATCATGTGGATCTCAAGTGGTTTGAAGGAAAAGCAACCATTGGGATAACCGCAGGTGCATCTGCTCCTGAGGTGCTTGTCCAAGATATTATCAACATGCTTAAAAAGCATTTTGATCTAGTGGTAAAGCCACAAAATGGCAAGCGTGAGACCATGCAGTTCAAGCTCCCAAAATTTCCAGACTTCGTTTAACAATCATTTTTTGCAAATATGGCCTCAAACAAGACTTCCAAAAGGTATATTTCTGCAGAAGAGACAAGTTCCAAAGGACTTTTTCTTGGACTTGTTGCTGTAACATGCCTTTTTATCTGCCTATTTCTCGTGTCTCTTTGGGTGATCCCTTACTATGGCTTTGATGCTATTCATCCGTGGGCCAAGTGGATAGCTGGTTTTGTTATAGGCAGTGCCCTAACACTGGTTTTATGGGCCAGTATAGGCCTTCTTCTGAATGCCACTACTGGCAAGTACCTGCCCTTCTTTAAAAAACTGAGGGGTGTTAGCGTAAAACTGTTTTTACCTGTCATGACCCTTATAGGCAGGCTTTTTGGAATATCCAAAAACAAGATCAGATCATCTTTTATCAGGGTGAACAATGAACTTGTACTGTCTGAGGCAAAGACCTACAAACCGGACCAGATGCTTATGCTGATGCCCCACTGCCTTCAAAACAGTAGATGCAAAATCAGACTCACCTACAATGTAAGAAATTGCAAACGTTGTGGAAAATGTTCCATTGCTGGCCTTTTAGAACTCAGCGACAAGTACAACATCCACCTTGCTGTGGCAACAGGGGGAACAATAGCCAGAAGGATTGTTGTAGAGAGAAGACCCAAGCTTATTCTGGCTGTTGCATGTCAAAGGGATCTTGCAAGCGGAATTCAAGACACGTACCCACTTCCTGTCTTTGGAATACTTAACCTCAGACCCCACGGCCCCTGCCTGGATACCCTTGTACCCCTGGACCATTTGGAGGCAGCAATAAGGCGTTTTCTTGACTCGGATTACTACCCTGAAGATGTGGATAGGAGTCCTATTTCAGTCCCCCCGGTAGAGTGAAAAAGAAAGCAGGTGAAGAAAAATGTCCATACCACTTATTCAGCAGTTCCGTTTAGGAAAATATATCATGCGCAACATGATTACAGGCAACAACCGTTTTCCCCTGGTGCTCATGCTAGAGCCCTTGTTTCTCTGCAACCTGAATTGCAAAGGCTGTGGCAAAACAGCGTATCCAAGCGAGATCCTGAAAAAAAGGATGTCTGTTGACGAATGTGTTAGGGCCGTAGAAGAATGTGGCGCACCAGTTGTCTCAATACCAGGAGGAGAACCGCTGTTACATCCGGACATCCATGTAATTGTTGATGAACTGGTAAAAAGGAAAAAATTTATATACCTCTGTACAAATGCCCTGCTGGTAAAAAAACGTATTGACCAATTTCATCCATCACCATACCTCACCTTTAACATTCATTTGGACGGTCTGGCATCAAAACATGATGACCTTGTGGGAGCCAGGGGTACGTTTGACTCTGCAGTTGAGTCAATAAGGCTTCTGGTTTCAAGGGGTTTTCGTGTAACAACAAATACAACCTTTTTCTATGGAGAAACCCCAGAGTCAGCTGAAAAATTTCTTGATTTTGTGACAGACCTGAATGTAGAGGCCATGACCATCTCTGCAGGCTTCAGCTATGAAAAGGCACAGGATCAGGAAAGCTTCCTGACCAGAAAAACCACTATAGAACTGTTCAGAGGAATCTTTGAAATAAAAAAGCAAAAGAAAAAAAAGTGGAAATTTAATCACAGCATTTTGTATCTGGATTTTCTGGCAGGGAATCAGGACTATCAGTGTACTCCCTGGGGTAATCCTACAAGAAATATGTTTGGGTGGCAGTGGCCATGCTATTTGCTAAACGATGGATACTACCCAACATATAAAGAACTTATAGAAAAGACCGACTGGAATCGGTATGGCAGGGGCAGGGATGAAAGATGTGAAAACTGCATGGTTCACTGTGGCTATGAACCAACTGCAGTGGTTGATACTGTCAAACATCCCTGGAAGGCCCTGAAGGTGACACTAACAGGTATAAAAACCTGTTAAAAACTTAATCACCTTTCCCCTTTTTCTTCTTTTCATCTCTTTCATACTGCCAAAAGAGCTTTGTATACAAAAAGGCAGAAAGAAAGACCATGGTAGGAACAAGGATAATCTCTGGAAAGGCCCTGTTCTCTGCATTTACTAATGAAATGGCAGAAAGGACCATGCAGAAAAGGTATCCTATGCGTCTATAACGCATTATCTCTCTAAGGATGTAAAGATTAACTGTAGGTACCACCATGGCAAGCAGCATTACTATGCTAAGCTGTCCAAAAGAAAGGGCGAAATACAGTTTTTTTAAGGTAACAAACAGAAGGATAAAAAACAAAGAAAGATTCACAAATTGATATTTAAGCCTATCAGCGGGATAGGCTATGTTTCTAAGATAAAAATCAAGTTCACCGTCTTTGTCATCTTCCTTTAAAAGCTGCCTAATTTTTTCCTTGGAATAGCCCTTTTTAAGAAGCTCTTCTATCTTGTCTTCAATAAAACTAGCCATTTTATTAAGAGACGACCCCTTCCTTTTGCAGATAGTCTGTAAAATCGTCAAGGAATATAAACAGAACCCTGTTCATGGCATCAAAGTCATGATTGTCTTCCAGCAGGACCTCAGGCCGCTGTATATACTCTCCTTCTGTGAGGAGTTCATCCCCGCAGTTTTTTATAAGATTCTCAAGCCCCTGTCTTGTACTTTCTATGTGAAACTGGAACCCGACTATTCTGTTGTCAAAAATAAAGGCCTGATTGGCGCAACCAGAAGAGCTGGCTATGTGCAAAGCTCCCTGTGGCATATCAAAGGTGTCTCCATGCCAATGCAGGGCCTCAAAGGTTGCAGGCATCCTGCCAAATATTGGAGAATTCCAGCCAAGAGGTGTAAGGGAGACCGGAAAGAACCCGATCTCCTTATAAAGGTTCTTGTGGACCTTTGCTCCAAGCGCATCGGCCAAGAGCTGGGCACCAAGACATATTCCAAGACAGGCCTTGCCGGCGTCCATCACCTTTTTGATAAAGACCTTTTCTTCTTTAAGCCAAGGGTATTGTTCCTGATCATAAACACCCATTGGTCCACCCATAATGACAAGGAGATCCAGATCATCAGCCGAAGGCAGTGAACGATCTTCATAAAGCCTGGAGTAGGATTCAGAATATCCCCTTTCTTTTGCCCACGTGCTAATGGCCTGGGGGCCTTCAAAGGGAACATGCATTAGATAATGGATTTTCATGTCTTTTACTCTCCCTGACCTTGTCCACTGTGCCACTGTTTAAAAAGCGCCTGCTGTGCCAGCTGAAGCCTTTCTTTATAGCACCTTCTCACCGCCTCTATATCCGCAAGATAGTAGTCAAGCTCTGGCATGGTAAGTGCCTGGTGGCCATCGCAAAGTGCCATTTCCGGCCGCGGATGGAACTCTGTAAGCGCCATGTTTGCCCCTGCTATTATCCCCTGGGCTGTCACATGAAAGATGTCAAAGATACCGTCTGGTGCCCTGTCTTTACTTCCTACAGAATGGGTGGGATCTATGCATACAGGAAGCCTTGTAAGCCTTTTAACTACAGGCACGTGGGCAAAATCCACAAGATTTCTGTGGGGATCTCCAAGGCGGGACTGTACTCCTCTTAAGCAAAAAATGATATTTCTGTTTCCCTCACTTGCTATATACTCACAGGCATTCAGGGAATCTTCTAGGCTCAGTCCCATTCCTCTCTTATACAGGACAGGAAACTCGGTCTGGGAACCTGCTGCCTTTAAGAGCTCAAAATTTTGGGCATTCCGCGTACCTATCTGGAGCATAACACCAGTGGGTCTGCCACACTCCTCTAGGGCCTGAAATATCTCTTCGATATGGATCTCTTTTAGGACCTCCATTGCTATTACTTTTATGTCATACTTGCCTGCCAACTCAAACAACCATGGCAGGCATGCCTTGCCGTGCCCTTGAAAATCATACGGACTGGTCCTTGGTTTGTAGACCCCCATTCTGGCAGTCTGTAACCCGGTCCTTTTCATATTTCTGAAGATGGTTTCTACATTGTCCGGGGTATCAACAGCACACGGACCTATAAAGCAATTAAAGTTTTGCTGACTGAATTCTATATCATTATATACAAAACCAACATCATCCACCTGGCCTCCATGCTTGCCTATCTGTCTGTACTTGCTGGAGACCCTTACCACCTTTTCAACCCCAGGCATCCTTTCTATTACTTCTGATGGAATATGGTGGGTTGGCCCAATAAGATATATCTCGTTCACGACACGCTGGGCCCCCCTAATGCCTGAAGAACGAGTCTGAATATCTTCAAACTGAGACAGAAAATCCAATAACTTTTGCACTTCCGGACCGGTTGGGTCCACATCTGGTTTCATAATAATTATCATTGTCCTACCCGTTTACCTCTTTCGTCAGTTTTTTTATTCTTAGAAAAATTTACTCCAAAAGAAAACCGTTTCAACCCAAAACCATATCCAATGTAATGGCAAAAAAAAAGCCGGCATTAGCCGGCTCTAAAGGTCTTTGAGGGAGAACTTTATTTGACCGCCTCTGACAAACGGGAACCAGGACGGAACTTTACCACCTTCTTTGCAGGTATTTTCATCTTTTTACCAGTTTGAGGATTCCGACCGGTCCTGGCCTTTCTCTTTGTCACATAAAATGTTCCAAAACCCACCAAAGTTACCTTGTCTCCTGCAGCCACTGCGTCCATTACTGCATCCATGAAGGCATTTAGTGCCCTTTCAGCAGCAGCCTTGGAAATCCCTGCACCAGTTGCCATCTGCTCGACCAATTGTCCTTTATTCATAAAGGCCCTCCCAATTTATTGATATTTGCCCAAATAATGAGCTTGTTTTCATTATCTTATGTAAAAGACTGGAAATGGCAAGGATTTTTTAAAAAAAATAACAAAAAAATCCGCTAGAAAACATAAATTTACGTTTTTTTATACCTAAGCTCAAAATTTAATGCTTGTATCTCCTTTTCACTAAGACTTTTCCCATATCCAACCCTGGTAGCAAGGCAGGATTCGGCTGGCAAATTCCAAAAATCATATCCCAACCTTTTCAGACAACAACGAATATCCGTCTTGGTAAAACCAATGTCAGCCAAAGGTGTATGTATTTCAAGTTCCTGCAAGGCAAACAGCCCAGGCCTGGGTTTTAACAGATCATCAGCCTGGGTTCCATCAAAAATTTCAGAGCAAGGGCTATCCATTTGTGAGATATAAGCCTTTATATTTAAGTATATGTTTTTCTTGCAAAAATAGCAGCGAAGCCTGTCATTTCTGTTAATTTCTGGAACAGCAAGTGGATTCCACTTCAACCTTACCGGTTTAACACCTATGCAATTGGCTACCCGTACCGCCTGTCTTAGTGCAGCTTCGGAGACAAAGACAGAGTCTAGAAATACGGGAAACATCTTTACACTTGCCCACCTAATCCCTGTAGCAACTAAAAATGCGCTGTCGACTCCTCCAGAAAAACCAATGGCGCAACTATGCATCTGATTGCGCCAAAATTTTCTTAATCTTGAAAGCTTGGTTTTGGGTTCCAATCTATGACGGAAGCCTGTCCTGTGGTTGACCTAGCAAAAATTTTCCTTCCTCTATCCACTCCTTCAATATGTTGGCAATTTCCCTTGCCCTTACATAACTGGAAAGAGGGGCTGTTTTCACTTTCTTGCCATTAATTTCGATCTGGCCGCTTTTGAGTTCTGCATAGGTAACTTCTTTAATGGAATGGCCCTGTCCCTTTGGATACGCTGCACCATAATCAACCACCTGGGTCACTATCTCATCGTCTCCAACTCCGGTATACTCTGCCATCTCTTCATTAAGAATGGGAATAGGCACACCCAGGCCTACTGCAAGGGAACACCCGTAACCCAATATGCTCACTCCTACCAGCCATTTGGGTGACATCTGTTTGAGATCACCAGAAACCATTAACGTACCTGCAGGTGTTTTGGGCATTCCTTTTGGAGTGCGTTCCACATCTGGATTGTGCTGAGTGCCCGGACCAATCACATAACCAATACCTCCACCAAGAAATATACGGGTGCCTATTCCTATGGTCTTGTAATAGGGGTCATTAAAAAGGGGACTCAACTGGCCTGATGTGCAGTAGTTGGCGTTCCCCATTCTTGGTTTTAGGGTCCCCATATATGTGAAGACGGTCTTGTTGGTCAGGTTGATAGCACAGTTGTAATTTTGATAGGCATTTCTGGGATTGCAGAGCTGGGCAAACGGAAAGTCCTTTAGGTAAACCTTTTTTTCAACATGTTTCTTTGGGTAGCAATGGGTTCCATAGGCAACAGCCTTTAAGTGGATAGCCCTGCCTGCAACAAGATCATGAATTACATGCCCACCGCCGTAAAGGAACTCTCCCGGGTATATCTTGTTTAAAGGGTCGTCTTCCCGCGGTTCCGTAGCCCCAATAAATGCATCTACTGCAGCAAGTCCAGCATAGGTTGGCACACCATTCAGCCACACCTTGGCTGCCTTGATTCCTGGGCGTGTATGGCCAATATTGATAAAGGCGCCAGAAGAACACATTGGGGAAAAGGTGCCTGTGGTAACCACGTCTACCTCTTTGGCAGCCTTAACCGCCCCTTTATTCCTGACTATGCCCACCATTTCCTCAGCAGTAACAACAACTGCCTTGCCCTGGCGTATCTTTTCGTTGATTTCTTTAAAGGTTTTATTTACCTGAAAATTAGACATGTCTGTTTTTCAAAACCTAATCAATCATAGAAAGAACCTTGTGGCCTTTTTGTTCTATTTTTTCAATGATTGGACCAACCTCTGATTTTTCAAGCCTGATATAGTAGACCCTTCTTCTAGATGACTGTGTATCAACCCCTACACTTATTATCTTGCTACCCATGTCCCTGATGAGTTTTAACACATCATCAATACTGCCATGTTTTTCATTCAACAGAACATCCAACCTAGTACTTTCTTCAAGAAGCCCGAGAAGCTCTATAAAGGCCCCAAGTATGTCGGTTATGGTTATAATGCCAACAAGTTTTCTCTTTTCAAGAACCGGAAGACCACCAATCTTGTATTCATGAATGAGCTTGGCAGCATAGTCTATGCTTGCATTGGAATCTACAGTGATAGGATTGATGATCATTACATCTGAAGTTGTAAGCTCATTAAGCATATCGGTGAGCAAATATTGGCGCAAATTGCTTTCAGTGACAAAGCCCAACATGGTGTCATTTTCTACAACAGGAAGATGCCTTATAGAGTATCGGTGCATCATTTCAATGGCATCCCTCAGACCGGCATCTGGAGAGATGGTTACAACATTTTTATTCATCCAGTTTTTGACTTTCACATCTGATCACCTGTGCATGTTGTTTCTAAGCTCTAAGGCTTCACTTATAATATGGCAGTGAAATTATCATTTCAATGAAAAAGAAAAGCCTTTAAAAGATTTTAACATCTAGCCCTGGTCTTCCATCCTGCAAAGAAATAGAAATGTTTACAGGTTGGCATCATGATATTAAATAATGCCACATATAAATACCCCAAAATATTCAAACAGGAGGGAGCTAATGGCAAAACACAAAAAAAGAGAAAGGGAAAGAGAGATTGAAAGGAGAAGAAGACGCAGAAAAAAAAGGATGAAGCTTAGAGCTAAAGGACTTCTACCTTCACCAGAAGAATCAAAATAACCGGTAATTCAAGACTGAAAATTAGGGAAATCAGTCATGATCTGCCTTGTTCGAACAGTTGATTATGGAAGCTGCAAGGAGGGCAGCTCCTACGCCATTGTCAATATTTACCACCCCAATGCCTGGAGCACAGGAATTTAGCATCGCAAACAAGGCAGCAAGCCCTCCCATATTCACCCCGTATCCAACACTGGTTGGAACTGCAATTACAGGGGCCTTGACTATTCCAGCCATGACGCTAGGCAGGGCCCCTTCCATTCCGGCCACCGCAATAATCACTTTTGCTTTAAAGAGGGTGTCCAAACGATCAAGTAACCTGTGTATACCTGCAACTCCCACATCCACCAAAAATTCACAATATACGTCAATGACCTTAAGACACTCTGCTGCCTCGTAAGCCACTGGCAGATCTGCAGTGCCTGCTGTAACAACCAAGACTCCCTCATTTAAGCCTTTTTTTTCATTGCTATTTTCATTGGGACAATATGACAGACACCTGGACAGCTCGTTATATTTGGTCCCATGAACCTCTGCTTCAAGAAATTTTCCGGTCTCACCTGGCAGCCTGGTAACAAGAAGAGACATCCCTTTGGCAACCAACCTTTTTGTCAGATCAAGGAGCTGTTCCCTGGTTTTTCCTGGTCCATAAATTATCTCTGGTAGCCCTTTTCTAAGGATCCTGTGGTGATCAAATAGTACCTGGCCAATTTGTTCATAAGGTAGCTGTTTTAATACCTTGAGTGCATGCTCAACAGACACCTCTCCAGCCTGGAGCTGTCTTAGAAGGCTTTCTAAGTACTTTTCATCCATAAGAGATTTGATGATTCATCTATCTCAAATAGGCCTTTAGAGGCTCAAGCTGTTTTTCAAACTGGCTTGAGATCTCTCCAGATATCTTGTTCCACTCTTCCTGCATGGAGGCCAGGGCCTTCATTTCCTCAGGACTCATTGTCATCATCCCACCCTGAGCATTTGTGCCAAGGGAGGCCTGAACCTGCTGTTGAAACTGTTGTTTGTAACTGTCTAGTGTCTGCTCATAATTTTTTAAAATATATTCCATTTGGGGGACTATCTGTTCTGCAATAGAGCCCTTCACCTCTTTTAGTCCCTGAAAAGATCTGTTGATAGTCTCCCACTGGCTTTTGTCCCTTGGCAACATGACGTTTCTCAAAAGAACTTCAGACACCCCCTTCAAGGCTGCTTGTAAATATTCAGGAGGAATCTCGGAAAGTCCCTGCTGTAAGGATTCAATCTCTTCCTTTAAAAAAGCAGCCGCCTTCTTTTTTCCTTCTTCTTCCCACTTCTGCACTTGGAGTTCCTCTTTTGAGATGCTTCCAAGCCTTTCTGCCTTTTCAAGGGCTATTTCAAGGGCACTTTTTATCTCTCCCATTACTATTTCTCCTGTAAACAAGTAGTTTGTAGATCAAGTTTTTGCACCTAAATCGAAAACGGGTTACCTTTCCAATTTAATAAATGAGAAACCCAAAATAAAGTTATCTCAACTTATCAAAGGCTGCATCCTCTAAATGAAATCTTTATAATGGTAATTACTAAAACAAAAGGAGACAACCACGCATGGGAAACACCAATCCGCCTTGGCTTCAGGATCTGCTAAAACCTGAAAGCTACCCAAATAGACCGGATAGCATAAAGCTATTGCAAACCCATCTCTCTTGGGTATTTCTTGCTGGTGATCTTGTTTTCAAGATAAAAAAACCTGTAGATTTTGGTTTCTTGGATTTTACCACCCTGGAGAAGAGAAAATTCTTTTGCCAAGAAGAGATACGCTTAAACAAAAGGCTCTGCCCTGAAATCTATCTTGATGTTGTGCCAATAACCAAAGATGGTCAAGCCTTCCATGTAAACGGCAATGGTCAACCGGTAGAATGGGCAGTAAAGATGAAAAGGATGCCGGATGATGGTCTTATGTCTGCGTTAATCAACAGGGATGAGGTTACCAAAAGAGACATAGAGGAAATATGTCATATCCTGGCCC
>JAMOVK010000107.1 GCA_027067775.1 Deltaproteobacteria bacterium
TACAAAAAACGGCCAATCTGACATGGCAACTATCTTTTTCGGAAAATACCAAAATTTTGTATCAAGGGCCTTGACTGGCACGGGCCTGATAGGCTGTTTGCTGTTTTTTTTCTGCTCTTGCACGCCTGCAGACATTCACAGAGGATCCAGCTGCAAAAGATGCCATCACAACGTTACCCTGGATGCTCCACATGACATTAGGTGTACTGACTGCCACAAAGGAAACAACCAGGCCCTATTTAAGGAAAAGGCCCACGAAGGACTGGTCAAAGATCCAGCATCCCCAGACAACGCAAAGGACTTTTGCGGGCAGTGTCACCCGTCTCAAGTAAAAAATGTAACGAATTCTATTCATTATACTCTTAAAAATGAAATATCTTTATTATGGGGAGCCTTTTTCCCTTCCCAACAATCACCATCCATTAAAGAGATCACAGGGATTTCAAAACCTACCAGCCCCGGTCAACTACTGGAGGATCTACTGGCAAGACGATGTCTCAGATGCCACGTCTATTATGAAGGAGACAACTATAAAGGTACAAGGCGTGGAAAGGGATGTGCAGCCTGTCATATGCCTGTTAAGAGTAAAAGGCGCCATTACTTCAGGGCACCCTCAATGGAAAACTGTCTTTCTTGTCACTATGCAAATTTTGTCGGCTGGGACTATGCTGGACGATTTGAAAAGGATTATCCGGAAGACTTCAGGGCACCTCTTCAAAAAGGCAAGCCCGTCAAACGGCCCTATGGGGTGGAATGGATTCGGATGACTCCAGACGTTCATTTTATGGCTGGTATGACCTGTGTGGATTGTCATAAAAGGAATTTGTTTCATCCAGGGAAAAAGGAACCATCAATATCCTGCAGGGATTGCCATAGTAACCTGACAGCAATTTCTGGGCATATAGAAGATTCCGATTCGAAATGTAAGGTAGACTGTCAGACATGTCACGCCCTCTGGTCGGTATGGGATCAGGGACGATGGCTTATGCGTCAGGATGCCCCTGACCTTGAAGAATGGCAGTTCCTGGCAGTACAGGGAAGCAGCGAGGTCGAACAGGCGGTATCTAGGTATGCAGACGCACTGGATGCATCTTTTTTCAAACCCGTTATGTCTGACAAGATTCATGGCCAGGACTTTATTGGAATGTGGTTTGCCGGCTTTGAAAAAAGAAGATGGGCACCTGTTATCCTTGGCAAGAATCAAAAGGGAACACTCTCTGTAATGAGACCCTTGCTGGATTTGACATTAAGTTATGTGGACAAAAGCGGTGAAACGGTTTTGGAAAACATCAGGGCCAGGAGTAAAAACCCTTTTGATTTAATCTATCCCGAATGGCTTGTTACAGACAAGTCCTTGAAGGCAAAGGCCCCTCTTTGTTTACCCTATCACCCACATACCATCTCCAGGGCCGATGCTATCCGAAGCATATTTGTTAAAAAATATCTAGATCAGTGCTCCAGGGAGGCTATCAATCAGAAAATACATTGAGAAGTACGCTGTTTAAAATCTCAAGCTTGTATGGTTTAGGGAGTGATGCACAAAAACCGTAGCGTTTGTAATTTGTTATGGTGTCATCCTTTGAGTAGCCGCTTGATACAATAACCTTTGCCCTGGGATCTAATTCAAGAAGCCTGGTAAGGGCCTCCTTACCACCCATACCTCCCGGAATGGTCAAATCCATGATCACTGCATCAAAAGGTCTTCCATTCTCTAAAGCCTGCCTGTATTTGGCAAGGGCCTCTTTACCATCCGTGGCGGTTTCTGTTTCGTGTCCTAGATATCTTAGGCTCTCTGTAAGAAGCTGAAGCACATTGGGATCATCATCCATAATCAGGATGCTTTTACCTCTTGAAGTATCTACAGACAGGTCATCATCTTCTTCCTGAATTGTCATGGGTTTCTGGAGAGCCGGCAGATACACACTAAAACTAGATCCCTTCCCTACAACAGAGTCAACTGTAATAAAGCCTCCGTGCTTTCTTATTATAGAAAAACATACGGCAAGACCAAGACCGCTTCCCTGTTCCTTGGTTGTAAAATAGGGATCAAAGATCTTTGGTAGCAGTTCAGCTGGGATACCCTTGCCGCAATCTTGTACCGTAATTACAACATAATCACCTGGCGGTACCACCCCGCTGGAATCCTTTTGGACCCTCATGTTCCGTGCTTCTATTTTAATGATACCTCCTTCGGGCATGGCCTGATCTGCATTTAGAATTAAATTGTGGAGCACCTGGCTGATCTGTCCAGGATCCACTTCCACCAACCAGAGATCCTTGTCAAAGTCAAAGCGGCAGGCCACATTGGAACCCTTTAAGGCAAACTCTGCAGTCTCCAGTATGATCCGCTTTAAAGAAGACGGCCTTTTCACAGGAGAACCACCTTTGGCAAAGGTTAACAGTTGCTGTGTCAAATTCTGGGCCCGAATACTTGCCTTCTCAGAGGCCTCCAGTCTCTTATAGAGATTGCTAGAAGGGTCTGCCTCCATCTTGGCCAAGGAAATGTTTCCAAGGATAGCGGTTAATAGGTTGTTAAAATCATGGGCAATACCTCCAGCCACTACCCCAAGGGATTCGAGCTTTTCAATTTTGGAAAGCTCTTCCGACGCGAGTTTCTGTTCGGTTATATCCAAATTGCTGCCGCGTATTCCAAGAAAGCTCCCTGATGAATCAAAAATCTTGTTGCAGTTATGGCTTATCCACCTGATCCTTCCGTCCTTGGTAATGATCCGAAACTCCATATTTTTGTGGGGTTTGTTACCTACCACAGAATCAAGATGCTGCTCAAAGATCGGCCTGTCATCATCATGTATTATCTTGGTAAGGAGTTTCGGATCCTTTTGAAATTCCTCAGGTGAATATCCTGTTATCTCCAAACACTTCATTGAATTGTACTTAAAAGAACCTGCCTCATCCAACCAGTAAGCCCAGTCTGCTGCATACTCTATAACCGTTCTAAATAGTTCATCCCTTTTAAGTATTTCCGAGTTCTTCTCCTTGATGGTCTCCAGCATCTTCTTGACACTTTCTACAATATCATGGAGTTCCTTATTATAGGTCTTGACCGGACACTGATCTGCCTGGAGCTCTGGATTCATTGGATCCTGCTTGAGAAGCCAAGAGGAAAGTTTTTTAAGAGGTTCTGAGATTCCGTAGGCAATTATAAAGTCTACAAAAAATACGATTGCCATAAATATGGCAAATATGGTCATGACAATAGGCCACATATGGTACCAAAGATAGGGAATGATCTCTTTCTCTGGAATGGCTGCATAAAAATACCAGGATTTTGGTCTGCTAAATCCCTTTTTCATGCACCAGTAGCGGGCATGGTCATAAGACATGGTATAAAAGCCATATGAATCTGGGCCATTACAGTCTTCCATACGACTTAAAAGATTTTCCCTCGTCCTTACCAGGGTCATATTGGGATGATAAACCACCGTTCCTTCCTTGCTCAGAATAAAAATCTGGGAACCGTCTATGGACGGGCGCGGTATATCCTTCAGCCGTCTGGTAAGCTCTTCAATATCCTTGTCTATGAGGAGAAGACCTTTTTTAAGAGGATAACAAACGGTTATTACCGAACGGGAAGTAAAAAAAGACTGATGCACTCCAGAAACAAGTTGTTTAGCTTTGATAAAGCCCAGATTTGAAAAATCAAGCCCTATAAACTGCTTGTCTTTTGGATCACTCACATAGGCGACCCTATATCTTTCATCAAGAATGGAAAAATGCTGACCCGGATCTGCCTTTCGAAGATTATCCCCAATCCATTTTATGTAATTTTGGGGTGCCTGTTCTAATGCCTGCTTTTTAAGATAGGAGATCAATCCCTGATCATTAAAAAAAAATTTTTCTACCTCCATCTTGGCCGCATCATAAATTCTGGAAATTTCTATGGCAGCCTGCCTTTTCAACAGGCCGATTTCTGAATCTATGGTTACAAACAACACGGCAAGGCATGAAAACACACCGATAATCCAGGTATATTTGGAAATCTTTTTTGATATGGACGGAAGATCACTCATAAAATCCGCCTGTTCACTACAAATTTTCCTTTTTGAGCCTCTATTTCATAAATGGGTCTTATTATGTCACCAAACTGGTCAAACCTTATCGTATCAGAAAGTATTTTATAGCATCCTGAAAGCAGCTTTTCTTTTATGCAAGCTGGTTCGCTGGCTTGACTATTGCAGCGTTTCATTGCGTCCCCAACTATCATAGCCAGCTCGTATCCCCTGGCTGTACATGTAGTGGCGTTTCTTTGAAAATATTTTTTCATAGTGGGATTTATTTTTTGATACGCTTCGGTGGCAATTGGCGGGACAAAGGTCAGCACCCTTAGACCATCAACGCAGTTACCTCCATAGGAAAACAGCTCCTGCCCCTGGGCCCAGGTGGTGGCAAAAACGGTCCTGTTGTAACCAAAAGATCTCAATTTTTGTAAAGCTATGGCCGTATCCTTGGGATTTGTTATTAAAATAATCAATTGAGGCGAATTGTACAAAAGGCCCTTTATGGTCTTATTCCAATCCACATATCCTTTTGTATCAATTAGGAATTCATATACCTGCCCTTGAAAAAAACGTTTTATCTGATTGGTTAAATCCTTTGCAAAACCCTTGTTAGACATATCCACCAGCAAAGAGACAGAATGTACGGCTCTGCGTTTCAGCAACTGTGCCCAAGCCCTTCCAATCAAGGCATTGTCTACACTGGTCCTGAAAAAATAGTCGTCCTTTCCCGACAGGACCGTACTGCTGGAACAACTTGTGATAAGTATCTTGCCATTTTTAACGACTATGGGATATGCAATAATAGTATTTTGGGATGTATTGTGGCCAATGATGACCGGGCAGCCTGCTCTCAAGAGTTTCTTGTCTGCCCTGATAACGCCCTCTTTTGAATTTTGATCATCTTCTACAATAACTTTTATGGGTCTGCCGTTGATACCACCAGCCTGATTCAGTTCCTTTACAGCCACTATGATCCCCTCTTTAACCGCCTGCCCGCTGGCGGCTCCACGGCCACTGAGATTAAGGGCAACACCTAGCAAAATTGGCCGTGAAGAGTCCCTAGCAACAAAAAAGACCACTGTAGCAACGATGAACAGTACCGAAAAAGTTATACATAAGGCTTTTTTATGGCTAATATTGTCATGCATTTCGCTGAACTTTTAACTCGTGTAATTTGAGTTGGTCTATCTAAAGAACAACCTTATCTAAAACAGTCGTTGTACAAGCTTGAAATGTCCCTTAACCATTTTAAGCGAAAATATAGGCCTTTGAACATCTCCAAAACGATCAAATCGCACCCTGCCAAGCAGAAAGTTATAATTTCCACTAATGAGCTTATCTTTTATACAAACTGGGTTGTCTGCCTTATTTCCACACCTGTTCATTGCATCTGCCAAGATATAAATAAGTTCATAGGCCCTGGCTGACTTGGGAGAAGCCCTTTTGCTAAACTGTCTTTTCAGTTCCTGTTCAAACTTTTCATAAAAAACGTTATCGTAACGCGATCTTATAAAAGAGACTATCTCCATGCCTTCCACAGCCTTACCTCCATATATTGCAAGATAAGGCCCCTGAGCCCATATGGTAGCAAAAAACCTGCCGTTATAACCTGCTTCACGAAGCATCTGTGAAAGTATGGCCGTACTTTTCACCTCGGTTATCATAAAAACACCATCAGGCATTGCTCTTAATATCTGTTTCACAACCAGAGGCCAATTGACGCCTTTTTGGGTGTTAATGTAGGCCTCCTTAATCTCATTTCCGAAATGCTTTCTAAGCTTATCACTAAGATCCTTTGAAAAACTGGGATTTGAAAGATCCAACACCAGGAGGATATTTTTTATCTGTCTGGTGCGAAACAGCTTGGCAAAACTCCTGGCATATAAAAAATTGTCTACAGACGTGCGAAGAAAAAGGTCATCTATTTTGGAAAGTTTGCTAGTTGCAGTATAGGCAGTAATAAGTATGCGCCCAGCCCCTGTCACTAGTGGATAGGCAACAAGTGTGTTTTGTGAATGACTGTGACCGATTATTACGTCACAACCTGCTCTGATAAGTTCCTTGTCGGCTTTTTTGACACCTTCTGGTGTATTCCTGTCATCTTTTACTATTAGTTCAAGTTTTCTGGATGTTTGATGGCGATTTATCTCCTTAACAGCCAATATTGCCCCATCCCTTATGTCTTCTCCAGGTGAACCACTGTAGCCACTTAGATTTATTGAAAGGCCTATCCTTATTTTCTTTGGCTTATCCTGTTGACAGGATGTCACTAAACATGCCAAAATCACATACAAACAAGGGACAAGCCAGCGTCTTTCAAGACATCTTTTCGAAAGAGTTAATAAGCCGTATCCGGTAAATCTATCCTTTTTCATTTTTTCTAGAAAAGCCCTCTATCTTATCTATTAAGGCCGGGAAAGTCCCTTCATGTTTAATATTATTTTGATCGGCTTGCACCCAATTCTTTTGGGTTTGGGTCTTGGCAGGCGTCAAATTCCAAGACTCCCGTTGGCACATCTCAATACCAATAGCAATAACAGGCCCATGTATACTCACCTATCTGTTGTAAACGGTCGATTAGCAAAGAATTTTTTCCAAATTGGAACATTTATGAAGAGGCAAACTACAATGCCTGTCAGAATTTATAATCTTGTCTCTTCCTGATTAATTCCCTGAATCCAGATGCCTTCTATCCGACGATCTCCCTAATCCTATCATGAAGACATGTCCTTAGATCCTTCATTATCCTTTTATCTTCGGCCAGATCAAAAGGAAAGGTCCTTGCGCTTAAGAAAACAACGATAATTCCTGCATCAAGATCCATCCAAAAGGAAGTGCCAGTGTAACCAAGATGCCCAACGCTGTTTTTGGAAAAAAGATGCCCACTAGATGAAAATTCGAAACTAGGGCGATCAAATCCAAGGGCCCAGTTAACAGATTTAGACCCTGACCTGTAATTTAGAAAACTGCCTAAAATGGTATTTTTGAGAGCCAGCCGTGATGCTCGGTGGCCCAGGCAGCATTTCATGATGGCGCTTAAAAAGGCTAGCAGATCGTCAAGGTTGGAGTAAAGACCTGCATGACCTGGCAAGCCACCAATGGTCCATGCGTTTAGATCATTCACCTCCCCCCAGCACATGCGCTTTCTAACAGGACAGACCCCTGTTGGAACAAAGAGGTCAAGTTGATGTGATGGAGGATGGCCAAATGCCCCAATTCTTGTAAGATCAAGAGGTAGGTAAAGGCGTCTGTTAACAAACTTCCACAAATTCTGACCAGCCACTTGCTCAACTATTTGGGCAAGGAGCATAAAACCCAGGTCACTATAAAGGGCCTTTTGGCCGGTTTGATAAGCAAGAGGGCGCTCTAAGATCAATTTGCATGCGAGATCCAGCCCTCCCCTGCCTGGAACCTTTTGGCTTTGCTTGCCATTTAGGACATTGTAAATAGGAAACCATGCTTCCAGGCCGGAGCTATGGGTTAGTAGATGCTGAATAGTTATTTTGGTCTTTTCTTTGGAAATATGTTGAAAAAAATCCCCTATTGATTGATTTAGATACACCAGGCCGTCTTGAACAAGAGTGGCAACAGCAAGGGCCGTGCACAGGGGTTTGGTTAAAGAGGCCAGGTCAAAAAGGGATGAGTAATCGACGTGTCTTGTCCAGGGGGCAAAAGCGTGTCTGCCATAGAATTTTCTGGCAAGAATTGCATTATCAACTACCACTCCTAGAGCTGCTCCAGGAAACAAGCCGTTTTTTATGGCACTTTGTATTATGTGATCAACTGTAGTAAAATCCACTTTATGTTGTATTGTTCTGTCTAATTTTGGATTAAGACAATTTTCAAAAGGAGTATAGCCATGAATAGGTGGTGTTTGATAATCCTTTTCACCATTTTTCTTTTAACATCTAACTTACATTCTACAGCACATGCAACACCGGCCAAATACAGGGTGGGGCATGAACCCGTAGCCATGATGGCAGATGGAGTACTAGCTCGCCCACTAGGATTGGCCTCAACAGTAATAGGTTCGGTATTTTTTGTAGTTACGTTGCCATTTACAATTCCCTCTGACAGTGTAGGAGCTGCTAAAAGACAGATGATAGACTATCCTGCCTGGTTCACCTTTAAAAGGCCCCTGGGCGAATTTGGCAGTAGGTACGAAAGACCTATTATCAAAAAAACCAACAAGACATTCCAATCAACAAATGCGACTTCCATTAAAGGTGAGGGGGATAGAAGGTAATAATTAAGAGGAATAGAAAACAGTTTTTCTTAAACAGGAAGATTTTTTCCTGAAAAAACTTCCTTTTTTAAACCGCTTCAGGATATCCGGAAAAAGGCGCAAGTCTACTGTTGACAGCTATTGAGACAAGTCTGAACCGGCCTTGCCCCAAGCTCCCCGACTGCGATTTGAATACCAACCGTAATAACGAACCAGCCAAAAGGAGTTCCCAGGGGTATATATTTAGCAATGGCTGCTATGAACCCTGTTGCACCAAAAATTTTAAAGCTTTTCTTCTGGTGTCGGCGTTATGTCTGATTTTTTTCCCAGGGAAAAGGAGTTGCGTATGAGGATTCATCCTGAAAAATTTTGAGGAATTAATTTTTTGAACCTTTTGCACAAAAAGAGCACTTAACTAAAACAAGCTTTTCATCGGGTTAGTCAAATTCAAAATTGTGGAGGATATCATGACCTTAAAACATTGGCAAAAATCGGCGGTCACCATGTTAGTCTTTCTTTTTCTGTTCCTATTCACTGCAGTTTCCTACGCAGGAGGTGGTTTCCGTGTCGAAGAGACACATCCCGGACCTAATGGAGTAGGCTTTGTGGACGTTTTATACAATGACAAGGGGGATTGCTGGCTGATTTGGTGGAAGAATGATCATACCATCATCAAGGCAGTTTATATAGGGGCAAGGGATACTGGCATAGCAGGTGTGAAGGAGGCACGAAAACCCAGTAGACGCGACATAGAGGATGCCCTTAGAAGACATGGGTCAAGACATATGGCTTACCCTCCCGAGATAAATGTCTACATACAAAGGCACCTTTCCAGACATACTTTAGGCCCTATATGGAACCCGGCAGAAAATGCACGTGGCGCTCCAGGTTCCATGCACGCAGGTGAGAGACCAAACCCGAGCTCCCTCAAGAATAAGGCCCGGAGGGGGCGTCATTCCAGAAAGCAGGAGGACCTGGGCAAGAACAACATCCCGACCACTCCAACGCAGCCCGGTTTTGGCGGAATGGGCACAAGGGATGACCAGCATCCGGAACGCGTAAATCCTGTTCCAGAACTTTTTAGGAGGAAATAGGCGAAAAATATTGGCGGAAAAAGGTGCTCCTTAGACGTGGAGCTTTTAGCCATAGGGCCAACAGAGAACCAGAGGCTTCTCGGGCCGTGGAGTCTCTGTTGGGCCTGCCCTTTGTGTCGAGTCACCAATCTAAAATTTAAGGGAAATTTGTTAAACCCACGGCCTTTCCAAATTGCCCCTGCATGTGCATACCCTTTAAGAAAAAGCCTGTTTTTCAGCCACAGCCACAAAAAATATTAAGATATGTTTACTGAAAAGGATTACTACTTAGATTAAATTGTTAGTTATCCTAAAAGGCGACCTTTGAGGGAGGGAATGTGACACACCTTTTGAATACCTCGTGGATGCAGTTTCTTCTGGTCACCCTGGCAGGCTTCATAATAGGCCTTGAAATGAAAAGCTATCAGATGCGGGTACATCCCCTTTCATCCAAGCAGATAGGCTCTGCCCGGACCTTCACCTTCATTGCCATCATGGGGTATGTTTTCCAACTGATCGGCCACTACATGCTGCCCATAGGCTTTGTGCTTCTTGGCGCCCATTTTCTCTTCTATTATTGGCACAAACTTCTTCATGAAAGGCTTGGAATCCTGAGCTTTCTGGTGGCCTCCCTGGTCTACTCATTTGGAGCTCTTATTGTCAATTTCCCAATCTGGATATTCGCCCTGCTCTTTGTGGCCATAATCTTCATACTTAATGCCAATGCCCGTATAAACCTTTTTGTCCGCACCATAGAGCCAAAGGAGATAGAGACCTTTGCCAAGCTCATTCTACTAAGTGCAGTGATTCTGCCCTTGCTTCCCAAAACGCCCATATCGCCATTTTTACCAATCTCCCCCTTCAAGATTTGGTTGGCCGTGGTGGTGGTCTCACTTCTCTCATACGTAGGTTACATACTTGAATCTTACTTTTTCAAGGCAAAGGGCTATTTCCTTACAGGAATTCTTGGAGGGCTTTACTCAAGTACGGCTGCCACAATAGTGCTGGCAAAAAAAAGCTCGGAGGCTTCGGCAGGAGCAAATATCTTTGCTGCCTCCATCGTTATAGCAACGGCAGTAATGTATGTGAGACTCTTTATCATTGCCTTTATCTTCAACCATACCATTGCGCTTACCATCGTAAAGCCACTGTTGCTCCTGGCGCTCATTTCTGCTGGAGTGGCCTGGTTTTTCTATTCAAAAAGGGATATTACAAGGCGTAAGGAAAGCATTACAACCCAGTCAAATCCTTTGGAGCTGCCCACGGCCTTTCTTTTTGCCCTGCTCTTTGTGGTCATGGTCCTGGTGACTCACTTTGTGTTGAAATATTATGGGAATACCGGCCTTAAGGTACTTTCCTTCATTGTCGGTTTTACGGATATCGATCCATTTATCGTTTCAATACTCACGTCAAAATTCAAAATAACTACCCTGGAGGCTGGCAGTGCAATCCTTATAGCTGCTGGCAGCAATGACATATTAAAGGCCAGCTATGCCTGGTTTTTTAGTCATAAACAGGCGGGAATCAGAAGCGGTATTGCCTTGGTCTTGATAGGAGTCTTAACCATAGGAATGGGGCTTGCTCTGCCATATTTCCATTTTTAGTACATGGAGGCAAAAGGAAACAAGAGCCCAGAAAGTAAGGGGGTTCAATTTTTAAAATCATATGTTATTTTTAAAATACCTGAAATAAAGCGGAAGCGGAAAGGGCACTGGTGGCCCTCCCGGACTTCAAATCCGGTGTACGGGGTGAGAAGCCCCGTAGGTGGGTTCGATTCCCATGCGCTTCCGCCAAGCCCTTTATCTCCTTTCAAAGATCACAACGCTTCTTGGCCCAACTCTATAACGTTTCCCTACAGATCGTTGATCCTCTGGATCAAAGATTTCTTCAGGGGGTGTATTGAATGTATCTACCGACAGGTACCATTTTCCCCACAAGATGCCAGGCAGCTCTACCTCTACACTCTCTTTTTCATCCATGTTTAATAAGACATGGAAATCCTCTTCATCTGCCGTTATTCCAGACATGGTAAACCCAAGAAATCTGGAGCTACTATCGAGCCATTCTGGTTCAAACAGCCTTTTGCCATGCCAAACAATATCTGGAAACTCTCGTCCCTGGACCCGTCTGCCTGTCAGGAACTGTTTTCTTCTAAGACTAGGGTGCCGTTTTCTAAAGGAAATCATCTTTTTTGTAAACCGGAACATATCATAGTTATCTTTTAAGAGTCGCCAATCGAACCAGCTAATCTCATTATCCTGGCACCACGCATTGTTGTTACCCTTTTGGGTCCTGAGCACCTCATCTCCTGAAAGAAGCATTGGCACCCCTACAGACACGAGAAGAGTTGCCATAAAATTTTTTGCCTGACGTATCCTCAGGCTAATTATTTGCTTGTCAGATGTCTCTCCCTCTACCCCATAGTTGCAGCTGAAATTCTGGTCTGATCCGTCCCGGTTGTTTTCGCCATTTGGTTCATTGTGCTTTTTCTCATAGCTAACAAGGTCCCAAAGGGTAAAGCCGTCATGGCAAGTGACAAAATTAATGCTGTTAAAAGGAGCCCTGCCAGATGGTTCGTACAGATCGCTGCTGCCGCTTATCCTTGTTGCAATCTCTCCCACCAACCCCTTGTCTCCTCTAATAAAACGCCGCACAGTATCCCTGTACATACCATTCCATTCTTGCCACCTGTAACCTGGAAAACCTCCTACCTGATAAAGCCCTCCAGCATCCCAGGCTTCTGCAATAAGGTGGGCCTTTGAAATGGCCCTTGAAAACTCTAAACTCCAAATGACTGGAGCATGATGCATGGGCTTGCCATCCTCTCCCCTGGCAAGAACACTTGCAAGATCAAACCTGAAGCCATCTATGTGAAAATATCTTACCCAGTATTCCAGACATTCTATGATAAAAAAGGTGACCTGGGGATGGTTGCAGTTCACTGTATTACCGCAACCAGTGAAATCCCTGTATTTTCGCCTATCTACTGGATCAAGATGGTAAAATTCTCTGTTTGAAAGCCCTTTAAAGTTAATGATGGGGCCGTCCTCTCCTCCTTCTGCAGTGTGATTAAAAACCACATCTAGTATCACGCCAATATCTGCCCTGTGAAGGGCTTTTACCATGTCACGGAACTCGTTCATACAGTCAGGTCTTAAGGAATCGATGAAGTAGGCAGGATGAAGGGCAAAAAAGCTATGGGGACTATAGCCCCAGTAGTTTTTGAGCCCAAGCTTTCTGGCCCCTTCGGGCACGTCTTGTTCGTCAAAAGCCATTACAGGCAGAAACTCCACATGGTTGATGCCAAGTTCCTTTAGATAGGGAATCTTGTCTATAACAGCTGTAAATGTTCCTGGATTGAGTACTTTAGAAGAGGGATGTCTGGTAAAGCCTCTAACATGCATCTCATAGATTACAGCCTCTTGTGGAGGAATTTCAGGCATTGGGACCCCTTCCCAGTCATAATGGTCAAGGCATGATGGCACAATGCCCTTTATTGGCTGGGCCAGCACATTTCTCTTGGCTTCTTCCCGCTGCCAAAATCCATCAAATACCACCCCCGCCCACGGATCGAGCAGCTGCCTCCTTTTATCGAACCTGAATCCAGAAATCCTTGTATCATCTGGTCCATCTGCCCTCCATGTATAGGCCATACCGGGCTTTACGCCACTTACAAAGATGTTCCAAAAGTAGAAATCCCGATTTTCATGGGGATCCAGCATAATTTTTTCCACCGGAGTCAATGACTGTGGTGATTCATAAAGAAGAAGTTCCATGCTTGTGGCATGGCGAGAAAAGACGCAAAAATTGGCCCCTTCATCCATGCAGGTAGCGCCAACAGGGTATCTGGTGCCCTTTTTGGTTATGAATTTTGCCATAGCGATATTATTGTGCAAAAGGAACCTTTAATAACCGTTAACCATTTGAGAAGTAGCATGTCCAAATTCTTACATCATGCCAGATTGGTCTGTATTTTTAAGAAATAAAGGGCCTCTTCTAAATTTAAAGGAGAATATTCAAGGCATGATATACAAGAAGGCTTGCATAAACAACAAGTATTACAAAAGTAGCCTTCATGGCAATGGAATGTTTGTAAAATATGGAAAGAATACATATTCCTGGAAATGTAAGGGCTGTTTTTAGAAAAAGGGCTTTTTCATATTCCAGTCTGTGAAAAAAGGGAGCAAGAATGGGATTGAGTTCAACACCCCCCTGGGCAAGTTGAAAGACAGTCAAAAAATAGTCAGCAAACGAGGCAATCCATATAAATATGATTGCCCCTGCAATGGTGACAGGAACATCAACATGAAAGACTTTTCTAAGCCGTACTGCCAATACCCTGCCTGACATGCTCCCCTCTCCTCCCCGGAGTTACTGGCAGTCTGTAAAGAAAAAACTTCTCCTTGATCTACTCTTCCAAAATAATCAATTCAAAAAGAATGCCTGCAAGATCTTATTATCAGGGAATGTTTAGGCGCTAAATCAAGAAATACAAAGTCAACCTGATCAAAAGATGAAAAAAAGTTCATCAAAGTGGAAAAGTTTTTCCCTTCCCAGAAACCACTCAAAGGGCACTTTTTTTGCAGGAGTTATTATATTTTAGAAATATCGATCTTGTTGATCTTGTTAACTTATTGATAATAGGAGAAATTTTTATGGGACAGGTTCAGGGTGCATGCAAAACCATACAATTTGGCCGCTCTTCCCGTATGATAAATCCTACATCATCAGACCTGACCTTTGACTTCTCCCTGGGGCAGGAGTCGATCTGCTTTAACTGCACATATAAAAACAGCTGTAAGCTGTCAGGTCTGCTAAATGTACCGGTAAAAAGTTGCAGATTTTACAGAGAGGAATGTCTTTCTGCAGTCAACTGACGACCCGACTATCTAAAAGGGTACGTCGTCTTCTATGGGAGGTGCAGGAGGCTCAAGGTCAGTAGCAGCACCGCCTTCTGCAGTTCCCCTTGGTTCAAGGATCTGAATATCACGTGCTATTATCTCGGTTGTCCAGCGCTTGTTGCCGTCTCTGTCCTCCCAAGATCTGGTTCTAAGCCGCCCCTCAACATAAACCAGCCTGCCTTTGCTGAGGTACTCGTTACAGATTTCAGCTAATCTTCGCCAAGCAACAACCCTGTGCCACTCGGTTTCGCTTTCCCACTGATCGCCCCTTTTAACAGGTGAATCTGTGGCTAGGCTGAAGTTAGCTACAGGCGTCCCATCCTGGGTATAGCGAATCTCAGGATCGCTTCCAAGTCTTCCAATGAGCATTACCTTGTTTAATCCTCTAGCCATTAATCTTTCTCCTGTATCTTCTTATCAAACAATGAATTTAAACTGGCCTTTGCCAAGAAGGTCATGGAGATGAACTATACCAGCAACCCTGCCATCCAGCCCCACAACAGGCAACACAGTTATCAAGTGTGTCTCCATGAGGGCAAGGGCATCAGCCGCAAGGGCCTCTGGCATCACCGTTTTAGGATTTCTTGTCATGATCTCATCCACCCTTTTTTTGGCAAGATCTTCACCAAACCTTACCATGGCACGCCTTAGATCGCCATCTGTAACTATTCCTATCAAATGGTCTGACTCGTCAAGGACCAAGGCTGCTCCAAGCCCCTTTTCATCAATTACCCTTGTTACCAAATCCATCAGCTGGCCAGCTCGGACGGTAGGGATCTCCTGGCCGGTAAGCATTACCTGGCCAACAGAGACCTTTAATCTTTCCCCTAAGGTACCTGAAGGGTGGTTTCTCCTAAAATCCTGTTTACTAAACCTTCTAAGCTTCAAAAGCACTACTGCTAAGGCATCACCCACAGCCAAGCATGCAGTTGTACTTGCAGTTGGCGCAAGCCCCAAGGCACAAGCCTCCCTTTCCACACCAGTATCTATGACACAGTCAGCATGTCTGGCCAGTGTGGATTTCAGTCCACCAGTAAGTGCTATAACTGGTACCGCCCTTTCCTTAAATGCGGGCATCAAGGCGTTTACCTCTTGGGTTTCTCCGCTGTTGGATATGGCAATTACAACGTCTCCGGCCATGACCATACCAAGGTCTCCGTGCAATGCCTCTGCAGGATGCAGAAAAATGGAAGGAGTGCCTGTGCTTGCCAATGTTGCAGCGATCTTTCTGCCAACAAGACCTGACTTACCAATACCCGTGATGACAACCCGACCCCTTGAACCCAGTATGAGCCTTGCGGCCTTTTGAAAACCTTGACCTAACCTATTCCTAACACGCTTCAGGCCTTCGATCTCTATGCTTATGGCCTTTTTACCTTCCTCAACTATGTCCAAGGCCTCTTCGATCTTATTCAAGGCTAAATTTTCCAACACTGAAATCTATATCTGTGGGATACTCTCCGTTAAAACATGCGAGGCAAAAGCGGTCCTGATGGCCGCCTGCTGCATCGATCATGGAGTCTAGACTTAGATAATGCAGATAGTCAAGGCCCAGATAATCCCTGATTTCTTCCACGCTCTTCCTGGAGGCAATAAGTTCGTCCTTTGTGGGAAAATCTATTCCATAAAAACACGGGAAACGTGTAGGCGGGCAGCTCACCAACATGGATATCTCTTTTGCACCTGCCTCCCTTATGGCCTTGACTCTGGTCCGACTAGTGGTTCCCCTGATTATGGAATCCTCCATTATAACCACTCGCCTTCCTCGTATGGTATCTTTAACAGGGTTAAGCTTGATACGGACACCAAAATCCCTCATGGCTTGGCTTGGCTGAATGAAAGTCCTGCCAACGTAATGATTGCGGATCACTGCTAGTTCTAAAGGCATCTTGGCTGCCTGGGCATAACCAACGGCTGCATAGTTTCCAGAGTCTGGAAAAGGCATTACAAAATCTGCATCCATGTTGGTTTCCTCCGCAAGAGCTGCCCCCAGAGCCTTTCGAAAGGTATAAACATTCTTGCCAAAGATGTTGCTGTCTGGCCTTGCAAAGTAGATAAATTCAAAAATGCAGTTGGCTCTTCTCTCTGCCTGTATACCGGTCAGAGAATGAAGGCCGCTGTCATCAATTATAACTATTTCTCCCCTTTCTACGTCCCTAATATACTGGGCCTGAATAAGATCCAGGGCACACGTCTCAGAGGCAAGCACATAGGCCCCGTTGTCCAGCCTGCCAATGCAAAGGGGTCTAAAACCAAGGGGGTCCCTAAAGCCTATAAGGGCCTTTTCTGTCAGCATAAGAACGCTGTAGGCCCCCTTTATGACCTTCATGGCGTGACAGATGGCCTCACGTATGCCACGTTTCCAGGCCTTGGCCAGAAGGTGAACAATCACCTCGCTGTCCATGGTTGTCTGAAAAATAGAACCCTCTCCTTCAAGAGCAGCCCTGATCTGATGGGCATTTACCAAGTTGCCATTGTGGGCTACAGCCATGGAACAACCAGCATGGTTAACACAAAAAGGTTGTGCGTTTTGGAGCACGGACGAACCAGTGGTAGAGTACCTGACATGACCTAGTGCCAGATGGCCTTTCAGCTCCTTTAGCCTGTCTTCCTGAAAAACCTCGCTAACAAGGCCCATGGCCTTAAAGCCCCTGACCTTTTTTCCATCTGAGGCCACAATACCCGCACTTTCCTGTCCTCTATGCTGGAGTGCATAAAGACCAAAGTAGGTGAGTTTCGCAGCATCATCGCTTCCATAGATTCCAAAAATGCCGCATTCTTCTTTGGGACCAGTCTGATAACGTCTTAATTTCCAGAAATTATTGGTATGTATTGGATAATCCGAAGGGTTCATGGTTCTTAGTAATATTCCTGAAGGGGTTTAACGTCCATATCTTCTTTCTTAAGGGCAACTATGGCCTCAACAGCAGCCTTTGCCCCGGCAACCGTGGTGAAATAGGGAATGTTTAACTCCATTGCCGTCCTTCTCAGGCGATAGGCGTCTGTAAGGGTGCGTTTCTTGCCGCTCGGCGTGTTTATAACCAGGTCTATCTGGCCGTTTTTCATCATGTCTATGATGTTTGGGCGTCCTTCTGACACCTTGAGAACCTTTTGGCAGTCAACACCGTGGTTCAACAGAAACTCTGCAGTACCACTTGTGGCAATTATCTTAAAACCCTCTTTTTCTAGGGTCCTTGCGGTCTCTAGCAGAGACTCCTTGTCTCCCTTTTTAATGCTCAAAAAGGCCGTGCCGCTTGTGGGCAGTTCAAGCCCCACGGCAAACTGACTCTTGGCAAAGGCCATGCCTACGCTCTGGTCAATACCCATAACCTCTCCCGTGGACTTCATTTCCGGTCCAAGTATTATGTCCACGCCCGGAAACTTTCTAAAGGGGAATACAGACTCCTTTACCGATACATGGGTTACCTCTGGATCTTGAGTAAGGCCAAGCTCTTCAAGACTTTTTCCAATCATGACCTTGGTGGCAAGCTTTGCCAGTGGGATTCCCGTGGCCTTGCTGACAAAGGGAACCGTCCTGGAAGCCCTAGGATTGACTTCGAGCACATAGAGTTCATCATCCTTGACAGCGTACTGAACATTCATCAAACCAATTACATGAAGCTCCTTTGCCATTTTTCTGGTGGCATCCTTTATCTGCTCTATCATATCCTTGCCAATGCGATGAGGCGGTAGCACACACGCTGAATCCCCTGAATGAATGCCCGCCTCTTCAACATGTTCCATAATGCCACCAATTATCGTAAGTTTTCCATCAGATATGGCATCAACATCTATCTCTATTGCATCTTGCAGATACTTGTCAATGAGCACAGGATGTCCTTCAGACACCTCAACCGCCTCTTCCATAAACTGGCGCAGGCCCTCTTCATCGTGCACAATGCGCATGGCCCTTCCACCAAGAACATAGGAAGGCCGCACCACTATTGGATAACCTATCTTTGATGCGATTTTCAGTGCCTCTTCAAGGGTGAAGGCAGTGTCATTGGCAGGCTGCTTGAGGCCAAGTTTCTTGAGCATCTTCTGAAAACTTTCCCTGTCCTCTGCCATATCTATGCTCTCAGGACTGGTGCCAATGATCTTCACGCCTGCCTTTTTAAGGGGAACAGCCAAATTTAAAGGGGTCTGGCCTCCAAACTGGACAATTACACCATCTGGTTGCTCAGTATCCACAATGTGAAGCACGTCTTCAAGGGTAAGGGGTTCAAAGTAGAGCTTGTCAGAGGTGTCGTAATCCGTAGAGACCGTCTCAGGATTGGAATTCACCATTATGCTCTCTATGCCCTCTTCCCTAAGGGCAAAAGAGGCATGCACACAGCAGTAGTCGAACTCTATACCCTGACCTATCCTGTTGGGTCCACCTCCCAGAATCATAACCTTCTTTCTGTTGCTGCGGCGTGACTCGCTTTCAGACTCATAACTTGAATAGTAATAAGGCGTGTATGCCTCAAACTCGGCCGCACATGTATCAACAAGCTTATAGACAGGTTTTATATTCTTTTCAAAGCGCAGATCCCGTATCTCTTCTTCTGTCATGTCCGTAAGATAGGCTATCTGCCTGTCTGAAAACCCCTCGCGTTTTATCTGAAAAAGATCATCTAAGGCCTCTTTGCCTTTTTGCCTTACCTTGTTACCCTTTTGTCTAATCTTGTCTATCTGGAAAATAAACCAGGGATCGATGCCCGTAATCTTGCTGACCTCTTTAATGGACATACCTCGTTCTAGGGCGTAGGGGATATAAAAAATACGCTTGGAATTTGGAACCCTCAGCTTGCTTTCTATTTCATCCATATCGGGGATGATTCCCTTGTCCCAAGGGTCTTTACCATCAAAACCCAATCCGAACCGACCGATTTCCAGAGAACGCAGACCCTTTTGCAAGGACTCCCTGAACGTCCTGCCAATGGCCATGGTTTCTCCAACGCTTTTCATGGAGGTGGTCAACAGATCCTGGGCCTCTTGAAACTTCTCAAAAGTCCACCTTGGTATCTTCACCACACAGTAATCAATGGTGGGTTCAAAAGAGGCCATGGTTTCCCTGGTAATGTCGTTTGGTATCTCATCCAGGGTGTAACCAATGGCAAGCTTTGCAGCAATTTTGGCAATAGGAAACCCTGTTGCCTTTGACGCCAGTGCAGACGAACGGGACACCCTGGGATTCATCTCTATTACAACCACATCCCCGTTTTCAGGATTTACTGCAAACTGAATATTAGACCCCCCGGTCTCTACGCCTATCTCCCGAATGATGGCAAGGGAGGCATCTCTTAGATACTGATACTCCTTGTCAGACAAGGTCTGTGCAGGAGCAACGGTTATGGAGTCACCTGTATGGACGCCCATGGGATCAACGTTTTCGATACTGCATATTATCACAACATTGTCCTTGGCATCCCTCATGACCTCGAGTTCAAACTCTTTCCATCCGATCACTGACTCCTCCAGCATGACCTCGTGGATCATGCTAAGATCCAGGCCCTGCTGGCAAATGGACTTCAGTTCATCCATGTTATAGGCGATCCCTCCTCCAGAACCTCCAAGGGTGAAGGAAGGACGCACAATAATGGGGAAACCTATATCCTTAACAGCGGCTACGGCCTCCTCTACTGAACGAACAATGGCACTTCTTGGTATCCTGAGGCCTATGTTTTCCATGGCCGCCCTGAATTTTTCCCGGTCTTCCGCCTTGTGTATAACCTCGGGGCTGGCCCCGATCATCTCTATTCCTAGTTCATCCAGAATACCTGTATCAGCCACTGCCACAGCTGTGTTCAAGCCTGTCTGACCTCCAAGGGTGGGAAGTATGGCATCGGGTCTTTCCTTTTCAAGGATCTTTATAACCACCTCTGGAGTAATTGGCTCTACATAGGTTCTGTCTGCTACCTCTGGATCAGTCATGATTGTGGCTGGATTCGAGTTTACCAGCACAACTTCATAGCCCTCCTCTTTAAGGGCCTTGCAGGCCTGGGTGCCGGAATAGTCAAATTCGCAGGCCTGTCCGATGACTATGGGACCAGAGCCTATTATCAAAATCTTCTTGAGATCTAGTCTTTTGGGCATATTCTCGTATCTTTAATCAACTCATGAGTTTTACAAAACGGTCAAACAGGTATTCAGAGTCGTGAGGGCCTGGTGCATTTTCTGGATGGTACTGCACGGAAAAGGCAGGTATATCCCTGTGACTGATACCTTCCACCGTATTGTCATTCAGATTTATATGGGTAACCTCCACACCGGAAGGAAGTGAGGCCTCATCTACTGCAAAACCGTGGTTTTGCGCAGTTATCTCGATCTTTCCAGTGGATAGATCCTTAACTGGTTGATTACCGCCTCTGTGGCCAAACTTCAGCTTGTACGTCTTGGCTCCAAGGGCAAGGGAAAGGATCTGGTGACCAAGGCAGATGCCAAAAATAGGACGCTTACCAACAAGTTCTTTGACAGTTTCGATAACATGGTGAACAGCAGCTGGATCCCCTGGCCCATTTGAAAGGAAGATACCGCTGGGTTCACATGCAAGCAGTTGTTCCGCCTGAACAGTTGCAGGGAAAACAACACACTGGCAGCCACGTTTAGCAAAAAGTCTCAACTGGTTGAACTTCAGGCCACAGTCTATAATTGCAATACGAAAAGAGGCCTGCTCAGCCGATTCCAGGCGTGAGAGCCTGTCAGGAGATACATCATCAAGTTCCAATATCTTACCACGTTCCCACACGTAGGGCCTCTTGCAGGTTACAAGGGTTGCAAGATCTGCATCCACCAAACCAGGACTATCTTTGGCCTTTTTGACAAGAGAAACCTCATCCAGGTCTTCAGTTGATATCACAGCCTTCATGGCCCCAGCAAGCCTTATGTGTCTGGTGATTGCCCTTGTGTCTACCTGTTCAATTCCAAGGATCCCATGTCTTTTCAAATAACTTCCAAGGTCTCCAGTGGCGCGCCAGTTACTGTAATCCTCTTCATATTCTCTCACCACAAAGGCGCTTAAATGGATTCCCAGTGACTCTTCGTCTTCTGGCGTAACCCCGTAGTTGCCAATAAGAGGATAGGTCATTGTCACTATTTGACCTTTATACGAAGGATCGGTCAGGATCTCTTGGTAGCCGGTCATACTGGTGTTAAAGACCAGCTCTCCAGAAACCTCTCCTGGACCTGTAAAAGAGCGGCCTTCAAAAATACGTCCATCTTCCAGGGCGATGAGTGCCTTCATTTATTGTCCTTAATTCAGAAATGAAATTGGTTGAATGCTCAAAAATCTGCCTCTAATCAGGGCAGGAGCACTATAAACGTACCCCAATCCGCCGTCAATAGAACAGAAGTTGCTCTAAAATATTATCTTTGGGGTAATATGCAGTCCCTAACCTGGAGGCCAGGTCATCTGGCGACCACCAATTACGTGCAGATGTATATGATAAACCTCCTGACCACCGTGTCTGTTACAGTTAATAACAGTCCGATAGCCGGTATCTGCAAAATTCTCATCTTGGGCTATCTTCTTGGCAACGAGAAACATTTTGCCCAAAAGCTCAGCATGATGCTCCTCAAGATCATTTAATGTGGGGATATGCTCCTTTGGAATCACAAGCACATGAACTGGGCCTTGGGGATTGATATCCCTAAAGGCCAGGATCTCTTCATCTTCATACACAGTTTCAGGCTTTATCTCGCCTCTTGCCATCTTGCAAAAAAGACAATCATCAGACATGACCCTTTCCTCCTTACTGCAGGCCTGCTTCTGATTTTTTCTTTGGGGGTGAAAAGAGCACAGCGGGCCTGTTACATTCAGGATGTTCTATAACTATGGTTCTGGTTTCAAATACCCTGGAAAGATAACTGCTGTTAAGTATCTTTTCCACAGTTCCCTGACCCATGATACTACCGTTTTTCAAAAATAATAATCTATCAAGATAAAGAGAGGCAAGGTTGATATCATGAATAACTATTACTATGGACCTGCCTTCTTTAGAGACTTGGTGCTTTAAAAGTTCAAACACCTCCATTTTTCGCCTAATATCCAGGCTTGAGGTAACCTCATCAAGCAAAAATAGAGGACTGTCTTGACAAAGACACCTGGCAAGCAATACAAGGCGCCTTTCACCACCAGACAGGCTTATAAAGGACCTATGGGCAAGATGGCCTATACCGCAAAGCTCCAAGGCTTCCATTGCAGTACGGTGATCTCCCTGTACAGAAACACCATGGGCATACCTTCCCATCATGACCACATCCATGGCCCTGAAGTGAAAAGGCGTCTCCAGACTCTGGGGCAAAAGGGCCATGGCCTTGGCCCTATCCTTGGCAGACAAGGTTTTTAAATCTTTACCAAAGACCTCTATGTATCCTCTTGCAGCAGGAAGAAATCCGGTTATCGCACTAAGAAGGGTAGACTTCCCCGCACCATTTGGCCCAAGAATGCCAATAAGCTCACCTGCAGGAAGCTTAAGGCTTATATCTTTAAGAATGGTGTTGCCGTTTATTTCAAGCGTAAGACCAGATATCTCAAGGGCATATCCGCCCCCTTTCTTAGGAGACATCCTCTTTTCTGACCTGTATAGATTGCCTGTGTGCAGTGAGTCCTTCAACTTCCGCAAGGGTCATGACCTGGTCGGCATCCTCCATAAAACCTTCTTTAGAATAACAGATAAGACTGGTTCGTTTTACAAAGGTCTCCACTCCAAGAGCAGAAGAGAACCTGGCTGTACCCATGGTCGGAAGCACATGATTGGGGCCTGCAATGTAGTCTCCAATTGGCTCGGGGCTAAAGCTTCCAAGAAATACAGCCCCGGCATGCCTTATTTTTGGAACAAGGCTCCATGGATTCTCAACCATCAACTCTAAATGCTCCGGGCCAATCGTGTTTGATATCTCACAGGCCTGTTCAAGATCAGAGGTGATAACAATGAGGCCGTTCGTTTCCAGAGATTTTTTGGCTGTTTCTGCCCTTTCAAGCCCTTTGAGCTGCCTTTCAAGTTCTTGTACAGTCTCTTCGGCAAGACGAGAAGAGGTTGTAAGTAAAATGGATGTTGCCATTGGATCATGTTCCGCCTGGGAAAGCATATCCGCAGCAACAAAGGACGGCTTGGCACTATCATCTGCAATTATTAAGATCTCGCTGGGCCCTGCAATCATATCTATGGCTACTGTGCCAGAAACAAGTTTCTTGGCGGCAGTAACATATATATTGCCTGGTCCGGCTATAACATCCACAGGAGAAATTGTCTCTGTACCAAATGCCATTGCGGCTACTGCCCATGCACTACCCACCCTGTATATTTCACTTACACCTGACAAACGGGCAGCAACAAGAAGGGCTGGATTCAGCTTGCCATCTTCCCCTGGAGGCGTACAAAGTATTATTCTTTTGACCCCTGCAATCTTTGCCGGTATGGCATTCATAAGCACAGAAGACACCAAAGGGGTCTTTCCACCCTGTCCACCTGGCACATATAGCCCTGCTGCATCAACCGGCCGAACCATCTGACCAAGGATGACACCGTTATCCTGACTCTGGAACCAAGAGTCAGGAAGTTGGCGTTGATGAAAGGCCTCTATTTTTGATCTGGCCTTTTCTATGGCTAAGACAAGATCCTTGTCAATCTTGTCAAAAGCCGCTTCCACCTCTTGGTCATCAACCGGAATCATCGAAGGCCCAAACCCAGGACAATCAAAACGGGCAGTGAAATCACAAAGGGCCTTGTCCCCGTCTCTCTTTACCGCATCAAGTATTTCCTGGACTGTACGCTCTATGTCTTTTGGGATATTAACGGTTCTTCTTGAAAGGGCAGACAGCACCCTTTTGCCTTCTTTGCTGTCTGCCCTATGAATCTTTACCAATTCACCAGTCATGACCATGCCTTTAACGGATTCTCAAGGCAACGTATCTGCTAATGTCTCCGTCCCTGATCTTGAGAAGCACCCTCTTGGTCTTTTCAGACCTGGAAAGGGCCTTTAAAAATTCCTTGACAGAATGGACCTTTACCCGGTTTACCTCTTCTATCAACTGGCCAGGGCGGATTCCCGCACTTGCTGCCAGGCTGCCTGGCTCTACTTCGGCCACAAGGACTCCCTGACCTTCCCTATAGCCAAACTGTTGGGCAAGATCTGCAGACAGATCCTGAACCACTATACCAAGCTGCTTGAGAACACCGTGTCGACTGGCTGCAACAGTGGCCGTTCCAGGTTTCTCCTCAATGGTTACAGTGACTGTCTTGTGCTTTCCTTCCCTCAGGATATCAAAGGTAACCTTGGTGCCAGGAGGCGTCAGGGCTATCTTGTTTCTCAGCTCTCCAATGTCATATACCTTCTGGCCATTCATCTTTAGTATAATGTCTCCGGATTTCAGGCCTGCCTTCTTGGCTGGAGAATTTTCAGCCACCTCTGCAATGAGCACTCCTTCTTTTTTGCTGAGCCCAAAAGACTTTGCAAGGTCTTCGTCGAGCTCTTGAATAATAACGCCTAGCCAGCCCCTTATAACCTTTCCATTTTTGATAAGCTGGTCCTTGACGGCCTTTGCCATATTTATAGGGATAGCAAACCCTATTCCCATGTAGCCACCGCTTCTTGAAAATATAGCTGAATTTATTCCTATGGCCTCACCATGAATGTTGATGAGCGGACCACCAGAGTTACCGGGATTGATTGCAGCATCTGTCTGGATGTAGTCTTCATAGTCGGTAATCCCCAGCCTGCTTCTCCCCTTAGCGCTAACCACACCTACTGTTACCGTTTGTGTAAGTCCAAAAGGATTGCCAATGGCTATCACCCATTCGCCAACCTGAATATTGTCTGAATTGCCCAGGGGAAGCACGGGCAGATTGTTGGCATTAATCTTTATGACCGCAACGTCAGACTGGGGATCCTTGCCAATCACCTTGGCCTTGAACTTTCTTCCATCTGCAAGCTTGACGCTGATGGTATCTGCCTCACCGACTACATGGTTGTTGGTGAGGATGTATCCATCCGGGCTAATTATAAAACCTGATCCCTGGCCCCTTTGCTTGAACTTGCGAGGCCTCTGCCTGAACTGAGGGCCAAAAAAATGCTGGAAGAACGGATCATTGAACATCCCGAATGGATCAGGACCAAAGGGAGCAATCCGTTGCTCAACGGTCTTTTCCACCTGAACGAAAACCACTGCAGGCATAGCCTCTTTTACTATTTCTGCAATGGCCTTTGAAGTCTTTGCCAAAAGCTCTATGTTCTCATCATCAATAGTAGATCTCGCAATGGCCGAACCCTGACCTGCTAAAAGCAGTACAAACAAAAGGGCCACGAGGGATAAAAAGAACCTGTTCAACACTGGAGTTTCATTTGGAGCCATCTGGATCCTCCTTTGTATCGTTTGAATTTTCTTCATCTGATGCTGCAAGTCTTTTGAACTCATCAGCACTCATAACTTCTTTTACAAGAAGTGTCTCTGAAACCCTTTCCAGGGCTTTACGGTGGGCTGTCACAATATCCTTTGCCCGTTGATACTGCTCCCTCAAAACCCTTCTTACCTCCTCGTCCACCTGGGCCTGTAGTTCTGGACTCATGGACTGTGGTTCTGGCATCCATGGAATCCTCAGAAAGGGACTTGTTTCTCTGGCAAGGGCAACTGGGCCTATCTTGTCACTCATTCCAAAACGGCATACCATACTTCTTGCCATGTCAGTTGCAACCTCAAGATCGTTCTGCGCGCCGGAGCTTATTTCATTGAATACCACTTCTTCTGCGGCCCTGCCACCTAGAGACACGCATATCTTATCAAGGAGCTCGTGTTTGGTCATAAGATAGCGTTCCTCTTCTGGAAGCTGCATGGTATATCCAAGGGCCGCCTTGCCTCTAGGAATGATAGATATTTTGGCTACGGGTGCGGCGTTGGGACAGTGGTGTGCAACTATGGCATGACCCGCCTCATGATAGGCCACCCTCTTTCGCTCTTTTTCCCCAAGCCTTCTGCTTTTTCTTTCTGGTCCGGCAAAGACCTTTTCCACCGCAGCCTCAAAATGCTTCTGGCTTATCTTTTTGGCCCCTTCACGAGCGGCAAGAAGCGCTGCTTCATTAACCACGTTGGCTAGATCCGCACCTGAAAATCCGGGGGTTCTCAGTGCTATGGATCTAAGGTCAACATCCTTGGCCAGAGGCTTGCCCCGGCAGTGAACCTTCAGGATGGCCTCTCTACCCTTGGCATCTGGAGCATCAAGCACAACCTGCCTATCAAAACGCCCAGGCCTCAACAAGGCTGGGTCAAGAACCTCTGGTCTGTTGGTGGCAGCGAGCAGAATCACCCCGATGTTCGGCTCAAAACCGTCCATTTCCACCAGGAGCTGGTTCAGGGTCTGTTCCCTTTCTTCATTACCTCCACCAGGGATGCCCCCACCCCGAAACTTGCCAATGGCATCTATCTCGTCGATAAAGATTATGCATGGCGCACTCTTTTTTGCCTGGTTGAAAAGATCCCGCACCCGCGCAGCTCCAACACCCACAAACATCTCTACAAATTCTGAGCCAGATATAGAAAAGAAGGGCACCTTGGCCTCTCCCGCAAGGGCCCTTGCCAAAAGCGTCTTTCCAGTTCCAGGAGGACCAACAAGCAGTACACCCTTTGGAATCCTTGCACCAAGGGCCTCAAATTTTTCAGGTTTTCTAAGAAATTCTACAACCTCCTTCAGCTCTTCCTTTGCCTCTTCACATCCTGCAACATCACTAAAGCGGACACCAGTATCCTTTTCAACAGAAACCTTGGCCCTGGATTTCCCGATAGACAAAAGACCACTGCCAGGAGTCCCCATACCCTTCATAAGCAGAAACCATAGACCAATCCAGAAGGCTATAGGCACTATGGTTCCCCAGAATATCTGGCCAATCATGCTGTCTCTGGTGCCGGAAAACTCGACTCCATGGGCCTCTAGTTCTTCAACCAGCTTGTCATCCTTTACGCGTACCGTACGGAAAAGGACAATATCCTCCTTGCGAATTCCTGTCTCTTCCAGCCGTTTAAGTACATCGTTCAGGCTGGGCCGCGAGCTGAAATCAAAAAAACCAAGGCCTGGAGATTTTTCCCTCGGGGCCCGCTCCTCCATCATCCTTTCAATGGTCTTTTTTAGGACAGCCAAATCCTTATCAGGACCAGTAAACATAATGCCTCGTATTTCATCTTCACCAAGACGGACTTCCAAAACACGCCCGCTTTTCAACATCTCTTTAAACTGGGAGTAGGGAATCTGTTTGGTCTGAATGGACACCAACAGTTGAGGCAGTACCAATATCAGGGCTATTCCAATCAGCCAGTAAATTGCAGTAAAAACAAGCTTTTTATTCTTATTGTTTGAAGGGCCTTTTTCCTTTTTTTTCATAAGATAGCTGCTAACGCACTGTCTTGACAGTGACAAAATGGATTGAAATGACGCCGGTTCCTAAAATAGAACCTAAGCAGGTACATCTGCAAGTCAATACAGCAAAGAAGTCAATTCTTGACCTGGAGTCTCGGCAGCAAAATGTCCAGAACCATTTTTGTCAATTTATCCACCGGCAGTGTTGCATCTAGGGCAATACAACCGTTTTTAATCTGTTTGTAAATTTCTGCCACTTTTATAAGGTAATCCAGTTGTTCAAAGTTGTTTGCCTTTTCGTTTCTGTTCTGTCTGATCCTTTTTACAGCTTCTTTTGGATCAATTTCCAGAAAGATACAAAGATCGGGCTCTATAGACAGGGCCATGCAGTCTTTGAGTATCCTTTTCGGGTCCAGCCCCCTGGCACCCTGGTATGCAGCAGTTGAAAAAAAGTACCTGTCACAGATAACAATCCTGCCATCCTTCAGGGCCGGAAGGATAACCTTTTCCAGATGTTCCTGCCTGTCTTTTCTGAAAAGGGCAAGCTCTTCTTTGGGAGAAAGCCTAGAGGCAGCGGTAAAACTCTGACGAAGCATCGAACCCCACTGTCCTTTGGTGGGCTCAAAGGTGAGGAGACAATCCTTGCCCATTTTTTTAAGGGCTAGATAAAGGTTGTTGGCAAGAGTACTTTTACCTGAGCCGTCGATGCCCTCGATTACTAGTAAAAATCCTGGATATTGGTTTTTCATCTCTTTTTTGTCTTTTTTACCGGTCTTTTCCTTATGAGAACATAGGTCACACCAGGTCCACCATCCCAAGAAGGTGCACTGCTGTACGCCAAGACATAACGCCTGAATCGCCCCCGATTTAAAAAATCCTTAACAAGTCCCTTTAGGACAGGCTTGCCAGGAGATGACCTGCCCCTACCATGTATAAAAGCTATGGCGCGCCTGTTGTTCATTATGGAATCGGACATGAAACCGTCCATAACCTGCAGGGCCTCTTCTGCCCGGAGACCGTGCAGTTCACAGTAGGCCTGAATTGCAAATTGTCCCCTCCTAAGCCTTCTTACAAGCCCTTTATCCATGCTGAACCGGGGACCATCCATATATTCTGGTATCTTTTCTACAGGAAGGGGACGCTGACCCCTTACAACCGCGGCCAGTTCCTTGATCCCTTTCTCCAGGTCATCGGCTTCCTTTTTGGCCCGGATATCTTGACGCTGTCGCTCGATATCCACTGGTTCCGAATCAACCCTGTCTTCAAGAGGGACCACACCCTTCATCGCTTCATAAAAAAGCTGTCTGTCGCTCTTTTCCTTATCAAGCTTCTTCGGCGCTTGTGTGTTTTCCGTCTTTCTTCTTTTTTTCTGCTTCTGAGATTGGGCCACAAGAGAAGCCAGGTTTTCAAAGGGCCTTATCTTGAGAGGACCTGCTTCTTCACAAAGCATATATTCGGACGCACGGTTACGGCGGCTCATGTTGACAAAGACCTTTTACAGCAAGTGTCGTCTTACCCTCACTCCAGAGTAATTAATGAGAGTAGTTATATCAAGATTTGAGTAAGAAAAATATACTCTTGCATCAACCTCACGATACCAAAATAATACATGAAACCTGTTTCATTTTTATTTCAACCATTCTTGACAAGAAATCCAGCCACTTCTATATTTGAATACAATCTTGCTGGGGGATCGTCTAACGGCAGGACGGTAGACTCTGGATCTACTAGTCTAGGTTCGAATCCTAGTCCCCCAGCCATTATATTTTGGTCTCTTACATTTAGGGTTGGGCACGTCTCTGCTAGGGAATATCCTGTATGGAAAACAAAAATCATTCCGCACCTACCGGCCCCAGAGCTTCAACACCTTCCCTTAGAATTCTTTTAGCAGAAGATGACCGATCGGTAGCAGACGGATTCCGAACTATACTTCAAAACGCTGGATACAATGTGGTAGGGGTGGCCTACAACGGGGTCGAAGCAGTTGAAAAAACAGCAGAGCTAAACCCGAACATGATCCTTATGGACATAAAGATGCCCTTGTTAGATGGACTAGAAGCTGCAAGACAGATCAATAACATCCCTGGACAAAACATTATTCCCATCATCCTTGTGACGGCCTACGCAGAAAAACATCTGGTGGAAAAGGCTAAAGGTAGAGGAGTGCTGGGCTACCTTGTAAAACCTGTCCATGTTGACGACCTGGTACCTGCAATAGAAATGGCCCAATCTATAGCCCAAACCATAAATGCCCTAGAAGGGGTAGTGGAAAACCTGTCTGAAGAACTGGAAGCAAGAAAGCTCCTTGAACGTGCCAAGGGAATCTTAATGAAACACCTGTCAGTTGATGAAGCAACGGCCATGCGGATGATGCAAAAAGAAAGCAGGCGTCAGCGCATCAAACTCAAGGAACTTGCAAGGGCAATAATAGCCTCTCATTCAGTCTTATCCTAAAATTCTTTCATCTAGGGCACCATCTTCAACAGTCCGAGAAAGGCCCTGCCTCGCCCATTCTTTCTTCACAAACATTGCACCCTGCCTAGACTCCCAAACCCCATGCATCTGTAAAACCTCCATTAAACTAATACCAGCCACATGTCAAAACGATCCGAAATCACCGCGCCAAATTTATGCCTTCGTACAACAAAGGCATCCCTAAATTTGACATAATTTTGTCAATTTTTGTCTTCAACTTGCCGATAGAAAATAAGGGGATGAAACCTTTTTATAACAATCAGTCCCTATTGCATTTAAGGAGGAAAGATGTTTCCAAACGCTGTCATGAACGAACATGCAGAGTCAGAAAGCCTTTCTGCCAGGCCTAGGCTCCTGATAGTAGACGATGACCCTAGTCTGAGGGAATTTTTGGAAATCTTTCTTGCAAAGGAAGGCTACAAGGTAGACTCGGCTGAAACGGGCCTAAAGGCTCTGGAAATGGTAAAGCAAGGCTCCTATGATCTTGTAATCACAGACGTGCGCATGCCCGGGATGGACGGTGTGGAACTCCTTAGACAGTTAAAACTATTAAATGCAGCCATGCCCGTTGTACTTATAACTGCATTTGCGTCTCTGGATGCCGCTGTAGATGCAATGAAAGAAGGGGCCTGGGATTATCTGACCAAACCCTTCAAAATAGAAGAACTAAGGGAGGTAATTGAAAACGCCCTTTCATCCAACCAGGCATCCACATTAAAATCGGTAGATTCCAGAGAACGCATCTACAAACTCGACGACATGGTAGCAAGTAGCCCCGCCATGTTAAAGATCTTCCAGTTGATCCAGAGAGTCGCTCCTAGCCCGTCTTCTGTGCTTATTACAGGTGAAAGCGGTACTGGCAAAGAACTGGTCGCAAAGGCAATACATAACCTGAGTGACAGAAAAGACAAACCCTTTGTAGTGGTCAACTGCGGAGGGATACCGGAGACACTTTTGGAAAGCGAGCTTTTTGGTCACAAAAAGGGGGCTTTTACTGGTGCGGACAGGGATAAGGTGGGGCTTTTTACCCTGGCTGACAATGGAACCATATTCCTGGATGAAATTGGGGAGTTACCTTTAACTCTGCAGGTAAAGCTTCTAAGGGTGGTACAACAAAGATCCTTTACCCCTGTTGGAGCCACCACTCCGGTAAATGTTGACTGCCGTATCATTGCCGCAACCAACAGGAATCTTGAAAAAGAGGTGATGGAGGGTAACTTCAGGGAGGATCTGTTTTACAGGCTGAATGTAATTCATATCCGTATGCCTCCCCTTAGAGAAAGAAAGGAGGATATTCCTCTGCTTGTGCAATACTTTCTTGACAAGTATGCAAAACTTCACAACAAAAAGGTCCAAGGTATCTCCAGCTTCGCCCTGCAAGCCCTTATGGAATATCCCTTTCCTGGAAACGTGAGGGAGCTAGAAAACATAATTGAAAGATGTGTGGCACTGTCAAGCTCCAGTCTTATACTGCCAGAAAGTCTCTATATAGCAAGGTGTAAACACAAAAATGAATTTCAGTCAGACAGAATCGACGATTCGCACAGTAACAAATGCAGCCTCCCGGAAGAGGGCCTTGATCTGGATAGCTATCTCGCTGAGATTGAAAAATCTTTACTGTTAAAGGCCCTAGAACGTACCAATGGCAGAAAGAAAGAAGCTGCTGATCTTCTCAAGGTGAACTTTAGGTCTTTCAGATACAGACTGTCAAAGTATAACATCGGATAGAATATTTATGTCTTGTGAAAATCAAACAGGACTTTTCCTGTCAGTCACTGCAGGCCGTCTGTTGATATTTGTTTTGCTCGTTGTCTCGGCGGTCCTGTTTCCAGGTTCTTTTTCAAGCGCTGTCAAAATAACATATCTGTCCTGGCTCCTCGGCTGTGCATTCCTGCTAACCCTTAT
>JAMOVK010000108.1 GCA_027067775.1 Deltaproteobacteria bacterium
GTGTTAAACACTCTTTTTACTTGCTAAAGTTATAAAACATCTTTAAGTAACAAAAAGAAAGCTAATATTTTCCTAATTTGAAGTCTTTATTTTATTGGTCAAGATTTTCATCTACTTTTTAAGGAGCCTGCAGTTATGCAAAAGCGACTTGAAATCCCACTTTCTATCGATTTAGGGGCCAATTTTACAGGCGTCTTTATGGGCTGTTTTCCTGAAAACAGCCCTTTGAGCTTAGAGCAGCTCACCTCCAAAGCATCCATTTTGGTTATTCCTAAAGATGGCTCTAAGATAACCTGGTCTCAGGTAAGCAGAAGGCAGAAAAGGCATCAGCAGCGTAATTTCAAAAGAAGAAAACTGGCGAAAAGACTGATTCGACTACTTATTTTCAAGATCCTCGATAAGGAATTAACGCCCACAGAGATAGAGCCAATATTCGGTCTTTTAAATCGTCGAGGATACAATCGCTTGGAAGCAGAAATAGACTGGACCCTTCTAGAAGGTGTGCTGCCAGATTGGCACGCAGCCAAGTTTCCTGAGTTTTTTAACAAGAGGGAACCACTATCTGAACAATTTTCCCGTCTGATACAAGATACCAATACTCTCAGAGTCATCTTGGAAGATACGCCCGACTTTTGGATGGATCCAAAGGTTATTCGTAAGTCTATTAAAGAGTTTTTCCAAGACAGCAACGAAGTGGAAAAGGCCCACAAGGAGATGCAAAAGGCTATCAAGCAGATAATTGCCTCTATTGATACAGGAGCCAGACACCGCAGGGAATATCTGAAAAATATCAAAGAAGAAATAAAAGCAGACAAACGACTCTGCAAGGTGGCAGAGCAATTCCCGGATCCAGATGCCTTTTACAGGCTCATAGGCAATGTGAGCAACTTCCAACTTCGCACACTGCGCTGGTATTTCAATGATAAAAAGATGGCAAAGGGTGACTATTATGATGACTCTAGGCTGCGTCAGGTAATCATAAGATGGCTAGCTAGATGGCGCCCTGAAGAGGAAACAGACAAGAGGCGACGTTCTAGCCTGTTGAAAGATATCAGAGAAGCAGATTCAGCGCTAACATGGCTCATTTCAACAGACCCTGAAAAAACGATTCCGCCTTATGAAGACATGAATAACCGCCGGCCGCCAAAGGATGCAACTCTCTGGCTGAATCCCGTTGCCCTAACAAAACTTTATGGCGAAAAATGGCGTTTTTGGGTGGAGAGACTGAAACGTACAAATATTGATTGGGCAGAAGGTATTAATGAGATTATTGAACATACGGATAGAAAAAGTAGGAGATATGGCAACTCAGAATCTTCCAAGGAAGAGTACGAGGACGCTTATTTTCTCCAGCGTATTCTTGATCGTTCGCTAAGCCTTGATCCTTACAAGTTGCGTCTTTTGGCAAAGGGTGCAAAATCAGAAGCGGCCACCCTGGGAAAGTCCCTCCTTTCTTCAGATATAGGCAAACATGAAGTTGATGATTTTATAAATTTCTGCGCTGCCTATTACAGGGAGATTGATAGGGCCAGAGCTGGTCTTTGGCTACACACTAATAGCAGTTTGCTTGAACGGGCAGATATCAATCCCCCCATGAAAAAACGTATCTTACCCCAACTGGTAGGCAATATCTTGGGCATAAAAAGTATGTCCAAAAGCCAGTTTCAAGACTTCTATGATAATGTGTGGATTAAGCGAATAGGCAGATCAACCATCAGGGGTGCAGCCCAACAAGTTGAAAAGATAAGAAAAAAGTATGGAAATATTTTTTCTGCTCTGATTAAGAGGGCTAAATATCTAGAATCCAAAGGCGTAAAACTTAATAGCGATGAAAAGGAGGCAATTGGAGCACTAGCAAAGGCTGAATTCGCTGCAAGTGCCATAGCTGAATACTTTCAGCACACCCCAACCCAGGCCATCCGCTACGCCAACCCTTTCAGCATAGCCCAGTTGTACAACATAATTGAGACTGAACGCCACGGTTTTTCCAGAACGAGCCTGGCCGCCCACATGGAAAATTCCTGGCGAATGGAAATGATCCAGTTACCCAATGGACGCCAGGCTGCAAGATGCGTGCGGCTTAGCGCAGACAGTATTCGACCCTTTGATGGCATCCTTGCCAGGATCTTGGAGCGTCAGGCAAAAGAAATAGCCAAACTTTACTGTGAATTTGTCAAGGAACATTCAAAGTCACCGGATCATCTGAAATTGCCCATAATAATTGAAGAAAATCGTTTTTCATTTACTCAAGAGCTTATGAAGACAAAGGGCAGGCCTGTACCGGACCAGCTAACCAAACTGATTGACAAACAGACAAAAGAATGGGCTGAAAAATATGAGCGTATAAAAAACGCATCTCTTGGAATTTGTGCCTATACCGGTCAACCTCTGGAAAACACAGTTGGGGAAATTGATCATATTCTTCCCCGGGCCTTTAGCCTCGATGAACATGGCACGGTTTTTAACAGCGAAGCCAACCTCATCTGGGTGAGTGTCCAGGGTAATCGTCTAAAAAAGGATCGCCGATACACCCTTTCTGATCTGCATGACACCTATCTTTCTATCCAGTTTGGAACCACAGACCGCCAAGAGATAGCTTCCAAAATAGAAACACAACTCAAACAAATTCAGGATGACGCGCCATTTGAAGTGCTAGAACCGGAACAACAAAAGGCCCTGAGGCATGCCCTGTTCATGCCACAAGATAGCGAAGCATTCAAACTGGCTTTCAGCCGTCTGGCCACCAGATTGAAGACCAGCGTAAACGGTACGCAGGCATGGCTTGCCAGAAGGATCATGGAACTTTTGACTAAGGATCTCCAAAAGGACGGCTATCAAAACCTGGAATTTCAAGTCATGAGGGTCCCGGCAAACCGTACGAACCAGATACGTGTGCAACTCGGAGAGTTTAACGAAAAACTTGCAAAGCCCGAGCAGCAAGGTGTCTTTTCCCATGCGGTTGACGCCCTGTGTGCCCTTGCCGCCGCCTCTGAGATTGAGGATTTTCCTCCGATTCAAGGCATCTCAGAAGAGATGGATACTTTATCAAGACTCATGCCCCTTTCTGCAGATATAATTTGGATCGAGAGAATCAAGCCCTTCAAACCATGGAAATCACCCCAAAGTATCAAGTTGTTCAAGGATGGATTATATGCAGAAAACTTTCTCCCTATCTGGTGGAGCGACAGGGGTGTCCGCATTGGTTTCGACATGAAGAATTGTTTAGAAGTTTCAGGGAATGAACCAGAAAAACTGCTTCAGCTTTTGAGTCCGCTACTGGAACCGGAAATTCCTGATCACCCCCCAGAAGGCCAGCCCAAAGCGTTCAGAATTGATAAAAAAAGGGCCTTGGCCTTACTTCAAAGGGCAGCTAAGGGTGAGATATCCGAAAAGGAACAGGAGATCATCAATGTTCTCCAGTCATTAAAATATGTAACTCAAAAAAAGGAAATCAGCAGCTATTTCATTGATTCCAGCGGAAAGCGAAAAAAACTCGACAGGAAGCATTTTAGAATAAAGGTAAACTTGAAACATCCGCCTGGCAGAGGCAAAAAGCTCTTTAAATGTTCTGGTAATCTCCTCCTGCCTTCCATAAACAAATGGAACCAAATTGACGAGTTGGCAAGAGAACAGGGTGACAATGTAGATTGGCAGGGCATCGGTCGAAAACTTTTCCGTCCTGGAAGCAAAAGAATACATAAAAAAGCAAGGCAGACCTTTTCGTTGCCGATTATTGCAACAATGCAGGGAGCCTACAGAATCAAAAGGAAATGTCCATTCGGAAATCTCTTGCAATTGACAATGATAGGTGACTTAGGAACCGCAGGCTTTGCCCTGGAAGAATCCAAAATCAACTGGAAGAAAACCGTTCCCTTAAGGATTCTGGATATTAGTCCAAACTGCAGTAGCGAAAGCCCCACAAGGTCAGGCCACAACTCTTCTAGTTTTGTAGCCCTGGATCACTGGGTGGAGATTGAACCAAAGGGATTGAATGGAATTAAGAAACTCTGGGCCTGCCCTGGCACAAAAGATAGGGCATACGTTCGAATTTTACAGGACATGAACACTTTTGTGGATTGGATGAACCTTGAAGAAGCCGGCCTTTCCACCCTGCCTGCTGAAGTCAAACCCGCAGACAAAAAGGCACTAAAGGCCAAATTTAAATGGCTCGGCCATCCCCGCTCCAATATTTTCATGGAACATATTGGAACAGAAGTGCAGTACTGGTTCATAGTTGAGTCCACAACCAAGGCATTAAAAGACGCCTATCAGAAAGCTTTTTTCGTGCCTAGTGGGTAACCATGCGCTATCTCACAATTACAGAAGAGGGAACATTTCTGGGCTTAAGCGGTTCGCTTCTTCAGGTAAAGCACAATAAAAAAATCATTTCAGAATTACCTTTGTCACGCTTGCGCCTTGTTGCAGTGGCCAGAAGAGGCGTCACATTGTCTTCCAGTCTCGTCCTTGCGTGTGCCCTTAGAGGTATCAGAATATTTTTCCTAGATTGGCGAGGCAGAGCAGTGGCTATGCTTGGAGGCAGCCATCAACATGCCACAGTTGCCGTACGCCAAAATCAGTTCAGATTCACAGAAACAGGCCCTGTTCCTGCCTTGGCAGCGACGATTATAATAGGAAAACTGAGGAATCAGCGGTCTGTATTGCTCTATTTTTCAAAATATTTAAGTAAAAGTTCGAATTCAGAAAGTGAAGAGCTGAAAAAAGCAGCTCGTCAGATTTTAATCCATATAAATCGTCTCAAATCGGTTGACTGGTGCAGACATTCCAGCTGGCGGTCAGAAATTATGGGAATTGAAGGGGCGTCTGCTACCTTATATTGGAAAAGTATTTCACTTGCCAGGCTTTTTCCTCCGTCCTTTACAGGGAGACAAGGTCGAAATGCCTCAGAAATTACAAATCAGATGCTAAATTACGGTTATACCCTTTTAACGAGTCTGGTATGGAGTGCTTTAGATAACACCGGCTTAGAACCCTTTAGCGGAATCCTGCACCAGAATCGTCCAGGCAGACCCTCTCTGGTCCTCGATCTCATGGAAATTTTCAGACCTTGGGTGGTTGATAGAAATGTCATAAAACTCAGGAAAAAGGCCGAGAAAGCATCCCAACTTGATCATTCACTAAAACGCCTTCTTGCAGCTGCTATTCACGAAACCGTTGAGAAAAAACTCCCTTGGCGCAATAAACGATTAAGGCTTGATACAATAATACAGCGACAGGCTTATCAGCTATCAGGGGCCATAGCTGGTGGCAAAAATTTTAAACCATACAGCTTTAAATGGTGACGCCATGCATTACTACACCAAATATTTAGTCTGTTATGACATAGAAGATAACAAAAAACGCAAGAAGTTTTCGGATCAGCTAAAAAATCTTGGTTTGGTGCGCCTTCAAAAATCTGTCTTTTATGGTGAATTGAACAAGGCAGAGCACAAGGCACTTGTTAGATATGCAAATGAGCTGTTAGACCCTGCAACAGACAAATTTTTTTGGACAACCACTAGTCTCGATAAAGACCAATTAGATAAAGGAATAGGATACAAAGAGTTTTGTTATATTCCACCTGATGGCCATGTCATCCTTTAGCATTCCGGTTTCACTCATAAGACAACATTGTTTCTGCCCTAGAATTCCTTTTTTCAATGAGGTCCTGCATATTAATCCTTCTGATAGATTATGGCAGGAACAGGGAACTCGTTATCATTTGCAACAAACCATACTGAACAAAAGGCGTAATCTAAGTCGATATGGTTATTCCAGTGGAATACTACATCAAAATGTCGAGCTAGCAGGTTCCCTTCTTCCATGCCATGGCAGATGTGATGCCATACTTGAGACAGACGAAGAAATTGTTCCAATAGAATTTAAATTGCAGCTCCATAGGTTCAATAGGGGGCAGCAACTTCAACTTGTTGCTTATGGTATGCTTGCTCAAGAGAAATTCAACAAGCCATGTAATGAAGGATTTTTGCTTTATGGTAACCGGGGTAAAACCTTTCGCCTTGAGATTAAAGATGAACTAAAATCAAAAGTAAAACAGGTAGTTAATGAAATTTTTGAAAATTTACAACGAGCATTGATGCCAACAAGCCCGGCATCGGAAGCCCAGTGTTCCCAATGTGAATATTTAAATTTTTGCGGTGATAGAGAAACCAATCACTAAAGAAATAAAAAAAACTCCGGATACCTTTAAAAAGGTAGTTACCGGAGTCAAACATGACTTTTGGTGATTTCAGCTCACCCGCAGGTGATTTCAAAGGATTTTTAGGATAAAAAATTTGTAAATGATTTTTCGAAAAAAAACAACCTATTTTTTCAATTACCAACCTTTCGAACTTTTCTTATTTTTCCCCTACAAAAAGATCATGAATTCAGGTGGTTTTTACAGGGGGTTACAGAGTTTATCCTAAAAATCCTCCAACTGAAACCTTTAATTGAGGCTCTAAAATTGGGGCGTTATGGTTACAGAGTTTATCCTAAAAATCCTCCAACTGAAACTACGTCTGGGGGCGGACACGGTCTGAAGCACAACGTTACAGAGTTTATCCTAAAAATCCTCCAACTGAAACTTCATTAACCCTGTTAAACGGCACAAGCCATAAATTTGTTACAGAGTTTATCCTAAAAATCCTCCAACTGAAACAATGTAAGTTGGATGCCTTATTTACCAAAAGGAACGTTACAGAGTTTATCCTAAAAATCCTCCAACTGAAACAACATAGCACAACGTAAAAAGTAAAATCAATAATTGTGTTACAGAGTTTATCCTAAAAATCCTTCAACTGAAACTTTTACTATGCAATGAAATGATTGCTCCCTTTTTCGTTACAGAGTTTATCCTAAAAATCCTCCAACTGAAACACAAAGGCTATTTTTTAGCTGTAGATGGAGATTTTAAGTTACAGAGTTTATCCTAAAAATCCTCCAACTGAAACCCTTTTGGGTCCTTTAACTTATGAACCCTTGACAAGGTTACAGAGTTTATCCTAAAAATCCTCAAAGTAAAACTTAAAGATCCTATTCCCTACAACAAATAAAAAAGGTGAAAGGAACGTTCATAGCTCCTTTCACCTTTTAAGTAGTTATCTAATAAAAAAATAGGCTTTCTTTACACTTCCTGTAAAGTAACAAACTTTAAGGCATGTGTAGTGCATTTTGAAACACATGCAGGCTTTAATCCTTGATCCACTCTATCCATGCAGTAATCACAC
>JAMOVK010000109.1 GCA_027067775.1 Deltaproteobacteria bacterium
TAAGGGAACTTGATCTGCATAGTCTCTTTATTGGTCAGAAGGCTATTATAACTGTCGATGCCTTTCCAGAGTTGACATATTCAGGCACTGTAAGGGCAATAGGTGCCATGGCTGAAACCAGTAGAGAAGGACCTTTTAAGGGGAATTTTTTTTCAGTGGAAATAGACATGAAGGGTTACGATAAAAGGTTAAGGCCTGGTATGACAGCAAGGGTAACCATTCTTGGCCAGAAAAAGGACAAAGCAATTGTAATACCTGTAGCAGGTCTGTTCGGCTCCAAAAGCGACTATTTCTGCTATGTACGCCAGGGAAGGAGCTGGATGCCGCAGAAGGTGGAGCCAGGCATTCTGGATGCTTCAATGGTAGAGGTGGTCTCAGGGATTGAACCTGGTCAGGAAATCGCCCTTGTAGATCCGTTTAACCCCGGTATGTAATACAATTATACAAAAGTCTTTTACTGCTATGCTTCAACTTAGAGGGATATCCAAGAGTTATTCCTTTGAAAATGGGGCCGTAAGGGCTCTCGATAACGTTTTTTTATTTGTTGATAGAGGGGAGTTTGTGGCACTGGTGGGACCATCAGGTTCGGGAAAGTCCACATTGCTCTATGTTACAGGACTCCTGCTCAGACCTGACTCTGGCCAATATCTTTTTGAAGGTAGGCAGGTTACAGAACTGGACGACAAAAAGGCGTCCGAGTTCCGAAGAGAAAAAATAGGTTTCATATTTCAGGAATTTTATCTTATTCCCACAATGACTGCTTTGGAAAACGTGATGATGCCCCTGGGTTACCATGACATGGATAGGGCAGAGGCAGAAAAACGTGCTATCGCAATGCTGAAACGTCTTGGTCTTGGCAGAAGAATCAGTCACTATCCAAGGCAACTTTCTGGAGGAGAAAGACAGCGTGTGGCAGTAGCAAGGGCCCTTGTCATAAGACCAGAGCTTATTCTGGCAGATGAACCTACAGGTAACTTGGATGTAAAGGCAGGAAGAGAAGTTCTCCGACTTCTGAAGGAGATAAACGAGGACGGCATGACTGTGCTCATGGTCACACATGACGAGGAAGCAGCAGAATATGCTGACAGGGTTATCAGAATGGCAGATGGAAAGATCGTTTAGGCATAAAGTCATCAATAAGGTTAGGTTTCATGTCTATACTGCATGGAGAGGCCTGTACAGGAATAGGCTCAGGAGTCTTTTAAGTTGTTTGGGAATAATCTTTGGAGTGGCGGCGTTTGTGTCCATGCTGGCCGTTGCCGAAGGTGCTAGCAGTAATATTGTGGAAGGAATAAAAGAGCTGGGCCTGAGAAACATAGTGATAAAATCTGTGGACTTTCGCCAAGGTCTTTCAGAACAGACACAGGAATTAGTAAAGGGATTGGATATCTTTTCCAAATTTTCGTCTGTTAAACTAATAAGGGGCAATGTTGTTGATTCTAGGACAGACGTCAAGGTAGTTGCAGTGTCTCCATCCTTTAAGGAGATCTTCCGCACATCAATGGCCTTTGGAAGGTTCATTCATGACTGCGATGTGAAAAATGGGGTATCTGTGGCCGTTGCTGGAGCAGAAGCGGCGAGAAGCCTTGGTCTGCGATACAGGACCGAAGGTTTATTAACTATAGAGAAGCAGGCATATAGACTCGTTGGAATCTTGGCACCAAGGGCATGGGCTGTAAAGAAAAAGGGGGCGATCCTGAGTTGGGATATCAATAGATGTATATTTGTTCCCTATGATCCAAGATTTTATGGCAGACCCCAGACTATGATCGTGCAGGTTGCAGATGGAAACGATGTAATTAAGGCAGCCAAGGTACTT
>JAMOVK010000110.1 GCA_027067775.1 Deltaproteobacteria bacterium
GCGTTGCCAAGGTCTGAGAGAAAGTCAAAAAGGATTTTTGATAATAGATAAAGGAGGAAGGATTATGAAAAGAATAGGACAGATTTTTGCAACAGGGTTAGGAACGGTCGCCCTGTTTCTTGCTTTGTTGACAACATCGGTTTTTGCCCAGTCTGTAACCCTTACCTATGCAAACTTCCCGCCCGCATCCACTTTTCCCTGCGTACAAATGGAAAAGTGGAAGACCGAGGTGGAACTTCGGACGGCAGGTACTGTTGCCGTTAAGACATTTCCAGGCTCAACGCTTCTTGGCGCCAAAAACATGATGGATGGAGTGATTGATGGAGTTGCCGATATAGGTGTTGTTGTCTTTGCCTATCAGCCTGGACGTTTTCCCCTTATGGAAGGTGTTGACCTTCCCATTGGTTTTTCAGGGGCAAAGGTGGCCAATGCCGTACTTTACGATCTGTACCAGAAATATAAGCCCAAAAGCCTTGCCAAGGTCAAGGTTCTGGCCCTTTTCACTGCTCCTCCGGCCAACATTATGTCAAAAAAGCCTATTAGGACGCTTTCGGATCTCAAAGGATATGAACTCAGATGCACAGGTGCTGGAGTCAAGCCTCTGAAGCTTCTTGGGGCAGTTCCTGTGGCCATGCCCATGTCAGAGACTCCAGAGGCCCTTCAAAAGGGGATAGTGAAGGGCATTTTCTCATCCTTAGATATCCTTAAGGATTTTAATTTTGCTGAGTCTTGTAGGTATGCAACCATTTGTAACATGCAGACCACCTCATTTGCTGTGGTGATGAACAAGAAAAAGTGGGATAGTCTCCCTGACAAGGTAAAGAAGGTCATGGATGATCTTTCAAGAGAACATTCACTCTGGACCGGTGAATATATAGATCAGCATGTAAAGGATTCTGTTGCCTGGGCAAAAGAAAAGTATAAGGAAGAGGTTATCAATCTTAGCGATTCCGAATACAGGCTATGGCACAAAAAGGTTGAGCCAATCAAGGACGAATGGCTAAAAAAGACCGCAGCCAAGGGGCTTCCTGCCAAGCAGTTCTTTGATGATCTTATGGCACTTAAGGCCAAATACGAAAAAGAATTTTCCAAGGCCAAATAGTTAGGCCAAGGGCCCCTTTAGGATAGCAGAATCTTTCCAAAGGGGCCTTTTTATGTCCTTATCTGGTTATGATGAATAAGGTAAACGGTTTTTTCCTCCATATCGCCTGTCTGGTACTTGTGGCAACCATGATTATGGCAGTTGCCAATATGGTTCTCAGACCTTTTGGATACCCGATTACCGGCTCATTTGAGCTTATGGGCTTTGGCAGTGCCATTGTGACAGCCCTTGGACTTGGCTACAGCTATGAAAAGAAGGCACACATTGCAGTTGATATCCTTTTCAAACACTTTTCCAAGGGGGCACGAAAGATCTTGTCATTCCTTGGCCAGATGGTTTGCAGTCTTTTCTTTTTTGCCATATCCTGGAAAATGTCTCTTCTTGCACTCAATTTTATGGAAAATGGCGAACTGTCAGAGACCTTATGCATCCCGTTTTATCCTGTGACCATGACTGTTGCCCTTGGTGTTTTGATACTGGGTATCAATCTTTTTGCTACTGGTCTTAAGACCTTACTCTCCAAAGACAAGGAGGTCAAAAGGTAGGTATGGACCCCATAGCGATAGGTCTTTGGGGAATAGTTTGTCTGCTTCTTGTCCTGTTTCTGTTCAACATCCCAGTTGGTTTTGCCATGGCCCTTGTAGGCTTTGTAGGGTTTTCCATAGTTGTCAGTCCACAGGCTGCCCTTTCTTCTGTCACCTCTGAAATGTGGAGGATATTTTCATCCTACGGACTTGCTGTTATTCCCTTTTTTATTCTAATGGGCAACATATGTTTTTATGCAGGCGTTAGCGAAAGGATCTACAAGACAGCCCATGCATGGTTTGGGCATGTAAGAGGCGGTATCGCCATGGCCACTATTATGGCATGTGCAGGTTTTGCCTCCATATGTGGCTCTAATGCTGCAACAGCAGCCACCATGAGTGCGGTTGCACTGCCTGAGATGGAAAGGCTTGGTTACGACAGAAGGCTGAGTGCAGGTTGCGTGGCAAGCGGTGCCACCCTGGGGGTCGTGATTCCACCAAGTGTGGTCTTGATTGTTATTGGCCTGTATACAGGAAAATCCATTGCAAAACTTTTCTTTGCCTCTTTTTTGCCCGGCCTCATTCTTTCCTTGCTTCTCATGCTGTCTGTATGGCTTTTATGCCGTTTTAGGCCTGATCTTGGCCCAGCAGGAAGCCGTGCTTCCTTGGCAGAAAGGCTAAGAAGCCTTCCAGGCTCCATAGAGATGATAATCCTTTTCATTTTGGTAATGGCCGGACTCTATCTTGGGTGGTTTACGCCTACAGAAGCAGGTGCTGCAGGTAGCTTTTTTGCACTTGTAATAGTGACCATGGGGCGGACCATTACCTTTGCCAAATTTAGGGCAGCAGTAGAAGACAGTGTTAAAACCTCTTGCATGATAATCATGATTGTTGCAGGTGCTGTGATATTTGGAAAGTTTATGTCTATAACCAGACTGCCCTTTGAGGCAGCAGGGTTTGTGGCTTCGCTGAACATACCACGGTTCATGATACTGCTGCTTATGCTGATTATTTATGTGGTTGGTGGGGCCATAATGGATGCGCTTGGGCTTCTTATGATAACCATTCCGATATTTTTCCCAGTGGCTGAAAGACTGGGCTATGACCCCCTGTGGTTTTCTGTGATTATTACTATTATAACCACCCTGGGGGCCATAACGCCACCTGTGGGAATAAACACCTTTGTGGTGGCAGGCACAGCAAAAAATATCCCCCTTGAAGTGGTGTTCAAGGGGGTGGGTTACTTTATTCCAGCCTTTGTGATATGTATAATGTTGCTTCTTGTTTTTCCTGAACTGGCAACTGTGCTACCCGGGCTTATGGCCAGGTGAGTTACAGGGCTGTTTTTCCCTTAAGGCTGAAATGGGACAATGCCTCTTTAAGCCTTGATCCTACACGCTGGAGTTTTTCAGATACCTCCTTCACCTGTCTTGCAAGATTTGCGGTTGAATGAGAGGTGTCAACGATCTCTTTGATACGTTCCACAATGATGTCCGTTTCGTGTTTGGTCTCCTCAGCCTGGCTGCGAATCTCATCCATGGCCGTTTTTTCAGCCTCTGTGCTGCTTTCCACCTCCATGGACTGGCTTACAATGGTGGCTATGGTGGCAGATGCCTCATCTATTGTAGAGCTTACTCGTTTTACACCGTCTTGTATCTCTGTAACGATTTTTTCGATTTCTTCCACTGATCCACCTGTTTCCTTGGCCAGTTCCTTGACCTCATTGGCAACCACAGCGAATCCTTTGCCCGCCTCGCCAGCCCTTGCCGCCTCTATGGTAGCATTTAGTGCCAGAAGGTTGGTCTGCTCTGCAATGGAACCGATAAGACTTGTAATTTCTCCAATCTTGTTTGAAGATGTTACAAGTTCGTTGACAGCATTCTTGACGTCACTCAATCTGGCTTCGGCATCGGCAGCGTTGGCACTGGAAGTACTTACATGCTCCATGACCTGGCTAATGGCAGAGTCAACATCTGCAATGGCTGCAGTAACCTTTGAGACATAATCATTGGCTACCTCTGCCATGGACTGGATGTCTGATGCCACCTCTTCGGTCTTGCTTGCAGAGACCGTCATGTTGTTGGCAGCCAGATCAAGCTTTCTGGTTCTTTCAAATACAACCTCTGAACTTTGGGAGACCTCTTTCAGTATCTGCCCCACCCTTATGACTGTATCAAAGATAAGACCCTGTATCTGGGCTACCTCATCTTTGCCTTTGATACGTTTGAGGTCAGAGAAATCAAAGTTTCCATTCGATATCCTTTCAAAGAGGACGTTTAGCAAGGAAGTGATAGAGCCAAATCTCTTTTTGAGGAAACTGGTGATAGAAAGCCCAAGAAAAAGCGTGAAAAGTATACTGACTGCCAAGATGATAGCCATGATTTTCAGGTTCTGAGCCAGCCTTTCCTTTTGTTTAAAGGCAATGGACGAAACCTCGGCAGAAATACTTCCTGAAAGGTCTCTGGAGATCCTGTCAAGCTCCTTTGAAATGGTGGCCATTTGGGAGACAAGTTTGCCCTTCTGGGCCTTGGTGGTGAGAATGTTTTGCCTTATGGCAAAGAGTGCAGTTATGTCCTTTTCCGTGGAGTTGCCCTTGGCTTCCAGCCTTTGTTTGAAACCGTCTTCTATGGGCAGGTTTGAAAGGGAAGCCAAAAGTTGATGGATTTTATAGGATGTCGCCTTGAATTTTTCTTTAAGGGGCAAGAGGAATTCTGGTTCATCTATCGAGCCAAGTTCAGCCCTTATGAGCAAAAACTCCTGAAATCGACCAAGCATGTCTTTGAGTGTGGAAACCAGTCTATAGTCCACATTGATAAGTCGATCCACCTTGACCTTTACCTCATCTGCTCCCTTTGCAGATGAAATATCGTCTCCTGCAAGGATGAGATTAAGCTCTGCATTGTCAACCGCTTCCAGGATGTCTTTGCGGACTGCTGCAAATTGCTGAACAATTTCCTTGGTTTTTGCCTTCCACTCTTTTCTCAGCCGCAACAGATCGGTATTCACCTTTGATGCTGCATCAATGAAGCCCTTTATTTGAGGAGCCACACCAGAGATTCCTGGAACGGAAGCGGCTGTATCCAGGGAAGACGTGGCCTCTGACCTGTATCTCTGTACCATGTCCGGTTCTGAGGCCCCGTATAACGAAAACAGGTCTGCCTTCAGTCTTTCTATGGCCAGTATTGCAGATGTATCTTGACCAGAGTTTTTGTCTGATGCAACCAAAAGGGATGCGACCTTATCGAATCCGCTAAGCCCTTCTTGCACATTGGTATAGGCCAGAAGACATATGGCTGCCATGGCAAGGATTCCAAAGCCAAAGCTAATGCCAAAAAGACGAGATATTCTGATGCGACTCAAGATCTTTTCCATTTTGTTTGCTCCTTCAGCCCACTAATATTTGACCTGTTCAAACTTTCCATTTTTGATCTGGGTCAGGTAGACCTTTTCCATTCCCTGATGATCATTAGGAGAAAAGGAGATTTTTTCTAATATACCAAGATCAAAGTCCTTTAGATTATCAGCTGCTTTCACAACAGATTTTCTGCTAAGGTCCCTTCCTGCATTCTTAAGCACCTGAACCAGTGTCTTGGCCGCCAGATAACCTTCAAGACTTACAAAACCGGGTTCAAAATCGCTATACGACTGTTTCATTGTCTTGCAATATTCTTTTATCCCTGCCAGAGAATCATCCCATGGAAAGGGCACCACCTGGGTTACCAAAACATCTTCACCTGCAGGGCCAAGCTCTTTCAAAAGGGCCTTGCTTCCGACAAACGAGATGTTGATGAACTTGGTGTCTGAAAGACCGACCTTTTTGGCCTTTTTTATAAACTCTGCGCATGGTCTGTATGCCCCGATCATAACAATCGCCTGTGGCTTGATCCTCCTCATGACAATGGCCGCCTTGCCAACAGCCACTGTATTTCGTGGATAGGTGGCTTCTCCAGCGATATCAAGCCCTCTTTTGGACATGGCCTTCTTGAACCCGGCAAGGCCAGCGCGTCCATAGGAGTCGTCTTGATAAAAGATGGCAATTTTTTTAAGGCCAAGAACATCAGCAAGATAGTGAACCATCTCTTCTGTTTCCATGAAATAAGAGGCCCTGAGATTGAAAACCAGAGGCCTTACAGGATTTCTAAGGAACTCAGCACCAGTAAAAGGGAAGAAGTAGGGAAGGCCAGCCTTTTCTGCCACTGGAAGGGCGGCCTTTGATGTTGGTGTACCAACGTATCCGGTCAGGAGAAAACAGCCGTCTTTTATGAATCTTTTTGTGTTTTCAATGGCCTTTTCCGGCTCATAACCATCATCTAGGACCTGCAAGGTGATTTTTCTGCCGTGTATTCCTCCATTCTGGTTTACCAGGTTAAAGACCGCCATGTATCCCCTGGTATATTCCTTTCCCAGAAACTTTGCAGGGCCATTTTGTGCGTTTGATGCGCACAGAAGCACTGAGCTTTCTGTTACGCCCTGGGAGGCAAATGCAACAGAAAGAGACAGGGTTCCAGTCAATATCGTGAAGATAAAGGCAAGCAAGCCAACAAATGGAACATGCTTAGATTTTTGCATTTTCGAAACTCCTTTTTATCTTGTTCTTCTTGTGCTAACTATCGGATAGAAAGGGACAGGACATGAAGGCTATGGAAAAATTTTCAGTTGACAAAAAGGATGCAAAGGATCAGAAACAGGTTGTGAATTTTTTGTGAATATACAAATCCAAAAGATTCAGTTTGTGACAATAAATGTCGATTACAAGAAAATAGAGGAAAAAGACACTTTTTTAAATATCCTGTTAAAAATGGGATTGACAAAAAGATGAAAAAGAAAGGTTAAAAGTTTCAAAATATACAGGAGATCATGGTTACAATAAAAGGTATTGTTCGTTTTTTGCTGCAACACAAATTGACATTACTCGGGTTTGGCTTGGCCATTTTGATAGTGGTGTTGTCCAATATCTTCGACCTTGATCCTTTTGATCGGCTGGTGGTGTTGTTTAACTCTGTGGAAGAGTATGAAATAGATGAAATTTTCATTGGCGCCCTGGTGTTTCTGATTTTTTTTGTGGCAGATGTCATACTGTGGCATAGGGACCAGAAGGTTGAGATGGAAAAGGTCAAGATTTATAAGGCCATGATTGCATCTTCCCATCACATTTTGAACAATTTTCTCAACCAGATGCTCATATTTAAGATGACTGCCGAGGAGACCCCGGGCTTTGATCAAAATATCTTGAAACTTTATGACGAGATTATCAACGATGCAAAGCAGCAGCTTGAAGCCCTAAGTTCCATTGGAGAAGTGAGCCAAGAGGCAATTGAAAAGTCCATAAAACCCGGGGCCTAAAACAGATGTTATGTGGTTAACTGCCTGAAAAACTCATTATTGCACTCTGTTTCTTTAGCAGCAGATATTATAAGTCCATCCTAGAGTGAAA
>JAMOVK010000111.1 GCA_027067775.1 Deltaproteobacteria bacterium
TTCATCTGTAAGTTTCAGACAGAAGACGATGCCAGGGGAAATGTCTGCTTCAGAGGATATGGTCACACTAAAGGCGCCATTTGGGATGGAGGCCAGTTCTTCAGGGTGCTCTTTTTCATATTTAGACAGATCCATTCTGAAGTCAGACAGGGTCAAATCTGTAATTGATATGCCAGATGAAAGGTCTTCAAGATCTATGACAGTCTTCTGGAGTTTTAAAAGCTGTCTTCTTCGGTATTCCAGATCATTCATGGGATCTCCAGATTGCGCTTCAATGATGTTTTCCTCACCTGTTGCAGATACATCCAGAAGCACCATGCGCCCGCTCACCCTTGCCTCTAGGTTTATGTATTCATCGAGTTCCACATTTGGCCAGAAATTTACGAGCTGGATGGCCTTATTAGGCGAGGCAATACGGTCTATGCGGCCAAAGCGCTGGATTATGCGTACTGGATTCCAGTGAATGTCGTAGTTTATGAGCCAGTCGCAATCTTGAAGGTTTTGACCTTCAGAGATGCAGTCTGTAGCAAAAAGGAGGTCTATCTCCCCTTCCTGTGCCATCTCTGCTGGCCGTTCCTTTGCGATAGGGGCAAAGGCACTAAGTATGGAGCCAAGATCTTTCCTGATACCTTTGAGGGTGGTTTTAATCCCGCCTGTTCCAGTGACAAGTGCACTTTCTAGCCCAAAGTTTTCTTTGGCCCAGGGAGCTATATGGTCATATAGGTAATTGACAGTATCAGCAAAGGCAGAAAAGATGATTACCTTTCTGTTGCCTGGATTTATTGGGTGCTCGAGTTTGTCCTTAATATTTTTCTTAAGAGCTTGAAGCTTGGAATCTCGACTGGCATCTATTGCAAGAGAGGCAGATAGCAGGGATTCGAGCCTATTTTTGTCTTCTGTAAGGTCCTGCCTCCAGCGTATAAGATCTATGTCCTGCAAAAGCACCTTGACCTTTCTGCCAACAAGGAGGCTTTCAAAAGTGGGATCATCAATATCTATTTGACTAATATCCAATTCTTCTATTTCGCCGTTCTTCTGCTCGTCTATTCGATCCAGAATATTTTTGACATCTTCTAATTGGCGTGAAAGGGTAAGGGCAAAGGAGTGGACAGAGCTTTCCATGCGCTTTAAAAGGTTTACACGCATTAGCTGAATGAGGCTTTCTTCCCTGTCTGCTTGGCGGAATATTGATTCTCCACCCCGAATTAGGGTGCTGTACTTTTTGTCATAGGCTTCTTTTTTTTGATCAAGGATATAGCGAAGCGGGGCATAGGCTGCCAGGTTCAGGCGCCTTATTTCTCTGTTTATTTCAGCAATTGGAGGAAACTGCCCTTGGCTGTCAACATCACACTTTATATTTATTGGAGGCAGCCGTTCTGGAAATTTTCCCGTCTCTTCTATTCCGTAATATTTTTCTATGTGCTTCCTTGACCTGGCAATTGTAAGGAGGTCAAGTAGCTTAAAATAATCAAAACCAAGCATCTCAACTAGGCGAGCTGGGGTGCGCTCTTTATCAGGAAGCTCAAGCCACCGATTGAACTGCTTTTGCGCTAGACGCGTCGTGGCCTCTATGCTTTTTATGCCGTGTTCCCAAAGAGCAGTGTCATTCCCTTCGGTGATAAAGGCAATTTGGTTTTTGAGGTCAGCCAGTCTGTTATTTACAGGTGTTGCAGAAAGCATTAGGACCCTGGTTTTCACCCCATCTCTGATGACCTTATTCATGAGACGGTCATAGCGGCTCTGACGATCCTTGTAAGTGATTTTATTTCTGAAGTTATGTGA
>JAMOVK010000112.1 GCA_027067775.1 Deltaproteobacteria bacterium
GGGACGGAAAAGATTTAAGGTTTTTAGCTCACTAAGGGCCTTACAAATTGCTTTATCCCCTGGGGGCTGGGGCAGACATTTAGTACACATAAGCCCCTTGGCCAATCTTTCATCACTGATGATTCCTCCACAGTTGGGACACGCCCGCGCAACCCAAAAAAGCATGAGAACCTCCTAGCCCTTTCTAGCATACCTTGGACAGCTGGAACAGCAGATTTTGCATGCGTCTGTTGAAGAGTCACTAGATTGGAATATTTTTTTCCTTGCTTTCCTTATTTTTTGGGAGCGCCAAAAGCCATCCGATCACCATTATTCCGCAAAGCAGAGGAAACCACTCGCCAACCTTTGTAAAAAAACCCCGTGATTTCGGAATAGACACTTTGGCCGTAAGGACCTGTGAGGAAAATGGATTTGAGGCCGATTTTATAACCCGTCCATATGCATCGATTACCTCTGAAGGCCCTGTGTTAGAAGCAATAAGGACAGGAACCCGATTTTCCACAGCCCTTAAAACAGATGCCATGTTGTGCTGATAGGGTGCAGCAGTGTTGCCAAACCAGTTATCATTTACAAGATGGGCTACAACATTTGCCCCGCATCTTATTACCCTTGCGAAAAAGCTGGGAAAGAGATTTTCCCAGCATATAATAGGACTCACACGGATCACATGGCCCACCGGATATATCTTTGTTGAATTTCCAGAAAGACATTTCATTGGCTTAGGAACAAGCCACTTTGGCCAGGGAATGACCGTGGCCAGGGGCAGGTATTCGCCGAATGGCACAAGAAGCCTTTTGTGATAAGGGGCAAACGTATTGCCTAAAGAATCAAAGAAATAGGCGTCATTGTACTGTTTGAATTCATACAAGGGCCTTTTGAGATTAGCTTGGTTATCTTTTGTAAATTTTACAAAGGCCGAGGCACCAACGAGGATTGCAGCATCCATTTGGGACGCCAAGTCCTTTAACCACTTCTTGAGCTCAGGGTGTCCGTTCAGGTTTCTTACTGCTGTTTCTGGCCAAATGATAAGATCGGGCCTTAAAGTGGCAGCCTTCCTCGTCAGAGATTCGAGACGCTGTCGGGCCCTTTTTCTTGATGTGGCATTCTTTCTTTCTGAAAGCAAAATGGCTGGCTGGACTATGGCAACTCTAAAAGAGGTCTCTGGTGAAAGGGGCAAATAGAGACGATACATTCCAAAAGACAGGGCCAAAACCACAACAAGTGTCACAACAATAGCCTGTCTCCTGACTCCCTTCAACAGAACAAGGCTTAATGATACGCTAACAAGTACCAGCAGGAACGTCACCCCATATTCTCCCGTTATTTCTGCCAGCTGTATAATCAAAAGCTTGCTGTATTGACTTCTGGCCAAGGTAGCCCATGAAAAAGAGAGGAATCCGGCGTGATTGTGGATGTAATCGAGAAAAACCCACAAGGCCGGTGCAAATAAAATCAAGAGTATCTCTTCTCTTTTTTGATAAAACCAAGACACGCCGGCACACCAGATGCCAATGGATAGCCCCATAATGAAAGAAAGAATCAAGGCCTGAACAATTCCGAAGCCTGGAACCTGAAATATCCAGAAAAAGATTCCGAACCGTGCGAGAATGCCTGTTAACAGACCCCACCCAAAAGACTTCACAGGACTGTTGACAGCGCACAACAGAATCAGTGGCACCAGGGCAATCCAAGCCAGACACCAGAAACCGAAAGGTGGAAATGACAAGACCAGAAAAAGGCTCGAGAGCAAAACCCCAAAAACAGGGTGGCTTGGATATCTTAACGTCTTCTTACAAACCTCCATGCAACCTTATGTAACTGCAAAAAACAGCCAGACGAGACCCAGGCCAATCTAGAGGTTCTACTTTTTCATATTTGGGTCCCTTGGAACAGCAGGAGCTGCATCGTTAGTAACAAAACAGTCATCGGCCCGGCTGAAAAGTGAACTCCAACCAGAGGATTAGAAGCGACCGAGGATTCGGCATTGACAAAGAAGGCTTTTACAAGTTGGAGACCGTCTCGTCATGGGAAAATAGGTAAGATTTTTCTTTTTAAAATTTATATCGATTTTACACACTTATTAAATCCACATTCGGTGGGGCAGCGGTAACCTATGGTGTTCTTCCTAGATTGAATGTCTTTCAGATTTCAAGCCTCAAAACCTTGGTTTTTAGTATAGGCCAAACCCTTACAGGAATGGCCCATACCTACTAACCAAGAATCTTACAAAAATCTTCTGGATCAGCTTTGATGATATTTGAATGACAGGCTAACCTTAACCCTATAAAGGGCTACTTTACCATCTTCTATTTTCACATCCATTTCTTTCACTTCTGCCACCCTGAGATCTTTCAAGCTCTTACTTGCTGTTTCAACTACATGAGCAACTGCATCTTCCCAAGATTTCTCGCTTGTTCCCACAAGCTCTATAAATTTGTAAACACTCATGGAACATCCTCCAGCTATGACGTATTATATTTATAGACCCAGTTTCAACTTCTATTAATTATGGATTATAAATAGTCATTATGTCAATGTCTTATTATTCTTACATTAACCATAACTGTCTCTGGAAAAAATTTTTGCCATGACAAACACCTTTAGGACTCTTCCCTTCCTGTGCCTGTCCATCTTGATCTTCTTTTTATGTTACTTTCACACTGTTGTCGAAGGTAATTCATGCTTTGCCGGCACTTTAAGCGTTGTCAAGGCTAAACACAACCAAGCCGAGTCGATAAAAAATCCTTCTTATAAAAATTCTTTCTCCTCTTATTCCCTGCCAGAGTTGAAGATGTTTGGTGTGGTTTTGATACCAAGGAATGCCTATATTCAGGACTCTTACAGGGGAATTAAATTTTTGGCTTCCCCCAAGAGCAAATATACCAAGAAACAGCTCGAACTTTTAAAATCCTTCATAGACCGTACACCGCCAGCCCTCCTGGAACCGGGACCTTCGGCAATAGTCACTTATGGGCATGGAGAGGTAAACTTTCCTCCAGGCACTTCTCCTCTGTCTTTGGCAATGGCAAGCGGACCATATGTATTTTTTAACAGCTCTGCCTTTAACACAAAGGGGATATTTTCTGCTGGATCAATCGAGGGTGTCTTTAGGGCCTTTGTCCACGAACTTGTCCATGTCTTGCAGTTCCACAAGGCTGCCTCTTCAATAGACAGGAAAAAAGCCCTTGACCTTTTTAATGAAAATGGCCTTCAGACTATCTGGAACAACGCTGCCTTAAAAACCTCCCTGGTCAAGTCTTTTGTAGATATAACAGGGTGGCGCCTAAAAAAAACACCCTACTCAACTGTTGCCAGACTTGACGATTTTAAGCAGGAAAAAACATCCTCTTACGGTAAGGCCAGCGTATTAGAGGATATGGCTGAAACAGTCAGCCTGGTGACTATTGGTGATCTGACAGAACTTTCAAACGGTAGAATAAATTGGGCGGTGAGCCTTTTAGGTTTTCCTTCATTAAAAACCGCTCTTTATGGTACATTCCCTTACTCAACCTTGTATAAACCCGTGAAGCTACACGGTGCTTCTGTGATAAGATTTGACAGGTCAAAAAAAAGAATGTTTAGGAAAAAATATCCCTTTGTTGATCTGGAATATTTCGTAAATACACAAAAGGGTTCCTATCCAAAAATAATACGTCATATGCAAAAAGCCTTTATCCAAAGAGGCTGGAATGAAAGATACTCCAAAACGGTCAATCTTTCTCATGGCGTAATAAAAAGAGTTATGGCCTTTGATGGCAAATGGCGTGACATTTATCTCGAGATCATAACCTATGACTTAGCCAAAGACTATATTTTAAAACCCTCCGGGACCATAGTTACCGTCCTTAGCGGATACAAAAACCATTAAAATATTAATCTTAATCCAAAACGGCCTTTACAGTACCACCTAATTGGATCGACTTTGAATCGAGATCTACAACCAGCCCTCGGCCGCTCAATCGAAGGCCCTGGCACCTGAAGGTTGCATCGCTGCTGCTGAGGAGCCTGTTTTTCTTCTCATTATACTGGATCTTTTCGGTAGTTAATGAACAGTTGCCGTCTTCCATCTTTATAAGTACGTCTCCCCAGACTTGAAAAATACCTTTTTTTACATCTGCTCGACCCTTTTGGGCCGTTAAAAAAACCATGGGTTTTCCTTTTTTGTATATTGTCAGCCTTACGCCATCTCCCTCAAGAACCCCAGTAGTCTCATCCTTTATCGCAGAGTCAACCCTTAAGCTCCATACTGGTTTACCTTTTACATTTTTAACATAGTTAATATCCCAAAGGATGAGACCGGGCTCATTTTCTATGATATCAAGGGGTTGCGTCTTTTTTAGATAGCCTTTGTAAAATAAAAACCCCAATATTATTACTAATAAAAAAAGCAAAAATGGCAAAACTTTCCTTTTCATGATCGCCTTCTTTTAAGTTTAAGAGACCAGGGATAAACAATTATGGCAATTGATGCTTTCCTGAGTATAATTTAGCGCCCCCTTTTTCACCAATGATTTAAAAGGAGACTCTAGAGATGAAAAGATTGGACTGCAAGGGTATGAGCTGCCCCCAGCCCGTTTTATCCACCAAGGACTTTATAGAAGAACATCCTCAAGAATTAATTGAGGTGATTGTTGACAACAAGGCTTCAAGGGAAAATGTCTGCCGTTTTCTGAAAAGTCAAGGCTGGAGTGTCTCTGTAAAGGAAAAACAAGAAGGAGTCTTTATCATAACAGCCGCTCCACCGACATGCCAGATTACGCACGATGAAGATAAAGAAAGTAGGGAGTATGGTGGCAAGCAAAAGATTCTCATACTTATTCCCACAGACGTATTTGGTCAAGGCAGTGAAGAGCTTGGCCGGGGACTGATGAAAAACTTTATATCCACCCTGAAAGAAATGGGAAACGAGCTTTGGCGTATAGTCCTTGTTAACTCTGGGGTAAGGTTATCTTGTCAAGACTCTCCGGTAATTGAAGGCCTGAAAAAATTAGAAAATGCAGGCGTAAACATATTGGTATGCGGCACTTGTTTGGAATACTATGATCTGTTAGACGAAAAGGCTGTTGGACAAACCACGAACATGCTCGACATCGTGACTTCTATACAGATAGCATCAAAAGTGATACGAATATAAGGATTTGAAAGTATGGCCGCAAAACATAACGAATAATGACTTTAATTGTTTGTTGTTTTTTTTATTAAACAATATTATTAAAAACAAGGTCTCTATATTTTAATGAATACACCATCTTTCAAAAAATAAAATGGACAACTTTATCTTTGACCTTCCCTTTATAAAGCTTCCTGTTGAAAAACAGAAAATACTTATTGTTGACGATGACCCATCAATAGTAGACCTTCTTGAACAGTTCCTTCAAAGAAAAGGCTTTGAGTGCAAGACTGCGGAAAACGGCCAAAAGGCCTTGGAGCTTTTGGAAAATTCCCCTTTTACTATAGTAATAACAGACCTGATCATGCCCCAAATAGATGGTCTGGAATTACTTAAAATAATAAAAGAATCATGGCCTGATACAGATGTTATTGTCATGACAGGATATACCAAAAACTTCACATACACAGATGTCATCAGGGCAGGAGCAAACGATTTTGTACAGAAACCCTTTACACTGGATGAGATAGAGGCAAAACTACAAAGACTCATTAAAGAACGCCAGTTAAGACATACATTAAAGAGGCTTTCTGTTAGGGATGGACTTACAGACCTGTACAACAGGCGTTACTTTGACCACAAACTAAAGGAAGAGGTAATAAGGGCAAAAAGACAAAAATACCCTCTCTATCTTTTACTGTTGGATATTGACAAGTTTAAGGAGGTCAACGACAGGCAAGGCCATCAAGAGGGTGATAAGGTACTACAGACCCTTGCCAACACCCTTAAAAATTCCACAAGAGATCATGTTGACATGCTTTTCCGGTTCGGTGGAGACGAATTTGCGGTAATAATACCTTACGCCAAAGAAGAACAGGCCGTTGCCATTGCAGAAAGAATAAGAAACAACTTCCTAAAAAATGTAAAAAATGGTGTTACTATCAGTATGGGACTTGCAAAGCTAGATGCAAATCTGGAAGATGCAGAAAAGGCACTAAAAAAACTCTTTTCAGAGGCTGATGAAGCCCTTTATTCAGCTAAAAAAGCTGGAGGAAACAGGTTGGTTGTAAAAAGGGCTGAACGTTAGCAACTCTTCTTTTTCCTTTTTAAGTAATCAGAAATTATTTTGCTATGATCAAAACACAGGGGTTCTTGTATCCTTTCAGGTTTCACGATTAGTACCTCTTTGGCATCGTCTCCAGCCCTTGGGATACCGGTTGCACCTGCTACAAAAACTGTACTTATGGTATGTAGCCTGCTATCACGTTTTGGATCAGAATAAACGCCAAGAAGATATTTAAGGGTCACCTCCAGTCCGGTCTCTTCCCTGGCCTCTCTTACCGCTGCCTCTTCCACCCTTTCACCATAATCAACAAAGCCGCCTGGAATAGCCAGACCCAGGGGAGGGTTTTTCCTTTTTATGAGAACTATTTCACCACCATCTCCAAGTTCTATAATTACGTCAACTGTAGGCACAGGATTGTTGTAAACACGGATCTTCGTGCCACACTTCGGACAGGTTATGTATTTGTATGTTGACATGAAAAATTCCTCAAAACCGTTATCATTTCCCTATGAATATGGCCATTTGAGGCAACTATTTCAGGAATAAAGGGGTTGTATCCCTTGCCCGAATAGTCAGACACCTTTCCACCGGCCTCCTCTACCAACAAGATCCCTGCTGCGGTATCCCACGGCTTGAGTTTCTTTTCCCAAAATCCGTCAAACCTGCCACAGGCTACATAGGCAAGATCAATGGCTGCAGCACCTGCCCTTCTGATACCCTGTGCCCTTGTTATCATGGCCTTAAGGGCATCAATAACCTCGTCCGGATGCTCATGCACATCGTATGGAAAACCGGTTGCGACAAGAGATCTTGACAGGGTGCTTTCTT
>JAMOVK010000113.1 GCA_027067775.1 Deltaproteobacteria bacterium
CACAGCCTCCTCAAATGATGGCCTTGCACCAGACTCGGCAAGATCATCTCCTGTAATCTGTAGGTTTGCAGGCAGGTGATGAATCCTCAATATGTCTTCATCACATATCAGAACCGCCCTCTCTATATAATTTTGCAGTTCCCTGACGTTTCCTGGCCAGTTGTACTGCATGAGAGAGTCAAGGGCAGCCTTTGAAAAACGCTTGATCCCCTTTTCATGTTCTTGGGAAAACTTTTCAAGAAAGTGCTCTGCTAGAAGAATAATATCCGTTTTTCTTTCTCTGAGGGGTGGAAGAAAGATGGGGAATACATTTAATCTATAGTAAAGGTCTTCCCTAAACTCTCCCCTTTCCATGGCCTCTTCTAGATTTTTATGGGTAGCAGCCACAATCCTGCAGTCCACCCGGATAGACCGGGTTCCACCTACCCTTTGAAATTCCTTTTCCTGTATGACCCCAAGGAGTTTTACCTGCACGCTAAGGGGCAGATCCCCTATCTCGTCAAGAAAAATGGTGCCCTTGTTAGCAAGCTCAAATCTCCCCTTTTTTCTCTTTACAGCCCCTGTAAAGGCCCCCTTTTCATGACCAAAAAGCTCGCTTTCAATGAGAGACTCAGGAAGTGCTGAACAGTTCACACTGACAAAGGGGCCCCTGGCATGACGGCTGTTGTAGTGGATGGCCTTTGCTATCATGGACTTTCCTGTACCACTCTCTCCTCGCAACAGCACAGTTGCATTACTGTCTGCCACACGCATTATCATGTCAAAGACTTCCTGCATCTGGCTTGAGTTACCAACAAGGCTGTCCACCCTGTATTTTTCTGCCAGGGCCATCTTGAGTTTTCTGTTTTCAGACAGAAGAGACTGGCGCTCCTTGTTGGCCTCGTGAAGCCTTATAGCAGACTGGGCTATAATGCTGCTTACAATGGTCAACAGCCTCAGATCGTCCTCAAGAGAAACCCCAGGGCTTGCATGACGATCAACACTAAGGGCTCCAATGGTGAAACTACCATGATTGATGGGTACACATATAAAAGAAATGGGAAGGTTGGATTCGGATGTCTTTCTGCTTCGGGTACGATTTAAAAACCGCGGGTCTTTTGTGATATTAGGAATCACAATAGGCTGCCCTGTTGCCACAACCCGCCCTGTTATGCCCTCTCCAAGCTTGTAATGACCCCTTTTTTTTGCCTCAAAGCTGAGTCCGTGAGCCACCTCTATCTGCAGCTCCGATGAGTCAGGATTGAGTAGGGTGACCGTCCCCCTGATAAGCCCGAATCTCTTGGCCAGAATGTCAAGGACCTCCATAAGAACGGCCCTAAGGTTGTTGGAACTGGAAAGGGTCTTGGCCACCTCGTAGAGACAAGACAGCTCCTCTATCTGACGGCTTTGTGGAATATTTTCTGAGGGAGAATAGCCTATTTCTGCCGTTCTGGTTCGCCTTTTCTTCTTTTCAGCAGCCTTCATTTGGGCCAGAACTTTACTTGGATGTTACAATTTTGCAATATTTTTCATCTTATAAGCATGGGACAATTTCATATAAATGTGACAAGTTACCCTGAAACTTCAAATCTTGGCTCAGGGATATGGATGCCAACCTGATATTCACCATTCTGACCTGTTCCTTTGAAGGTATCTGGCCTCCAGTTATATCATCACAACTTTTTTGCCCTGTTTTTTTTAAAGATATCTGGCCTTAAACTTAAACATCTTGCTAAACGGAGAACCTTTTGAGCCTTAAGGCGTTGGCAACAACTGAGACGGAGCTGAAACTC